>CAJGCM010000051.1 GCA_904501765.1 uncultured Clostridia bacterium | reverse complement strand
TTCTATACTCCCGAGAGGGGCGATATAGTCGTTTGCGAGGACTACTCCACTAACTTAAGAAAGCCGATAATCAAGAGAATTATCGGGATTGGCGGCGACCATATAGAAATAGATAGAGACGGTCGGGTGACGCGTAACGGTGAAGAGCTTCCGGAGGACTACGTTTTTATTGACGATCTTATGATGGACCAGACCCTTGACGTGACAGTTCCCGAAGGGGAGGTTTTCGTTATGGGCGACCACAGAAACAACTCTACCGACTCAAGAATTTTCGGCACCGTTGCTACCGACAGTATTATAGGGCGAGTGCTTATACGCTTCTATCCCTTCGACAAATTCGGCACTGTTGATTAACAAAAGGAATTTATAAAATGGCACAAAAATCTATACAGTGGTTCCCTGGGCATATGGCAAAAACCCGCCGTATGATAAAGGAATGCTTATCCGAGGTTGACCTTGTTTTAGAGCTTCTCGACGCAAGAATACCTTACAGCTCCAAAAACCCCGAAATTGAAAATATGATAGGCGACAAGCCTCACATCACGGTGCTTACCAAGGCATCTCTTGCGGACCCCGATATAAACAGGCTCTGGGTAAAGGAGCTTGAGAGGTGCGGGAAGACTGCGGTGCTGATAGACTCCCAAAGCGGTCAAGGGTTATCCGAGCTTAAGGACGCAATAGCTCGTACTCTTGCCGATAAAATATCAAGATATAATGAAAAAGGAATGTCCGGAAGAGCTATAAAGGCTATGATTGTCGGAATTCCCAACGTTGGAAAATCCTCCCTTATCAACAAGCTTGCAGGCTCAAGACGGGCTAAGGTTGAGGACCGCCCCGGCGTTACCGTAGACAAGCAGTGGGTTACCACGGATATAGGCATTACTCTTCTTGATATGCCGGGTGTTTTATGGCCGAAATTCGAGGACGAAACAGTTGGCGAAAATCTGGCTCTTACGGGGGCTATAAAGGATAAAATTTTGGATACGGAAGAGTTGGCAATGATTCTTTGCCAAAGGCTTATGGGTATCGCAAGGGACAAATTTTTATCAAGGTACAAGCTTACCGAAGATGTCGCCGATGGACTTGACGGCTACGATTTATTCGAGCTTGTAGCAAGAAGACGAGGACTTCTTATGTCGGGAGGCATTATAAACTCAGCAAGATGCGCTGATATGCTTCTTGACGAATTCAGAGGCGCTGTTATCGGGCGGATTTCCTTAGAGCTTCCCTCTGACAGGGTGGAATAACCCCTCCTTGTTAATTCTTTCAAAAGTCTTGGATTTCCACCAAAGTTAATGCTTTAAGATTGACTTCAGCCGATAAATACATTTTTATTTTAACGAAAGCTGTTTTGATATGCCTAATTTTGATTTTGAAAACGAAAAATACAAGCTTGGCTATACCGCAGTCTGCGGCTGCGACGAGGCTGGCAGGGGTCCCTTGTGCGGTCCTGTCGTTGCGGCGGCGGTTATTCTGCCCCGTGATATAGAAATTGAGGGGCTTAACGACTCAAAGAAGCTCTCGGAGAAAAAGCGCGAGGCCCTTTTTGATATAATTTGTGAAAAAGCGATAGCTTACGCTATATGCGAGGCGAGCCCCGAGGAAATTGACGAGATAAACATTCTAAACGCATCTATGCTTGCTATGAGGAGAGCCGTTGAGGCGCTGCCCGTTCCTGCGGATTTCGCTCTTATTGACGGAAACTGCTCAAGAGGCTTCTCTATCCCCACGGAAACCGTGGTTAAGGGCGATGCGAAGAGCGCTTCTATTGCGGCGGCTTCAATACTTGCCAAGGTTACCAGGGACAGAGGCTGCGCCGAGCTTGACAGAGCCTATCCTATGTACGGAATAGCAAAGCACAAGGGGTACCCCACGAAGGAGCATATGGATGCTGTAAGAGAATTTGGTCCGTCCCCTATTCACCGAAGAAGCTTTTTGAAATTTTTAGATAAATGAACATACTTAAGATATTCACAAAGAGGCGCCTTACGGCGAACACGGGTGAGAGTGCGGCAGCGAAGCTTCTCAAAAAGTCAGGATACAAAATACTTGAGAAAAACTACGTAGCCGACGGTCACGAAATCGATATCATAGCGAGAAATTCCGAATATACCGTTTTTGCCGAGGTGAAGACCCGGACAGAGGGTAAGGAAAACCCGAAGGAGCCTCGCCCCGCATCCTCAGTTAACCGAAAAAAGATTGAATCGATACTCTCTGCCGCAAAGGTTTACATAGCCTTCGCAAGGCCTCGGGGAAAAATCAGATTTGACGTAATTGAGGTATATTTAGACGAGGGCGGCTTGGTTACAAAAACCGTGCATATGCCTGACGCCTTCAGAGGCGACACTTATTTAAAGCACTAATCTCACGGAGGAAATACGAATGAACTTTATCAGCACAAGAGGCGGCGAGGAGCGTGTCAGCGCCGCATACGCAATAAAAAACGGTCTTGCCAAGGACGGCGGTCTTTACATGCCTGAGAGCATACCTTCCCTGACAGAAGACGAAATCAAGAAAATTTCGGGGCTTTCCTACAGCGAAAGAGCTGCATATATTATAGGAAAATTCTTAACAGACTATACCTACGAGGAGCTTCTTGAGGATGCAAAGGGCGCATATGCCGAGGAAAAATTCGGTCCCTCTGCCGCTCCTGTAACAAAGCTTTCGGAAAACACATATATGCTTGAATTATGGCACGGTCCCACCTCTGCCTTCAAGGACATGGCGCTTCAGATTATGCCAAGACTTTTCGTTAGGGCTCTTCGTAAGACCGGGGAAAAAAGAAACGCTCTTATTCTCGTCGCTACCTCGGGTGACACCGGCAAAGCAGCCCTTGAGGGTTACAAGGATATCGACGGTACCTCAATTCAGGTATTCTACCCCACTGACGGTGTCAGCAGAGTACAAAAGCTACAGATGCAGACCCAGGAGGGCGGAAACGTTAAGGTTATAGGTATTCGCGGAAACTTTGACGATGCGCAGTCCGGTGTTAAGAGAATTTTTGCTGACATGGATATGGTAAGGACTCTTGACGATGCCGGAACCTTCCTCTCCAGCGCAAACTCCATTAACTGGGGCAGACTCGTTCCCCAGATAGTTTACTACGTTTCAGCCTACTGCGATATGCTCGCCTCGGGCGCACTAAAATACGGTGATAAACTTGACGTTTGCGTTCCTACCGGTAACTTTGGAAATATTTTTGCCTGCTATATTGCGAAGCTTATGGGTCTGCCCATAGGACGCCTTATCTGCGCTTCCAACAAGAATAACGTTCTCACCGATTTTTTAGAAAGCGGAACGTACAACAGGGTTCGCCCCTTCCATCAGACGATATCCCCCTCTATGGATATTCTTATATCCTCAAATCTTGAACGTCTTCTCTACCTTGTTTGCGGACAGAAAAAGACTGCGGAATATATGAATGCCCTTGCAAATGACGGAGGGTACACGCTTGATGGCGAGGATTTCGCAAAAATCAAGGAGAGCTTCCTCGGCTACTACACCGACGAAGAGGAAACAAAGGCTACTATCAGATGCGTTTACGAAAACAAAAACTGCCTCATAGACACTCATACAGCTGTCGCCCATCATGCGGCAGAGGAATATATGAATGAATATGAGACAGAGAGGAAAATCCTTGTGGTTTCCACGGCCTCCCCTTATAAGTTCGCAAAGGACGTGTACGTTTCCCTTAGGGGCGAGAGCTCGGCATTACAGTTTTCCGACGATACCGAGGCGCTTGATGCCTTGGAGACATATACGGGCGTAAAAATCCCCGCTCCCCTTTCGGGATTGACGGCGAAAGTTATTCTTCACTCGGATATTATCGACAAGGAAGATATGGACTCTGCCGTAGTGGGCTTTGCCAAAGCTTAATACTCTTTTGGCTTAAAGGTTGCGCATACCGTGTTGGCGGAGCATTTCGCATCGCTGGGACCTACGCATATTTCTCCTGCATAGCAATCGGTTTTATTGCCGTGATAAACGCAACTCTTTACGTCGCAGGTAATACCCTTGATGCACTTATTACGCTCACCGCCGCATTCGGTGGAATACTTCTTCTCTTCCATTTTACATCCTCTTTTCTACAGAGAGATTTTTTCTCTTTCTCTGCAAGAGATATTTTGCGCCCGAAGACGGCTATTTATTCAACCAAGGGAGATTTTTATGGCTCTTTTCACAATCGCCGATTTGCATTTGTCCACCCTTCGGGAAACCGACAAGTCTATGGAGATTTTCGGAAAAAGATGGGCGGGATATATGCAAAGATTAGAGAAAAACTGGCGGCATCTTGTTACCGATTCAGACACTGTGGTTATTCCCGGAGACATATCCTGGGCGCTTTCCTTAGAAGAAGCCACCTCCGACCTGAAATTTTTGGACTCGCTGCCCGGAAAAAAGATTCTCGGCAAGGGAAACCACGATTTCTGGTGGACTACTATGAGAAAGCACACGGAGCATTTTGAAAAAAATGGCATCGGCTCAATTTCTTTTCTGTTCAACAACGCCCACGAAACAGACGACTTTATAATTGCGGGAACCAGGGGCTGGTTTTTTGACGAAAAAAATTCAAATGCACAAAACAACCCCGACTTTGAAAAGCTCACCGCAAGGGAAAAAATGCGCCTCGACGCAAGTCTTGCCGCAGCAAGGGAGCTATCCTTGGGGGGCGACAAGGAAATACTTGCTTTCATGCACTTCCCTCCCATCTGGCAGGACACCGTTTCAGAAGGACTTATTAAGTCCTTGAAGGAATACGGAATAAAGAACGTATTTTACGGGCATATTCACGGAAATTACACCACACCGCCCACCTTTGAATACGAAAACATTAATTTTCACATAATATCTGCCGATTATCTTGACTTTATTCCCAAAATAATCACAAAGAATTAAAATTATTACGCCTACGTCTTGACAAAAAATTCTTTTTGTTGTAAAATGTATTGATTTTATTTTTAAATAATATAATTTTCTATCACCTGGAGGAAAAACAATGAGTCTTATCAAAAACGAGCTTACCGAAAAATCCGGCTTCGTTATGGAATTTTCCGTAAGCAAGGAAGCTTATGACAAAGCAGAAATGGAAGCATATAAGAAGAATGCGAAGAGCATCAACGTTCCCGGCTTCAGAAAGGGAAAGGCTCCCAAGGCTATAATCGAAAGACTTTACGGCAAGGGAATCTTCTTTGAAGACGCTATCAACGCTTGTATTCCCGAGGCTTTCGATGCAGCTGTTAAGGAGGCAGGTATTACCGTTGTAGGCTCTCCCAAGTTTGATCTCGTATCAAACGACGGAGATATCGTTCTTAAGGCAGAGGGCTTTGTTAAGCCTGAAGTTACCATTGAGAACTACTGCGGAATTGAAGCCCCCCGCAAGGTTGCGAGAGTTACAAAGGCTAACGTTGAGGAAGAGCTTGACAGAGCAAGAGCACGTCTTGCAAGAACTGTTGATGTTACCGACAGAGCTGCAAAGAACGGCGATATAGCAAACATAGATTTCGAAGGATTTATGGACGGCGTTGCATTTGACGGCGGAAAGGGCGAGGGTCACGACCTTAAGCTCGGCTCCGGCTCCTTCATCCCCGGCTTCGAGGCTCAGATTGAAGGAAAGAGTGTGGGTGAGGAATTTGACGTTAACGTTACCTTCCCTGAGGAGTACGGCGCAACAGAGCTTGCTGGTAAGCCTGCTACCTTCAAGGTTAAGCTTAACGCTATAAAGGCAGAGGAGCTTCCCTCAGCGGACGATGAGTTTGCAAAGGACGTTTCCGAATTTGACACTCTTGATGAATACAAAGCCGACATTAAGGCTAAAATTGCAAAGAGAAACGAGGAGGAGGCTGACAGAGCATTTGAAAACGCTGTTGTAGAGGCTCTTCTTGAAAAGCTCGTAGCTGAAATCCCCGAGGTTATGTTTGCTGAGGAGACAGAAAACTTTATCCGCGATTACGACAACAGACTTCGTATGCAGGGTCTTGACCTCGCTCAGTATACAAAGTACACAGGTCTTACACTTGACGCTCTTCGCGCTCAGTTCAGACCTAATGCTGAAAAGCAGGTTAAGCTTCGCTTAGCTCTTGAGAAGATTGCGGCTCTTGAAGCTCTTACGGTTTCCGACGAAGACGTTGCGGCTGAATACAAGAGAATAGCTGATGCTTACAATCTTCCTGAGGAGCAGGTTCGTGCTATGGTTGCAGAAGAGGATATCAAAGCTGATATGCTCGTTGCGGCAGCTCTTAAGTTCGTTAAGGACAATGCTGTTGTTAAAAAGGCTTCCAAGGCAAAAACAGAGGAAGCTGATGCTGAATAATTATTGATCAAAAAGCAGCCATGGGTTTTGTAAAACGACCTACGGCTGCTTTGCGATAATAGACGCATTTTACATATTTTTATCTTTTTCGATAAAAAGACTATTATAATATTTAAGGAGATTTATATTATGGCTCTCGTTCCTTACGTCGTTGAGCAAACCTCACGTGGTGAACGCTCTTACGATATTTTTTCAAGGCTTTTAAACGACAGAATAATTTTTCTTGCAGACGAGGTGAATGACACCACCGCTTCCCTCGTTGTTGCTCAGCTTCTTTATCTTGAGGCTCAGGACCCCGACAAGGATATTTATCTTTACATCAACAGCCCCGGCGGCTCAATTTCCGCAGGTATGGCTATATACGACACTATGAATTATATCAAGTGTGACGTATCGACGATTTGCGTAGGTATGGCGGCTTCTATGGGAGCCTTCCTTCTCTCCAGCGGCGCTCCCGGAAAAAGATATGCGCTCCCTAACGCAGAGGTTATGATACATCAGCCTCTCGGCGGAACGCAGGGTCAGGCAACGGATATAAAAATTCACGCCGACCACATTATAAGCATAAGAGCGAAGCTTAACAAGCTCCTCTCTGAGCAGACAGGCAAGCCTCTTGAGGTTATTGAGCGCGACACAGAAAGAGATAACTTTATGAGTGCGGACGCTGCATGCGAATACGGACTTATAGACAAAGTAATCACCAAAAAGGAACTTTAATTTATGCAAGACAATTCAAACCGTACCATGCGCCGCTGCGCCTTCTGCAAAAGAAGCGAAAACGAGGTTATGCTTCTTATCCCTTCCCAGGACAGCAAGACCTATATATGCGAAAATTGCATAGATATGTTTTCAGACTTCTTAAACGAGCATTTCCAGCCCTCAGCAGAGGATAAGGCGGAGGGGGGCGAGCTTTCCCTCGAAACACTCCCCCGCCCCAAGGAAATAAAGGAGATGCTTGACGGCCACGTTATAGGTCAGGATAATGCGAAACTGGCTTTGGCGGTTGCGGTTTACAACCACTACAAGAGAATTCTTACCCTTGAAGAAAAAAAGTCCGACGGAGATAGTAGCAAATACCCCGACGTTGAGATACAGAAATCAAACGTCCTTCTTCTCGGTCCTACGGGTGTCGGAAAGACATATATTGCTCAAACCCTTGCAAAGAGCTTCAAGGTTCCCTTCGCTATTGCCGATGCCACTACACTGACAGAGGCGGGATACGTTGGCGAGGACGTTGAAAACATTCTTCTGCGTCTTATTCAGGCGGCGGATTTCGACGTTTCTCTTGCGGAAAAAGGCATTATATACATTGACGAGATAGACAAGATTTCAAGGAAGGGCGAAAACCGCTCCATTACAAGGGACGTATCCGGTGAGGGCGTTCAGCAGGCGCTTCTCAAGATACTTGAGGGAACTGTGGCAAACGTTCCTCCTCAGGGCGGCAGAAAGCACCCCAATCAGGAATTTATCCAGATTAACACAAAAAATATTCTCTTTATCTGCGGCGGCGCATTTGACGGCATTGAGGAAATTATCGAAAAGCGAAAGGGCTCCATGCAAATAGGCTTCTCTTCCGCAAAGCTTACAAAGCGTGAGAAGGTTGAAAAGGGCGTTTATAAGGACGTTATTGCTCACGACGTCGTAAAGTACGGAATTATCCCCGAGCTTGTTGGAAGACTGCCCGTAATCGTGGCACTGGATAATCTTGACGAGGCGGCTCTCGTCAGAATTCTCAAGGAGCCTAAAGGCGCAATTTACAAGCAGTATCAGAAGCTTTTCGAGCTTGACGGAGTTGAGCTTGAGTTTGAGGACGAGGCTCTTAACGAGATAGCTAAAATGGCTATCGAGAGAAACACGGGCGCAAGAGGTCTTCGCTCAATTATTGAGGGAGTTATGATGAAGCCTATGTTTGACATACCCTCAGAGAAGGACGTGGCGAAGGTTATCGTTACCGCAGCATTTGTCAGAGGCGAAGAAGAGCTGACGCTGATAAGGGAAAAATAAAATTTCTGAAACAATCCTCCCCATAAAGGCTATAAATTCCCTATGGGGAGCTTTTAGACGAGGTATATTATGAAAAAGGTGTATCTTTTACCGAGAAAAATAGGAAAAATAGCTCCCGAGATTTACGGTCAGTTTACCGAGCATATAGGCGGCGTTTTTTACGACGGACTTTGGGTTGGCCCCGATTCCGACGTACCGAACGTCAAGGGCTTCCGTAAATTTATCGTTGACAAGCTTAAGGCAATAAACACACCTGTTATCCGTTGGCCCGGCGGCTGCTACGCAGAGGTTTACGACTGGCGTGACGGTATCGGCAAAAACAGACCTGTAAGACCTAACTGGTGGACCTATCGCGATTCAAGATACGAGAGCAACGCAGTAGGTACTCACGAATTTATGGATTTTTGCGAGGCAATAGGAGCGTCAGCTTATTTTGCGGCAAATTTAACCTCCTCCACCCCTTTGCAGATAAGGAATTGGATGGACTATTGCCTGTCCCCAAAGGGCAGCACAACACTGGCTCTTGAACGAGAGGCAAACGGACATCCCGAGCCGTTTAATATCCCCTTCTGGGGCGTAGGCAACGAGAACTGGGGCGGCGGCGGATGTATGCGTCCCGAATTCTACGCCGACCAATGCCGCAGATTCGCAGAGGTTATGAACAATACCGTGACAGGCACGGAATTATTCGCCTGTGGCTCCGACGGGGATAAATTTGACTGGTCACGTGGTGTAATTCCTGTTCTTGCTTCTGCCGCAACGAACCGTATAAGCGGCTTTGCCATACATTACTATGCTCCTAATTTTGACGGCGACTGCAAGGAGTTTTCCACCGACGAGTTCTACTCGCTTATTGAAAGAGCCGATTATATGGAATATATAATAGGTAAAAACTGGAGCATTATATGCGCTAACGACTTTGACGGGGCGTGTAAGCTTGTTATTGACGAATGGGGCTGCTGGCACCGTGACGGCTCAGGTCCCACCGAGGGATACAATCTCTTCGAGCAGCAAAGCACTATGCGTGACGCTCTCGTTACCGCTCATACTCTAAATATTTTCAACCGTAACGCGGACAAGATAAGAATGGCTAACGTAGCGCAGACAGTAAATAATCTTCATGCGCTCTTCCTTGCCTCGGGTGACAAGTGCATAACGACTCCCACCTATCACGTCTTCGACCTTTACAAGGAGCATCAGGGCGCCGAAGCCATTGACGTTTACGTAAGCGAAAACGACTCTATGAGGGAGAAAATCTCGGTTTCCGCATCGCAGAAAAACGGAGAAACTCTCGTTACCGTGGCTAACCTTTCCTGCGACAAGGAGGCGGTCTTCACTCTTGAGGGCTTCGACATTACAAAGGGTATAACTGCAAAAGTCAGGGCTATTGAAAGCGACGACGTACATAACTGCAATACCTTTGAGGAGCCTGATAAAATCAGCATTACGGAAAGAGAAATCGCCCTTTCCGAGCCTATAACAATAGGCAAGGCGGGTATCGTTGCTATAAAATTTTAATATTTCGGTTTCAGACAAAAAGGGGCTGTCGGATTTAGAGCAGAAATTGTCGTTCTCCGCCCCGAAGGCGTACAAAAGTACAACGAGAGGAAGGAAACGGCAATAGAATAAAAAACAATAAAAAAGAGGAAAACCGAAAGGTTTTCAACCTTGTGTTTTCAGTTCCTATACATAAATCAAAAGAGGCGTTGTGTTTTTTTCACAATGCCTCTCGTTTTTTATTCGGTTATGCCTAAATGCGACAGCCCCTTTGCTTTATACTTTTTATTTTCAACTCTTCGCTCTTTTTCTGTAAGCCAAGGGGCTTATATCCATATACTGCTTAAATATTTTATGGAAATAGTTTGCGTTACAGAAGCCTACCTTTGCGGCAATATCAGCCATTGAGTCGCTTGTTTCTATAAGGAGCTGCATTGCTCTGTTGACTCTTTTTCCGTTTATGTAATCAACCGGGGTTTTGCCTATGCTGTCCTTGAACATTTTTGTGAAATAATCGGCTGACACCATAATGATGTCCGACAAGTCGTTTATGTACAGCTTTTCAAAATAATGACGGTTTATATGGTCTACTGCAGGCTTCATACGCAATACGTTATGATAAACCAGCTTATCAAGCTCGTTTTTCGAGCCGCAATAGTAGCGAAGAAGAGCTGACATTATAAGGTATATATTCGCTCTTATAGGCAGCATATAGCACACGTCCTTGCTCACGAACTCCTCGTACGCTTCATTCATACAACGGCTGATTAAGGTGTACACGGGGTGCGTTTTATCAAATATGTTGATTTTGTTTTCGGACTGCACGTAAAACATATACAGAAGCTCGGTTTCATAGCTTTCCATATTTGCTTCAATTATATCCGAATCGAAAATCAAGCCTCTGATTGTCGCTTCGCCCTCAACAGATTCCGATGCAAAAACCGTGTTCTCGGGAATATAAACGAAATCCCCTGCCGTAGCCTCGACGTATTCTGCTCCTATCTGGAGCTTTACCTTGCCACGTCTTACCTCGACTATCTCCATTTTGTTATTGTGAAATCCGGGCTTCGTTATTATACCGTTTGCCGTTAATGAATACATTTCAAAGGGAAATTTAGCTTCATTTAAATTCATAAAACGCTCCTTTTGCCGAGCGCACTCGGCTGGGGTGATTTTTCAGAAGGTCGCAACCTCCTGTATGGGTTTTTCCGAATATGTTATTTCCTTCACGTCAAGCACGGGTCCTTCTCCGCCGTAAAGAGGTGAATATTCCTCACGGAGCACTCCCTTTACCGTAACCCAATCACGGGTTTTAAGCTTAAGCTTGCCCATGCCCTTCGCAACGACTCCACGATAGGCAATATCCGCCTCGCAGCAGGTCATAATATGCCTTCCTATTGCAAAATGCCCCTTGGGAAGAGAGGGGTCGGTTGCTACAATTCCCTTAAAACGAACTGTTTTCCCTGAATATTTTGGAAATTCCTCGCTCATATCACGGTAAAATATCGCAAAATCCTCATCCTTAATATCCACGACGGGCGCTTCTATATCAAAGGGCAGAGGGTCCTCTATATCGTCAAATTCTATGTCCCCATCAAGGCCTTCATAGCAGATATTAGCCTTTCTGCTGACTCCTCTTACGAGCTTGTGAAGCTCTAATCTGTCGGTTTTGGAATCGGTTCTGTTGAATACTACCATTTCGCAGCTTGCAAGCTTATCCACAACAAGCTGACGCATATTTGCGTTGTAGGAAAGAATTGTGGTTGAATCGGCTATATATATCTCCTGATACACAGCCCATCCCTCGGGAAGACTGTTATATAGCTTGTCTATCTGCCACATTCCGTTGTACTCTATTACAACCACGTCGGCATCTGCTCTTTTCCGCCTTGCCTCAAGGCGCTCGGGAAGAAGGTCGCTTTCGTTCTCGAATGAGCAAAGGCTCACATTGTCACCAAAATCGGCGGCTTCAAGCTCTTCCTCCCCCTCTTCGCACTGTATGATAAGATACTTATGCTTGCCATCGTTAAAGTTTTCGTCACGCATCGTATCCTTTATAAATCTTGTTTTACCCGCTTCAAGGAAGCCTGTAAAAAGATATACCGCTATATCCATCTCACTTTTCTCCTGTTCAAATTACGCCGAAAAGCTCCTTGATTTTGTCCTTATCAATTCCCGAGCCTATTACGCAGAGTCTGCCTATTATTCCCGCAGAACCGACTCTCACATCAGCCTCACCGGGAACGTAATCAAAGTGGAGCCAGGCACCGCACTCGCATTCCACGATTCCCTTCGCTCGAAGAACTATACCGTATTTAGCTTCGTCCTCAAGCTCGGCAAGTATTTTTTCTATGCCCTCTTTGGTAAATTTTCTCGTGGTTTCAACGCCTACGCTTGTAAATACCTCGTCGGCGTGATGGTGATGGTGGTGTCCGTGACAGCCGCAGTCGCAGTCCTCGTCGTGGTGGTGATGGTGATGCTCGTGGTCGTGGCAGCCGCAGTCACAATCCTCGTCGTGGTGGTGATGGTGATGCTCATGGTCGTGGCATCCGCAGTCACAATCCTCGTCGTGGTGGTGATGGTGATGCTCGTGGTCGTGGCAGCCGCAGTCACAATCCTCGTCGTGGT
>CAJGCM010000050.1 GCA_904501765.1 uncultured Clostridia bacterium | reverse complement strand
TTTTTATTTGCAAAGCGCAGTTCCTATGACAGTGGCGAAGGGGGAGAGCTCGGGAATTCTGAATTTAATTCCATCCGACTTGTACATATCGCAGAACTGCTCGAATTTCTTTTTGGTTATATCGAGGTTTGTCAGGTTTCCCGTGAGTATTATATCCTTTACCCCGACGGATTTTGCGCCGAAAACCGAAACCATGCCAACGGTTTCGAGCACCATATTTACCACTCCTGCGGCAATATCGTTTTTGTCCGCAAGGTCTGACACGTTACCGAAATTCGACGCCGTAAGGTCACGGGAAAGCTCGCTGAGATTGTTTTCCGCAGTAATATCCTTGATAGTAAGGTCGATGTTGGAGAGCTTTCCGCACTCCGCCATCTCTATAATATGCTCCACCGTATCGGCGTTGAGCATTATTTTGGAAAGCCCCATAATGCTGCCGCCCCCAACTCCGGTTCCGCCGAGATAATTCATTTTATCCGCCGAGGCGTGTACAAGTGCGGTACCCGTACCCATACTTACGCAAAGAGCTTCTTTAAGACCCGACAGGTATAAGCCGCCAACGCCGATTGCTTTGAATTCGGGCACCTTTACACATTCAAGTCCGTAAAGCCCGCGGCTTAAGTAAGCGGAGCCGACTCCAGTCACCATAACTCTGTCAATGTCACGGAGCGCAAGTCGGTTTTCGTCGGTGAATTTGCCGAAGGCGCCGTAAATTGAGGTAAGCGGGTCGTTAGCCTTAACAAATTGGGGGTGTATAAGCTCGCCCTCACGGAAGCCGACTATTTTCGTGGTGCTGCCGCCTACGTCAATTCCGATAACTATGCTCATCTGTCACACTCTCTTTCTTTAACCGTTCTCATAATACTGTCAAAGGAAAGCCCGTATTTGTCGGCAATATCCCTGGCGTAGGATTTTCCGTCAGGCTTCGCTCTTACTATCTTGAAGGAGCGCTTTCCTTCTTCAATTCCCGCCACCAGCGTGTCAAGGCTTATGCCACCGAGGGAGGCGGATTTTTTGTTTATTTCGGGGACTGCCGCCGCAAGCTCGTGAAGGTGAGTGGAGAATATACCTCTCACCCTCATTGTGGCAAAGCCTGTAAGTATTTCGGAGGCTATGTACGCAGCCTCATATGCGCCGGTAGAGGAGAGGGATTCGTCGAGGAGAATCATGCTGTCCTCGGTAACGCAGTCAAATATCTCACGCAGTCTTGCGCATTCCTCGCCAAGACGCCCCTTGTCAATAGTGTCGTCAGCGCCCTCGGGGAAATGAGTGAATATACCGTCAACAGGGGATATTTCAGCTGAGCGGGCAGGGACGGGGAGCCCGAGCATAGCGAAAGCTTCAGCTGCGCCGACTGCTACTGTAATAACCGATTTTCCGCCTCTGTTGGGACCTGTCAGTACGTAAATACGAGCCTCGTCGTCAAACTCAAAATCGTTGCAAACAATCTCGTCGTCAATGGCAAGGGCAACTCTCGGGTTGTAAAGCTCGAGGGCTGAAAAAGCCTTTTCTTCCTTAGGAAGGATTTTAGGGAAGCATACCGAGCACCCCGGGTGAGCGGAGAGCTTTTTAACAAGGTCTGTGGCGCGGGATACGAATTCTATCTCGGGAAGAAGCCGAAGAAGGAAATCTGTATTGTCAAGCACGTATTCGCCTACTATGGAGCGCCACCCTTTAATTGAGGATTTAAAAACGTCCTCGATGGCGGAATGGAAGGCTCCGACAAGCGCCTCCTTTTTGTTTTCGCTCTGCCCTTTGCCAAAGGGGGAAAGCTCGGCTATTGTGGTAAAGGAGTCGTTTTTGAAGGAAAAACGAAGGATTTTATCAAGGGTTTTCCCGGATTTGAATTGCTCAGAATTTACGGAAATCACACCTGCCGCAACGGGGCGAAGCTCTCTGTCGAGATTCACACCGACCGTTACGCTTCTGACCTCGTGAACTCTTGAGGCGAGGGCGGAGAGCTTTTTATTAAGCTCCGAATAATATTCGGAGGAGGCGAGCTCAAGCACGAAATCCGAAAGCCTTCGAAAGGCGGGACTTTTCACCTTGTCCGCAATTTTTTCAAAGCCGGACTTGAGGGTTTCAATGCAGCTTACGTACAGCTCTATTTCGGTGATGCTGTAAAGGTATGAATCGCCGAAATTTCCCTTTGACATATCAAGCCTGCGAAGCTCTCCGATATCGTCGAGAATGGGATGCACCTCGGCAAGAGCCTCTTTAAGCTCGGGTATGTTTATCATATCGGAAATAGTCCTCTGGCGGTATTCGATAACGGTGGGGTCAGAGGTGAAGAAATCTGTAAGAGAGCTGTTCTTCAGCGAGAAAAGGTCTGTCAGCGACAGCTCGTCGCAAACTGCCTCGGAAACCTTCGGCAGATTGTTTCTGTCCATATGGTAATTAAGCGACTCCTCGTCGGGATAGAGCAGACTTATGAATTTATCTTCCATTTCGTATTCTCCGCATAGGTTTTGCATTTATTTTATAGCACTCTAATTTTAGCATAAGTTAAAGGTTTTTTCAAGGGGGTTTTTCAATTTACAGAAAATGTATTTATCATAGCGACACGGAATAAAACAAAAAACGGGCGGAAAAGCAGCCTTCCTTTGCCGCTCCTCTGCCCGAAATTGTTTTAGTTACTGTATAAATTTAGTCGGTACGGATATACCGGAGTCAGAATTTTTATCCTCTGACTCACGGTCGAATACACCTAAAATTTTGCGCCCTAAGGCTCCGAGAAACGCCTCCTTGTCATAGGCTGTCCATCGCCAGAGCCTGTCGGCGTTGAAAAGTCTTTTTTCTCCGTATTCGTCGCTGATGAAAACCTCTTTAGGAGTGGGAGTTACGATAAGAATCGGCACACCCCCCGAGGGCGTGTCAAATTCAAAGAAATCCTTTACCGTTATATTGTGCCTCTTCGTTCCGATTACGTGCTTGTGATAGCCACGGCCGTCCTCGGTGAAGCATATAGGAGTCCATCTGTGCTTTGAGGAGATATTAACGCAGCAGTATAGCCTGCCTTCCAGCTCTATATCAAATGAGAAAATGCGACGCCTGGTTATAAGAGATAGATATGGGTTTCTCATAACCGTGATTTTTGCGTCTATATCCCTTACCGTGTTAAGTATTCCGCTGATAAAGCGTCTGCGGCAGATAACCTTTGTGAGGAAAAATGTGAGCCATACGAGTAGGGCAATCAGGACTACGGAGCCTATGAAGAGCGGCAGGGATACGGCAAGGATTATTGCGTATATGAGTGCTCCCAGGGTAACTAATGCAAGGGGAAGAAGAGGCATAACGGTCGCTATTATGGGACATAAGACGAAGAGTATCGCAAGCTTCAGGATAAGCGATACACGTCTGCGGACCTTTTCCCTCTCGTCCTCCTTCTTTAATGAGTCCCAGAAGCCGTAGGCATCTGCTTTTGAAATGCTGTAAAAGAGAAACGTCAGGGCGGCGGTAACAAATCCCGGGATAAAGCCTGTGCTATTTTTTGAAAATCCGTCGGCAAAGTGGAACATTCCCGCTATCTCGTAAGAGGCGCCAACAGCGCCACCGATAAACATTATGAAGGTGGCGACAAGCGCTTCAATCATAAATTCGGAATTCCCGAAGAGTGATTTGAGATTTTTGAAAAATCCGAGATTTCTCTCTCCTTCACAGAGATATTCGTCCATGAGCCTTCCGTTGTAATTGCTCATAGCCCGTGTGACGAAATAGTATATTATCAGCGAGGTTAAGAAGCATACGATATGCACGAAATATGGGGGCGTGTCGGCAAAAAAGCCCTCTCCGCCGACGTAGCTTGACAGAGCGGAGAAATTGCAGATAAGCTTTATGACGAGGCATATCGCCGCAGTAAGCACTCCTCTGCCGAAGGCGAGAAGATTTTTTAAAATCTTTATCTTTTCTTCCTGCTCCATAGGTTGTCAGCCTCCTTTTTGTCGCCGCAATTCGTTAACACTTACTCTTAACAACATTATACAGTACCGAACACTTTTTGTCAACATTTCCAGGTCACGCTATTTTTTAAAAATTTATACATAATTCTTTAAAATATCGTTCGTAATATATTGAAATTGGTGAACGGGTGTGATATAATGTTACATAATTAAAAATATTCCGACATATCGGAGCATAAAGAAAGGGACTAAATTATGAAACAGATAGCAGAAATCATAAAATACGAAGGCGATAACAGCACCTTTATATGGAAGCATCCTTGCGAGGACTTCAACAATATGACTCAGCTTATCGTTCACGAATCGCAGGAAGCGATATTCTTTATGAACGGTCAGGCGCTTGACCTTTTCGGTCCCGGCAGACATACACTTACAACACAGAATATTCCTCTCGTCGGCAAGGCTCTTAACAGGGTTACGGGTGGCGAAACACCCTTTCACTGCGAGGTTTATTACATAAACAAAACCGTTCAGATGGCGGTAAAATGGGGGACTGACAGCAAGGTTCGCTTCATAGAGCCTACCCTCGGTATTCCTTTCGCAATCGGCGCTTCCGGAGAAATGAACCTGGCGGTAAGCGATGCAAGACGCCTTCTTGTAAAGCTTGTTGGAACAATGAACGGTATCGCCTGGGAGGACAGAGGCGCAGGCTTTACTAAGTCCCTCTCCCAGAGCTTCAGACCCTTGATTTCCACGGCTATTAAAACTCACCTTTCCGCAAGCATCAAGGCGCAGAATATAAATATTCTGGAGATTGACGAGAACCTTGAGATGCTTTCGGCAATTCTTCGTGAGAAGATTCTTCCCGGCTTTGAGGAGTACGGTCTTACAATACCTCAGTTCTATATTTCCAACGTTCTCCTTCCCGAGGACGACCCCAATTTCCGCCGTATGAGAGAGCTTCAGACCGTTTCCTTCCAGACCAAGATGGCGGAGGCGGAGGCAACCGTAAGAAGCGCAAAGGCGGAGGCAGAGGCAACCGTAACGGCCGCTCAGCGAAAAATAGAGCTTGAGCGTCAGACAACCGAAACCGAGATTGCGAGAAGAGAAGCGGAGAGAAGGCTTATCGAGGCTCAGGCAGAGGCGCAGGCTGCTAAAATGGCAGGTTATGCCGAGGCTGAAATTATGCAGGTTAAGGGCTACACCCAGAAGGATATCATTGAGGCTGACGTTAAAAAAGCCTTTGCCGAGGGACTTGGCAATATGGGCGCAAACGGCGGCGGCAGCGGAGTTATCGGTGACGTTATAGGTCTTGGCGTCGGTATGGCGGCGGCAGGAGCCGTAGGCTCTCAGTTCGGCGATATGTTCAAGGGTATGACAGGCGGTGCGCAGGCACCCGCGGAGGCTCCCGTAAATGAGGAGAAATGCCCAAATTGCGGCAGCGCAGTTCCTGCGAATGCAAAGTTCTGTCTTGAGTGCGGAACGAAGATTGAAAAGCTGGCAGACGACGAGGTTATCTGCCCCTCTTGTGGTAAGAAGGTTCGCCGCGGCAAGTTCTGCCTTGAGTGCGGAGCGTCATTTATAAATAAATGCCCCAAGTGCGGCAGCGAGGTTCCCGCAGGCGGTAAGTTCTGCCTTGAGTGCGGAGAGAAGCTTTAATTCTGCGCATTACCACAGAACAGGAGAAATTTTATTAAATGGCAGTTTTTGAATGTAAAATGTGCGGAGGTTCTCTCAGCGTAAACGAGGGTGACGTTATAGTTACCTGCGATTATTGCGGAAGCACTCAGACCCTCCCCAAGCTTAATGACGAAAAAATAGCAAGACTTTACGACAGGGCAAATCATTTCCGCCGTAACAACGAGTTTGACAAGGCAATGGAAATGTACGAGGAGATTTTGGCTGAGGATAACACGGATGCCGAGGCATACTGGTCGATAGTTCTTTGCAATTACGGAATAGAATACGTAGAGGACCCCAGGTCGAGAAGACGTATTCCTACTGTAAACAGAGCGCAATATACCTCCGTGTTTGACGACGAAAATTATCTTTCGGCAATAAAGTATGCGGATTCCGAAAGGCGACGTGTCTATGAGGACGAGGCGAAGGTTATAAACGACATCCAGAAGGAAATCCTTGCCATATCCGAGCGCGAGGAGCCTTACGACGTATTTATATGCTATAAGGAAACCGACGAAAACGGACAGAGAACCCACGATTCTGTGTACGCAAACGACCTCTATAACGAACTTACCGAGCAGGGCTTTAAGGTGTTCTATGCAAAAATAAGCCTTGAGGGAAAGCTCGGCTCGGCATACGAGCCTATAATCTTTGCGGCTCTTCACAGCGCAAAGGTAATGGTGGTTATGGGAACGAAGCCCGAGTATTTCAATGCGGTTTGGGTAAAGAACGAGTGGAGCAGATATCTTTCCCTCATAAGAAAAGGCGAAAAGAAGATGCTTATCCCTGCCTACAAGGATATGGACCCCTATTATCTGCCTAAGGAATTTTCACATCTCCAAGCGCAGAATATGGGTCTGCTCGGATTTATGTTCGACTTGGTGAGAGGAATTAAAAAGCAGCTTGGCGAATACGAGGAGCCTCGCAGCCACCATGATTACTCCTCTGCTTCCACCTCCAAAAACAGCGGAGCTGAGATTGAAAACCTCTTGAAAAGAGTTACCATATTCCTCGATAACGGGGACTACGGAAGCGCTGACCTTTACTGTGAAAAGGTTCTTGATAAGGACCCGGAAAACGGTGATGCGTACCTCTACAAGCTTTTAGGCGAAATGAGGGTTTCGGATATAAAGAAGCTGGAGGGCGCAGATACCGCCCTTGACAGAGCGAGGTCCTATAAAAATGCAATTCGCTATACGGATTCGGAGATTTCCGATAAGCTCGTAGACCTTAACGAAAAGGTAAAGGCGAGAATTAAGCGAGAGCAGGATGAGCTTGCCGAGCGTGAGCTTAAAGCGGCGGAGGAAAGAGCCCGTAGGGAAAGGGAGAGTCGTGAGCGTGCTATGGTTGAGCAGAAGCGCCGCGAAGAAAGAGCCGCCCTTGAAAGAGCGAGAAATAATGCCGCCAATCACGTAAAGTCACTTGTTAATACAAGGGAAGGCATTACCAAAAGCATAGCCGAAAAGGAAAACGAAATAGTAAGCTACCCCGTCAAGAAAATCAGAATAACCTCGCTTTTGAGTATTCTGTGTGTGGTTTTATTCTTCGTTGGCGTGATTATCGCAAGTGCAGCAGCCACCGATCCAGATTTGTCTGTTGATGACAGCGAGGCGCTGATAGTTCTGGGGGTTATTATGATTTTAACTGCATTTATCGGCTTTATCGTATTTTCCGTTATTCTTGCAAAGTGTGAGAAGCGGAGTATTATGGCAACGATTGGGCTTTCCTATGTGAGCGCAGGAATATATGCGGTTGTAGTGGCAATAAAAGCCTTTTTCAAGAGCCTGAAGAACCCCGCCGATGCTTTAAGAGGCGAGATATCCGTCTTGAATTTAAGACTTCACGATTTGGATGCTCAGATTTATAACGCAAGGTCGGCGTTGAAGGAACTTAACGAGAAGCTTGACAATTTTAACGCAAACAGCGTTGTATGATATGTAAAAAGCCTTAAAGGAGAATGACAATGAATAAAGTATGCAGAAATTGCGGTCACAGCGGCGAGAACGTATGGAGAAACGGAACCTATCACTGTGCTATGTGCGATGCGGAAATAGATATGACAGCTCCCGATGCTCACGATAAATACGATGCGGTTGATGCAAGGCAGAGCGGTGGAAACGTTTATCTTAACGCAGTGTGCCCCATTTGCAAAAACGAAAAGGGTAACTATATGAACAGTGGCAAGGGCTATTGCGC
The DNA here is from genome assembly GCA_904501765.1 of uncultured Clostridia bacterium. Lineage (GTDB taxonomy): Bacteria > Bacillota > Clostridia > Oscillospirales > CAG-272 > UBA1740. Next base: position 4,908 of record CAJGCM010000050.1, on the reverse strand, counting down.
TCTTTGCGGCTCGGAAATTCCGATAAACCGCAGCAACGACGGCTATAACAATAATTACAGCAACAATTACAGCAACAATAATTCCCGCCCCGCAAACAGTGGTAGCAGGGGAGCTAAAAGCAGCTGGGACGAGGAGAGGGAAAAGGAAAAGAAGAATTCCCTCGTTCTTGGAATAGTATTCCTCTTCGTTTTCTGGCCTGTAGGAATTTATTTCCTTTGGAAATATTTTACAATGTAATTTTCCTTTTTTTCGGATTATTGATAAATCAACAAAAAACGCTTCGCCTTGGTTTTTGAAAATTAAGTCGGAGCGTTTCCTTTGCGCATAAAAGAAGATTGGAGATGTAAAATGGTTTACGAAAAAGAGTATCTTAAAAATATAAGATTCCCTTTGGGGGGAATCGGCAGCGGCTCTATCAGCCTCTGCGGTAACGGTGAGCTTTGCGATTTCGAAATTTTCAACCGCCCGAATAAGAATACCAAAAACGGCTATTCTCACTTTGCGATAAGAGCCGAAGCCTCGGGAAAAACCTATACGAAGGTTCTTCAGGGGGATACCGTGTCAAATCTTATGGGCGAATCTATGCAGTCGGAGTTCAAGGGCTACGGCTTTGGGCCGCAGGTCGGCACTATGGCGGGCTTTCCTCATTTCTCCGAGGTGCGCTTTGAGGGCAGATTTCCAATAGCGGAGCTTGACCTTGCCGACGGTGACTTCCCCGGCAAGGTGCGCCTTACCGCCTTCAATCCCTTTATTCCTCACAAGGAGCTTGAATCAAGCCTTCCTCTCGGCTTCTTTATCTGGGAAATTGAGAATACGGGTAAAGAGGATATTGAATATTCGATAGCCCTGAGCCTTTGTAATCCCTCGGAAAAATCCGTGAACCTTGCCTTTGAGAAGGCGGGGGTCAGAGGTATATTTATGAAGGATGGCGAAAAGTCGCCCGAGGAGATTGGATATACCGATATAAGTATAGCCACGGACTGCCCCCGAGGGGCGTGTCAGGAATATTGGTACAGAGGCGGCTGGCAGGATAACGCTACCGTTTTTTGGAACAATTTTTCTTCAGGAGAAATGAGGCCCCGCCGATACGAGGACATAGGCTCTTGCGACCACGGAACTGTGAGCGGAAGCGTAAAAATTCCCTCGGGCGAGAAAAGAACGGTGCGCTTTGTAATTGCCTGGAACACTCCCGTTCAGTATAATTACTGGGAGCCCTGCCGTGACGGTGAGGGGCGTGACGTTACCTGGCTGAATTATTACAGAACGGTTTTTGAAAATTCGGAAAGCTCTGCCGTATTCGGACTGCAAAGGCTTGACGCCTTATACGAAGAAACGCTGAAATTCACAAATGCGCTTCACGGCAGCACTATGCCAAAGGCTGCGGTAGATGCCGTGGCATCAAACCTATCCGTGCTGAAATCTCCCACGGTTCTTCGTCTTGAGGACGGAGATTTCTGGGCGTGGGAGGGTGTGCACGAGAGAGCAGGCTCCTGCGAGGGCAGCTGTCAGCACGTGTGGAATTACGCCTATGCGATGCCCTTCCTATTCCCGAGGCTTGAGAGAACCCTTCGTGAAACTACTATGAAATACGGTCTTGCCGATAGCGGAGAAACTGCGTTCAGAATACCTCTGCCAAGAGGGCGTGAGTATAAGAAATTCCGCCCCTGTGTCGACGGGCAGTTCGGCGAGGTAATAAAATGCTATCGTGAATGGAAAATTTCCGGTGATAACGAATGGCTATGCCGCCATAGCGAGAGCATATTCAAAATGCTGGAATTCGCCTGGTCCGAAGAAAACAAGGATATGTGGGACAGGAACAAGGACGGAGTCCTTGAAGGGCGCCAGCATCACACCCTCGATATGGAGCTTTTCGGTCCTACCGCCTGGCTTCAGGGCTTCTATCTTCTTGCTCTCTCTCTTGGGGCGCAGATGGCAGAGGCGCTTGGAGATTACGATAGGGCGAAGACCTACCGCGAAATATATGCGCGCGGCAGGGAATTTACCAATAACGAGCTGTTTACGGGAGAATATTTCAGCTCCAAGATAGATATTAAGGATAAATCCGTAATCGACAAATTCGGAGCAGAGGAATACTGGAACGCCGAGGACGGCGAGATTAAATATCAGATAGACGGTGGCAGCATAATTGACCAGATGCTTGGTGATTTTCACGCAAATATCCTCGGCGCCCCCGAAATTTTCGACAAAGAAAAGAAGCTTACCGCCCTTAAGAGTATGTATAAATACAACTACAAGCCCACGATGCGTGAGGTTGCCAACATGTGGCGTAACTTTGCCGTAAACGACGAGAGCGGTACGATTATATGCGCCTATCCCGAGGGGGTAAGGAAGCCTGCGATTCCAATACCCTATTGCGAGGAAACTATGACGGGCTTCGAGTATGCTCTGGCGGCTCTTATGATAAGCGAGGGTATGATTGGCGAGGGCGAGAGGCTGGTTCAGGCAGTCAGGGACAGGTACGACGGTAAAGCAAGAAACCCCTATAATGAAATAGAGTGCGGAAGCAATTATGCAAGAAGCATGTCGTCTTTTGCGCTTCTGCCAATATATAGCGGCTTTTCCTTTGATATGACGCGTAGGTTTATAGGCTTTTCTCCTATCGGCGGCGTCGGCGAATTTCTTTGGAGTGTCGGTGACAGCTGGGGTACCGTGTCAATTTCCGAAAGGAAAGCGAGTCTTTTGGTATACGGAAATCCGCTTAAGCTGTCCTCCTTCGGTTTGCCGAGCGGTAAGAGCTGCAGCAGGGTAGAGTGCGACGGCGCTCCTGTTGAATTCGAAGAGAATGGCGGTGTAGTTTATTTCTCGGACGGGGTGGAAATAAAGGGAGTTATTGAGCTTTATTTCTGACGAGTGTCTTTTTTGCTTTTGTGGCGGCTTGCTTGAAGAAAACCGGCAGGCATAATTTAACTAACAGTTGAGAGTTTTATTTTATGAATTTAAAAAGGTATATAGGCGATAAAAGGTTTTACCGTATGATTGTGGCGGTAACTGTTCCCATAATGATACAAATGGGAATAACCAACTTTGTAAGCCTTCTTGACAACATAATGGTTGGCGCTCTCGGTACAGAATCCATATCGGGCGTATCAATCGTAAATCAGTTTATCTTCGTGTTCAACCTGCTTATTTTCGGAGCGGTTTCTGCGGCAGGTATTTTTACCGCCCAGTATTACGGCTCGAAAGATACGGAGGGGGTCAGGGCAACTTTCAGGCTGAAGCTTTTGATAAACGTTGCCTCGGGTATTATCGGAGTTCTGCTGTTCGTGTTCGGCGGCGACCTTATGATAAACCTGTTTCTGCACGACGACGGCTCAGGAGCCGACCTTGCGTTAGCCTTTGTCGAGGCTAAAAATTATCTTACGTACATAATTATAGGAATAATACCCTACGCCATATCCCAGGTTTACGCATCAACTCTGCGTGAAACGGGAGAAACGGTCGTTCCAATGGTGTCAAGCATTGCAGCAGTTGCGGTGAACTTCGCACTTAATCTGATTTTGATTTTCGGACTTCTCGGAGCGCCCGCCCTCGGTGTTATGGGAGCGGCAATAGCCACATCCGTGTCAAGATTCGTGGAATTGTTTATTCTCATAATATGGACTCATACTCACAGCGACAGATGCCCCTTTATAAAAGGCGCTCTCCGTTCTATGCGAGTGCCGAAGAGCCTTATTTGGCAGATAACAGTCAAGGGTATGCCTATAATGCTTAATGAATTCTTATGGTCATGCGCTATTACCTTCAGGAATCAGTGCTATTCCACCAGGGGCATTGACGCATTGGCCGCCACGAGTATTGCGACGACAGTTCTTAATTTATTCTCCGTTGTTTACCTTTCTCTCGGTTCTGCCATTGCCATTGTGGTTGGAAATAAGCTTGGAGCGGGAGAAATTGAGGAGGCGAAGGATACGGACAGGAAAATGATTGCGTTCTCCGTGGCAGTGTCTGTTGTTATAGGGGTTATGCTGGCTCTTGTGTCACCCATGCTCCCCAGAATGTTTGACGTTGGAGAGGGCGTGCAGTCTATGGCTATGCACCTGCTTATAATTCAAGCACTTTATATGCCCGTTGCCGCCTTTGCAAACAGCTCCTATTATACAATCCGTTCCGGCGGCAGAGTTATGATAACTATGCTCCTCGATTCGGTATTTATGTGGACGTTCACGGTTCCCATTTCCGCCTGTCTTACGTATTTTACGGGTATGAACGTATACGTTTTGTATCTGTTGTGCCAGGGAACGGAAATTGCGAAGGTTATCCTCGGCGCTATACTATTGAAGAAATCCAACTGGGCAAGGCGCCTTATTGATAATGAACCCGAGGAAAAGATTTCCGACAAAAACGATTAAGCACGTCGATATAACGGGTGATAAGCGTATATTGCCTCAATCCTGATATGGCAATCAAAAGCCGTTTTTTTAGCCGCGAGATTGAGGCAATATACGTTTTTCTAAAAATATTTTCATTTTTTTGAAAAAGCCCTTGACAAACATAAAAACATTTGTTATAATATCAAAGCACGAAAACGGAAGGTTAGCTCAGTTGGGAGAGCATCTGCCTTACAAGCAGAGGGTCATAGGTTCGAGCCCTATACTTTCCACCAGTGATATAAAGTACGCTTTATATCAAGCAGGACTCTTATGAGTCTTTCGGGAATTTGGCTTGGTAGCTCAGTTGGTTAGAGCGCTAGCCTGTCACGCTAGAGGTCGTGGGTTCGAGCCCCATCCGAGTCGCCATTCCCGTATGCCTCTGTAGCTCAGTTGGTAGAGCAAGGGACTGAAAATCCCTGTGTCGTTGGTTCGATTCCGACCGGAGGCACCATATGCGGATTTAGCTCATTTGGTAGAGCGCCACCTTGCCAAGGTGGAGGTGGCGGGTTCGAGCCC
>CAJGCM010000049.1 GCA_904501765.1 uncultured Clostridia bacterium | reverse complement strand
ATACGCAAACACCATTGAAAAACGGTTAAATGACGCATGGTGTACAATGAAAAGTGTTTTAGCGGATAATGCAGAAGTCTTAGCACTTGCGCAAAGGCATAATGCTAACTATATTCTTATTGATGACCAATACGAAATCAAGATTGATTTATAACGACAAATTCCAATTTGTCGAGCAGAACAGCGTTGAATGTTGGTGTAATTTTGGTGCAACACTTTATAGGGCGATACTCACGATATTCACGATATCGCACGAAATCACACGATAAAGCTACGAATTCACACGATATTCACGATATCAAACGGTACTCTCAAAACTCGAAGAGATAACTCCCGAATGGTGGATTAAATAAATCATTTAAGAACTCTACAACGGGTAGAATTTTCAAAACTCAACCAACGGTATGTTGATATCCCCACTAAGATAAGCTATACTGATAACGAAAGGAGGCTTATATGAATCAGATTAAAATAGGCAAATTCATAGCCGAGCGCAGAAGGGCTGCAGGCCTTACTCAAATGCAGCTGGCAGAAAAGTTAAGCTTAACAGACAGGGCAATATCAAAATGGGAAACCGGAAGAGCTTTGCCGGATTCTTCTATTATGCTTGAGCTCTGTGACATTCTCGGAATCAGTGTAAATGAATTATTAAATGGGGAGAAAATCAGTATGGAAAACGAAAACAAACAAAAGGAACAGCTTCTTTTGGACATGGCGAGAGAGGTACAGCAAAAGAATAAAGTAATTTGGACTTCTATGTGGGCAATCATGACTGTGTGTTTTATAGCACTAATCGGAGGCCTTTTTATAGCCGCATTTTTAATACCCGAGGGAGTATGGCAGCTTGTCGCTATTCTCGGTATTTGCGTTGTATTTTTAATTCCTTGCTTCTATGCTTTGAAGCTTGAGGTAAGCGTGGGCGCTTACAAGTGCAAGAATTGCGGTCACGAGATTGTTCCAACATACAAAGAGGCTTTGACGGCTATGCATTTCGGAACTACACGTTACTTAAAGTGCCCTGAATGCAACAAACGCTCTTGGTGCAAAAAGGTTTTGAAGAAATAACATAAGTTATCGGAACGAAAGTTACAAGTTATTCTACAAAATAGATATCGGTTCCATTCAGGCATAAATGAGGGGTATTGCAAAAAACACAGTACCCCTCTTACAGTATTAAATATATTTTGGAGAAATTAAGGTCAAAACCTGTGTTTCTCCATTTTTTATTATAATTTTTATTTCTTTTCTGCCCCCTCTTTAATTGTACTTTTGTACGATTATTACTCGACAACCGATAACTCTTTACTTCGATACATAACTAACACCATATTTTTTCCTTTTTTCTTAGCATAATCTATTGTATATTTTGTACCTTTCGATTTACCATCCCACACAACAAGAACAGTGTCCGCTAAATCTACCATAACCGTGTTTCTTTTTAATGGCGCAGACTTTCCGTATTTTTGATAATCAGGGCGCAATATCAATTTGGAAATCCTTTTTGAATCAGCGTATTTTTCCGCCAACGAATCTACGCCATTCGCTCCACCTGATATAATCAATGTTACGCCTTTTGGTATATATTCAAACAATTCAATATTGTCAATACTGCGTGAGCCCGCAATCAATAGTTTCATTTTTAGTATTCCCTTTCCATTTTCACTATATGTCGCTTTATAATTCTTATATGTGATATAAGGTTTTCTATATTTTATCATATAATATTCGGTTTGTAAATGGTTTATAATAAAGAAAAAGAAAAGGGGGCAAAAAAAATGTTAGATAGCCAGTATAAGATGAATCTCATAAAGATAGGCTTGAAAATCGGTTATTACAGAAAGCTCAGCGGTATGACTCAAGAGGAATTAGCTGAAGCGTGCGAGCTTTCCGCCGGGTATATCTCGCAGCTTGAGGGTCCCAACAGTTATTTTTGCCCATCTTTAAAAACACTTTTTATTATAGCAGAGGTGCTTCATATACCTGCATACAAGCTTTTAGATATAGAGGACTGATAAATCGGTCCTCTTTTTTTCTTTTTTAACTATTATTCTTGATTTTGTAATACTCTTATGGTAAAATATTATAAACGTTAAAAATTATCGCTATCAGGGAGAGAAAAATGAAGGGTGTTTTCCTTTTTTGTACCAAGCTCACGGTATATCTTATAGAGCTTCCGCTTATGCTCCTTTTATGGGTTGTGTTACAGTATAATCACTTTTCGGAGGAGCTTTTAAAATTTTATCCGCTTATAGTTGCTTTATGCCTGTTTATGCTTTTCGTTCTCGTTTATTTCTTCCGCGCTATAACGGTAAGCAACGAGGAGATAAGGTATCACGGGCTGTTCTCTTCCCGCGACAGAGCGCTTATAAGCAAGGACAAGACTCTTATTCTCACAATACGACCCTTAAAAAGGCTTGACCTTGAGCTTTGGGGAAACGACGGCACGCCCGCCTTTGACTGGCAGACCCCCGAGGAGGCTGCGGAGGGTGAGGATTTAAGGCAATTTTCGGGTCACGCTATCGGTGGGCGAGGCTCTGTGAAGAAAATACTCAAGTATTTCGATATGCCAGAGGAGCTGCTTGAGGAAGCAGTAACAAACGAGGGCTTTAGCTACGAGGACGAGTTTATCACAGTTACAAACAAGGTGAGAAACGAGTGCTTTGACGTTATTATAAAATTCAATAAGACTATAATTTAACTCACCCCACCTTAAAAGCAAAGCGAGGTACTGAAACAGTACCTCGCTTTGCTTTTCTTAAAAATAACAATTCTGAATTATGAGATAGCAAATCCGCATTATGAATTGTGCATTATGAATTACAATTCGCTTTTTTCCGCTTTTGAAACTGCGCTTATATCGTAAGGCGTTGTCTGATATACGAAATAGTTAAGCCAGTTTGAGAAGAGGAGATTTGCATGAGCCCTCCAGCTTACTATTGGCGCCTTACTTGCGTCGTCGCCCGGGAAATAGTTTTCGGGGATTTTTATCGGTTTTCCTTGAGATAAATCTCTCAAATACTCGCCCTTCAGGGTATCGGCGTCGTATTCGCTATGCCCCGTTATAAACACCTGCTTTCCCTTTGGGCTCATAACCGCATAAACGCCCGCCCTCTCGGAGGATGCGAGAATCTTAAGCTCGGGGATGGCGGCTATATCCTCACGCTTTACCGTGGTATGCCTTGACTGAGGCACCATAAAGCTGTCGTCAAAGCCACGGAAAAGTATGGACCTTTTGTAATCAACCTCGTGGCGGAATACACCGAACAGCTTTTCGGAAAGACCGTATTTCTTTACTCCGTAATGGTAATAAAGCCCTGCTTGCGCTCCCCAGCATATATGGAGGGTGCTGTGAACGTGAGTTTTTGACCACTCCATAATTTCAGTAAGCTCGTCCCAATACTCAACTTCTTCAAATTCCATATGCTCAACGGGGGCGCCTGTTATGATAAAGCCATCGTAGTTGTTATTCTTAACCTCGTCGAAGGTTTTATAGAATGATATAAGATGCTCTTCCGCTATATTCTTTGATTTATGACTCTTTGTGTGGATAAGCTCAAGTTCCACCTGTAAGGACGTGTTTCCGAGAAGGCGTGAAAACTGAGTTTCGGTTTCTATCTTCTTCGGCATAAGGTTTAAAAGAAGTATCTTCAAGGGACGGATATCCTGGGTAAGCGCTCTGGTTTCCGTCATAACGAAAATATTTTCGTCACTCAGGGTTTTTACCGCAGGAAGGTCGTTTGGTATTTTAATTGGCATAATCGGGACCGCCTTAAATAGTTTCAAGCGCTTGATTTATATCATTTATCAAGTCGCGATAGTTTTCAATTCCGCAGGAGAAGCGAACTAAATCCGAGGACACGCCTGCGGCGAGAAGCTCCTCGTCGTTCATTTGCCTGTGGGTTGCGCTTGCCGGGTGCAGGCAGCAGGAGCGCGCGTCGGCAACGTGAGTTTCTATTGCGGCAATTTTAAGAGCTTTCATAAATTTCTCTGCTGCCGCTCTTCCACCCTTTACTCCAAAGCTTACTACACCGCAGGTACCGTTTGGCATATATTTCTGCGTTAAGGAATAGTATTTATTCGTTTTAAGACCGGGATAGTTTACCCAGGCGATTTTTTCGTGAGCTTCAAGAAATTCCGCTACCTTCTGCGCATTGAGGCAATGCCTTTCCATGCGCACGTGAAGCGATTCAAGACCGAGGTTAAGAAGATATGCGCTCTGAGGGGACTGACAGCAACCGAAGTCACGCATAAGCTGAGCTGTCGCTTTGTATATAAACGCCCCTTCCTTGCCGAATTTTTCTGCATAGGTTATTCCGTGATAGCTGTCGTCGGGGGTGCAAAGACCGGGGAATTTATCCTTGTGCGCCATCCAGTCAAAGTTGCCCGAATCTACTATGCATCCGCCTACGGCAGAGCCGTGACCGTCCATATACTTGGTGGTGGAATGTGTTACTATATCTGCGCCGAATTCAATGGGGCGACAGTTAACGGGGGTTGCAAAGGTATTGTCGATAATGAGAGGAACACCATGAGCGTGAGCTGCTTTAGCGAATCTTTCTATATCCAGGACGGTAAGAGCGGGGTTGGCTATCGTTTCACCGAACACAGCCTTGGTATTCGGGCGGAAAGCCGCATTAAGCTCCTCGTCTGAGCAATCGGGATCAACGAAGGTGAACTCAATTCCCATCTTTTTCATAGTTACGGCAAAGAGATTATACGTACCTCCGTAAACCGCAGAGCTTGATACAACGTGGTCACCGCAGCTTGCTATATTGAACACAGAGAAGAAGGAGGCTGCCTGTCCCGAGGAGAGGAGCATTGCGGCGCTTCCCCCTTCAAGCTCACAGATTTTGGCAGCAACCGTATCACAGGTGGGATTCTGAAGACGTGAATAGAAATATCCTGATGCTTCAAGGTCGAACAGCTTTCCCATATCCTCGCTTGTCGCATATTTATACGTAGTGCTTTGAATAATCGGAACCTGGCGAGGCTCGCCGTTCCCCGGAGTATATCCACCCTGAACGCATTTCGTTTCTATAGAGTGATTGTTTTTCATTTTACCTTCCTCTTTTCGGAATATATTTTTCACCTTGGATTTATATAAAAATGTTATCCATTAGATTTTATCACAGAACAGACTCGGTGTCAACCGGATTTGTGTTCAAAAATTTATACAAAAAACACCCTTCTTCGGCTTTTTTCTGAAAGAAAGGTGTTTTTTTGCAGATTTTACGAAAATTACTTTTTAAAACTACCTATACTGCCCTATCAATTTTCCTTGATTTCAGGGAATTTTTCAGCAAGAAGCTCGAATATGTAATCAGCCGTTGTTTCAGCTCCGTAATTATCGGCATTCTTCTTTGCATTCTCTTGCAGGGGAATAAGACTATCGGGATTAGCAATGAAATCCTCTACCATATCGGCTGCCTTCGATGGGTCAAAGCATTTAACAGCGCAACCAATATCCTCTACGTAATATCTTCCGATAATTTCCTCAATCTCTGTGGCGTGATTGGTTATGACGGAGGGAACACCGAAGAAGGTAGGCTCGGCAATTATGTTTCCGCTCTTGCCCATAAACAAATCCGATGCCGCTATAAACTCAAGTATTCTCGTTGTGAAGCCTTGAGGTACAAGCTCGGTATTCTCGCCTACCTTAAGACTCTTAAGATAGCTATAAAGCTCTTCATTCTTGCCACAGACGGGAACCAACGTTACAGGCAAGTCACGCTTTACGATTTCCTCGCAGATAGCCTGAGTTTTACCTATGCCGTAACCGCCCTCGGCTAAGGTTATTGTAAATTTATTCGGGTTAAGACCTAAGTTTTCCCTATTGACACCTTTATCCCTTGAAACCTGATACGCTTCATTTCTTATGCAGAAGGGTACCAGCTTTAAATTCTTCTCATTATATTTGCGATACTTTTTCATTGCCGCATCATACCCTGATTTCATTGAAATCATAGTGAGGTCGGAATTGTATGCAAAGAGTGGGTTTATATGAGAGTCGGGAACGTACTGAACGGTTATGGGCTTGTGCTTCGCCTTATTTGCGTAAAAATTGGTTGCCCAGTGAGTGCTGACTACCATATCCGCTCCAAGCTCCTCCATATATTTAATTCCCGGTTTTACAGAACCTATGGAAAGCCAATGCATCATTGCGTACATTGAAAGATGCGTTCCAAAGAATTTCATAGCATTCGTCGTCATATATCCGTATTTCGGAGAACGATTCTGCTTTTTAACCTGCTCTGCCATAACCTCTTCAAGCTTTATAAGCTTGGGGTTTCCGCTATCCTTAAAGAAGCTGGAACGAATTATATTGACCCGCTCGCCATACTTCTTCTCAAAAGCATCAGCTATTGAATTCATAGGCATTATATGCCCCATACCAGCCTCGGCGTATGGGAACAGGACTGTTGGCTTTTTCATAAATACCTGTCCTTTCCGATTTGAGCGCATTATTTGATATTACTTGATTCGTCTTAATTATCAAGCACCCTAAATCATACCTTTATTTTATCACAAATTTAATATTTTGCAATAGTTTTCTTCCGTTTTAGGTAATTTAGCAGCGGTTTTTATCTTTTTTTACAAAAATTGTTGACATTTGTACATTAAAATTATATAATTATATTACATTTGTTTAATAAAATAGGAATCTTTTGGTATGATGAATGTTAAAAAAATTAACAAGACCGATTTGAGAATTACAAAAACCATAGGAAAACTGCGTCAGGCGTTCTCTTCAATGATGGCAGATATGCCCTTTGACCAGATAACCGTTTTTGACCTATGTGAAAAGGCGGGGATAAGAAGGGCGACCTTTTATAAGCATTTCAAGGACAAGTACGACTTTTTATCCTTTATAGTTTCGCTTATACAAGAGGACATCGTAAAAAAAATTGAGAGCCTTGATAATATAAACACCCCTCTTGATTTTTACACCAGATACATCACGGAGATACTTAACTATCTTAACGGTATCGGCGAAATAGTATCCAACATCTTAAACAGCCCTCTTTTCCCCGAAATGCTTAATATCATTATATACAGAACCTTCCGTTCTCTATGCAAGGACCTGTATGATGACGAGAGCCGTGGCTTGAAGTTACCTGCCGAGCTTGGAGTTACCGCAGGATTTATAAACGGCGGAATTTCACATATTATAGTTAATTTTCTTCGTTATAAAAACACCACCGAGGCAGAGCTTATCTCCGACATAAGAGCTATTCTCGGAAAAATTCTGAATTAAAGACGGTTAATAAAAACAGGAGTGGAAAATTTTCCACTCCTGTTTTTTTGTTTGATGTTCAAAACCGACGGATAAATCAGCCTGCTGCCGCTACGCCTGCCTTGGTACCCCAGTAAATCATAGCACCGGACTTATTGATAACCCAATCGGTATCCTCTTCGTCTTTATCGTCCTCTGCGTACTCTTTTACCTTATCCCAAGCATCTGTTGCTGCATCAGCATCCTCAAAGTAAATAACGGTAACGTGCTCTACCTTATCGTCATTCTCCTTGTCAACCTTGGTACCGGAAATTACAGTATCTAAGTCCTTAACGCCTGCTAACGTAAGAATGCCGGGAATAACGTACTTGTCTTCTGCTGCAGTGTATTCGTTGCTTTTAAGAGCCTCAAGAGCCTTATCGGGATCTGCGTTAGGTCCGCCGCAGGATGCAAGAGTAAACATACAGCCTACGAGAAGAACACAGGTCAAAAGTACGGAAATGATTTTTTTCATTTTTAATACCTCTTTTCTTAAAAATTTCAAACCCAGAAGTCGTTTTCTTGGCTTGTGCTGCTTCTATTATAACACAGTTTTTTTATTTTGTCACCACTTTTTGAATTTTTTTATAAAATTATTGGAATATTTTTCGCAAAAAAACCTATAAAAAGCGGCTGCCCAAGTGGACAGCCGCTTCGCACTTTACTCACGCTTGAGTAAAGAATTCAGATTATTTGTACTGCTTAACAGCTCCGCCTGCAAGAGTTATCATTTTAACTGCCTGCAAGGAGAATTTGTCTGCTTCTACAGTGAGGCACTTTGTCATAGTACCCTTTGCAAGTACCTTAAGTCTGCCTGCATTGCGATTTACAAGCCTCATAGCCTTAAGCTTATCAAGGGTTACCACGTCTCCGTTTTCGAAATTCTCGCAGAGCGTTTCAATGTTGATTTCCACCATCTTTCCGCTTCTTGCAACATTTATCTTTTCGATATGCTCAGTGGCTGACTTATCGTCTACGAGAGCATCAGCCTCCTCTGCGGTGGTCTGAACTACTGCTTCGTGATAAACGTTTTCTACGGGGATTTCTACCTCGGCGGAAGCTTCCTCGATTGGAGCTTCCTCGATTGGTGCTTCCTCGACGGGAGCTTCTTCGATTGGAGCTTCTTCGATTGGAGCTTCCTCGATGGGTGCTTCCTCGGCAGGAGCTTCACTTGTATTCTTGGCAAGGATTTCGTTTACGTCCGCCTCGACAAATGCTGCGGCATCCTCTGCCTTTACGCCCTTAGGAAGAATTATCTTAATAAGTCCGCGTGCTGCAAGTGCGCTGTTAGGCTCGTAAGGCATGCGGTAATCCTCGTTCTGCTCTACTCCCTTAACTATTCCAAGGGTTGCCATAAGAGCATCTATAAGCTCTATTGCATACTTAAGCGCTCTTGCGCTTCTTACCTTGAGAAGCATAGGAAGCTTATCAAACTTAGGATCATCGGATACGTCTGTGAAGTGGTACTTTGTTGCGCTGTATTCCGTAGGAGCAAGTGCAAGGTTTATAGTAAGAGTCTTGCCCTTGATATTGATTCTTGCGCACTGTACTCTGCCCTTATTGAAGTTCTCGTAATTCCAGCTAGTCTTAGCCTTAACGCCATTATAGGAGAGAAGGTGATTCTTAAGAGCTGTGTAATAATCCTGAATCTCGCCCTCGGACTGAATAAGTCTTGAGGTAAAGGAGCTTCTGTATCTTATCATTACCGCATCGTCACCGAAGGGCGCTGCTGCGTCGGAGGTGATAATGGGAGCTATGGGAGCGGGTGCTTCCTCTGCGGGAGCCTCTTCTACAGGCGCTTCCTCTACAGGAGTTTCCTCTACAGGTGCTTCCTCAACAGAAGCTTCCTCTGCGGGTGCTTCTTCCACTACTGCTTCAGGTACGTTTTCCGTGGCCTCTGTGCTGCGGAAGGACTCGAGAAGCTGGCTTACGTCTGCCTCGTGAAGAACTGTTACGTCCTCAAGCTTAACGCCTGCGGGAAGTATCATCTTCACAAGCTTACGCTCTGCAAGAGCGCTGTTAGGCTCGTAAGGCATATGGTAGTCTACCTCGGGAATCTCGCCCTGAGCAATACCAAGCTTAGCCATTACAGCATCTATAAGCTCTAATGTGTACTTGAGGGATCTGTCGCTCTTAACCTTCATCTGCATAGGAATCTCTGCAAACTTAGAGTCGGAGGACATATCCTGGAAGTGATATTTGTTTACGTTGTATTCAGCAGGATCAAGCGCAAGGTTTACAAGGATTGCTTTACCCTTAACGTTGACTCTTACGCACTGCACTCTACCCTTATTGAAGTTCTCGTAGTTCCAGCTGGACTTAGCCTTAATACCCTTGAAGGAAAGGATATAATTCTTAAGAGTGGTGTAGTAATCCTGGATAGGAGCTTCAGCCTGAATAAGTCTTGACGTGAAGGAGCTTCTGTAACGAACTGCTATTTCCTCGCCACCGACAATCACCTTGTCACCCTCTGTGATAATCACAGGCATTACGGGAGCTGCCTCTGCGGGTGCTTCTTCGACAGGCGCTTCTTCGACAGGTGCTTCTTCAGCAGGTGCTTCTTCAGCGGGTGCTTCTTCAACAGGTGCTTCTTCGGCAGGTGCTTCTTCAGCAGGTGCTTCTTCAGCGGGTGCTTCTTCAACAGGTGCTTCTTCGGCAGGTGCTTCTTCAGCAGGTGCCTCTTCAGCAGGTGCTTCTTCAGCGGGTGCTTCTTCAGCGATAGTTTCTTCTGCGCTTCCGTCGGGCTTGTTATCGGGCTCGGGCTCTGCCGTAGGCTCTGTGCCGTCACCTTCATTCTTGCCACCGCGGCGCTTAATAAGAATTATCACAAGGACAATTATTACTATTACGAGAAGGATTATCGCAATGATTAAGAAGATCCACCAGGGGATATCGGTTTCAGGAGCATCGTCAACTGCGATTACTGCGTAAACCGAGAAGTGGTTGGTTTCAAATTCCATATAGTTACCGTCACGAACGGACTCCATTACAGTAAGAGCGCCGTCATCGGCTATATGAACCACAATCAGATGTTCTTTTGCACGAAGGTCTTTGGGAATAAGAAGACGAACCGTGAAGGAGTTGCCTACCTCGTTATGTACGGCTCCGCCCTTTACAAAGTGCATATCGTATGCAGCTCCGAGGGTAGCTTCCTTTCCTTCTCCAACCGCATCGGAGAAATCAAAGTCCGCATAATCTTCACTCTTATCCTCTACCGAGAAGGTAACGTCACCCGCTATGGGATTTTTGCTTTCCATATCAACGATAACGTTGCCATCCTTATCTACGTAGGAGAAGTCTTTATTATCTGGAGCATCATCCCCGCCCTCTGCGTTGGGGTCAACAATGGTAAGGGTTGCGCTCATAGAGGAAATCGCGTTATAGTTCACGTAATCTCCGCTGAAGATAGCCGCCATGGAGTAGACGCCGGGCTCGATGCGTGAAGCACTGTATGCTACGGTTACGCCATCGGGGAGCTTACCTTCTATAACAATAAAGTGCGCTTTGCCGTCGTATTTTACGGTTTTATCCTTGAAGGATACACCGCTCATATCGTAGGTAGCCTTATCGATAGACCATTCAAGGTCTCCGGGCTGGAATCCAGCAAGCTTGTAGATAGCTCTGTCATACTTAAGCGCATAAGAAGCTACGTACTCACCTGCCAGAGTGTATTCGTTGTTAAAGTAGTTGACCGTTACAAATTCGGGAATGTTTTTAAGAGTTACGGTATATTTCTGACCGCTGTATACAAAGGCGCCGGGAGTGTAATCCCAAGCCATCTCGCCGATGTAAATCGAAATTTTCTCGATTCTCCATTCAAGAGTACCGGAACCTTCGCCAACAAGATAGTAATTATCTTCGTCATAGTTAAGCACGTAGCTTGCTGTGTAATAAGCTCCGTCTTCGTTTGGCATAATTGCGGTGTTACCCTGATAGGTCACAGACGTGATAAGGGGCGAAATAGTAGACGCTTTAAGAACTACTGTCTTCTCGCTACCGTTGTATACGTAATCTGCGGGGTTATAATCCCACACAAGAGCTGTAACGTCTATTTTTGCCTTATTTATGGACCAGGGGAGATTGCCAACGGGGGTTCCAACAATCTCATAGTTATCGGCATTATAAACAAGCTCGTAGCTTGCGGTGTAATCACCGGCAGATGTAAATTCGTTATCGGTATAGTTAGCACTGAAGCCGGTCGGCATACCTGTAAGCTCAACTCTATGCGCATTACCGTTATAGGTAAACTCACCGGGAGTGTAATCCCATGCGATAACCGACGCATCAATTTGCAGCTTTGCTATCTTAACGCTGATAACACGGCTATCGAAATAAGTAACCTTACTACCCTCGGTAACCATAACACGGCAGAAATACTCGCCGCTGTCAGCGCCCGAAGATACGGTGAAGGATTTTTCGTCTGTTACGAACACGGTCTTTGAGCCGACTATCTTATACCAAAGGGTTTCTACGGTATAAGCAGCGCCCTCTACGTAAGGATTATAGGCATATTCAACGGACACTGTATGCTCTTTACCAGGCGCATACACGTCGTCTATATCCTCACTGCCCTCTACGGTAAGCAGACCCTCTACGTAATCGTATACGGGGGTAAGCTCTACGTCACACGAAGGCATCTTAGTGTATTTGTTGCCGGAAGCATCGGCCCAGGCTACGATATCCTTACCGTTATGCTCTCTCTTGTTTGCAAAGAAGAACAGGTCTGCGCCCTCGGGAAGGAATCCGTCTGCGATAATCTCGGTGTCACTGAGCTTTACAATCGCACGGCTGAAGGAGGACATTTTCAAGGTTACGCTTGCCTTGACGTCTATGGAGGGCTTCTCAAACCAAGCCGCAATAAGCGCTCCGTATTTTTCGCTGATAGAGGAAACTGCGGTTTCAAGATTTACGATACGGTCAACGTTAACGAAAAATTCTCCGCTACCCTTGTAGATATCCTTAAGAGCCTTTTCACCTGCGCTGTCGGGAAGAATGTCAAATACCTTGAGTATCAGCTCCTTCGCCTTATCGTAGATATCACGGGACTCCTTAATTTTGTTTACTATCTCGCCGTTAGTAAGCCCCTTGAAGCGTTCTATGCTTGCGAAGGGCTCCTTATCAAGAAGAGGCTGGAAATCTATTGCCTCGCATACCTCAACTACCTCCTCGAAGGTAAGAGCGGTCACGAGAGCTTCAAGATTATCAACGTTTCCGCTAAGGGCGCTGATTATCTTTCTCTTGATTGTATCGGAGATTTCATTGGAAGAAAGAGCCTTCTCGATAACTCTCGAAACACCCTCGGGAACCTTCACCTCAACGGTATACGCACCAAACTGGTCAACGCTGTATGTAAGGTATCTCGATACAATTTCGGCAGCCCTTCTGACATCCTCGCAGTCACCGAGGAAGCCTATTGTAAGGTCGAAATCTATCTCACCGAACGCCATCGTTACGAGAACGCTGTAATCAAGAACCATCTCCTCGTTGGTGAAATCCTTAACCTCGGCAAGATTGGGAAGGTTGTTTATAAGGTGCATAACCTCGTCGTTTACAAAAACGT
>CAJGCM010000048.1 GCA_904501765.1 uncultured Clostridia bacterium | reverse complement strand
GTATGGTATAATGGAAATAAGCGACCATGACAAGCGTGGTCGCGCGGTCAAATTGAATAAAAGTTTCTTTTTTAATAGAGTTATTACACTGTGCTTTTGGCATTTTTGATGTGGGGATTACTCCTCAAAAGTTTCATCCCCGAAGAACTCTACCAGCTCGTAGAATTCTTCCACAGAAGAGCAGTCGAACTGCTTTCCGTTGATCTCACAGCAGATCTCGCCGTAAGCATCAAATAGGATTGCGTTGTCTACCTCTGCGAGAACGATAAAATTGGCTTTGATAAATTCAGTGTGAGTCATGGTCATTTACCTCTTTCTTTTTTGTACCTTTATTGTATCATGTGTCAGAAGATTTGTCAAGAGTTTTTTTCTGTTTTTAATCGGTTTTTTACAAGGCTACGCAACCGATTAAAAACAGGACAAAACCAATGCCAAGCAGGATTGCGGACAGAAAGACAATCCGAATAATGAATCCGATAAACAGCAACACCTTTTCAGTGATGTTAAACAAGCCATCCACGAAAAAAACGCAAACATCATCGATGGCATCCATAATAGCTTCCATGATTTGTACCTCCTTGATTTGTGTCTTAATTATAGCACACTTTTTGTCTTTTGTCAAGAGGGAATTGGGAAGATTTTTAGTCTTCCCATTCGTAATGTTCGTACTCCACGGCGGTGCCGTCCAAGTCATCAAACACCCACTCCCAGACCTCGGTGTACTCATGACCAAAGGACACCTCATACTGCCAAGCCAGCTCCTGCTCGTAGTCCTCGGACCACTCACAGCAAACCTGTTCAACAGTGACCTGTTCTTCAGAATAGCCATGCTCAGCGGCGAATGCGTAAACCTCTGCGAGAGTAAAGGGATGAAAAGTAGTAGCCATAGTAATTATCTCCTTAATTTGTTTCGTTCTTTGTACCTTTATTATAGCACAAATTTCTGATTTGTCAAGTGTTTTTTTTGAAAAAGGATGGATGAATTTTTCATCCATCCTTTACCAATTCTGGGTGAAGTAAAGACCACCACCACCGCACTTGGTGCAAGTACACCGATCTAGATGCTTAAGAGTGGCGCACATCCGAGAGAAGTAGCCCACAGGGGCGTTGCAAGTGGGGCAATAAGCCACATACTTGTGAAGCTTTTCTTCGGATACAGTCCGTTCTACATCAGTAGTGGGAGCGTCATTGCTACAGCCCACCATCGCGCAGACCTTCTTGAACTCATCATCGTGACCGTGGTACTTGCCAGTGATTTTAGTCACATAGTAATGCGCCCATTCATGCTCAATAACGCTCTTGATGCTCTTGGCGGTGGCAGTTTCCAGAAGCTGCTTGGAAAACTCCATCCGTTCGGAACGACAGTGACCATTGCGAGTGGTCTGCATGACACGACCAAGGGTTCTGGTCAAGCGAGCATTAATGAGCACGGGAATGTCAAACTTGTCACCGACACTATTGGACAGCTTGTCCAGTTCATTGGTAATCATTTCCAAAGTAAACATAGGTTACACACCCACCTCATTGTGATTCTACCAAAGGACTCTTGCCCCTTGACACCATTATTTTATCATGGGTCACTCTAAAAGTCAACATGGTAAATTGCACAAATACGGGATTTTTTGTGATGCATTTTTTGTGCAGTTTTCCTCTTGACAAATTGGCTGGGGTATGGTATAATAGAAATTCGTGCTGCCAACGACCGAGGGCAGCACGCTGAAAATTTCAAATGAAAAAGCCACCCCTTGCGGAGTGGCTTTTGATTTACTGGCTCTTGGCGGCGACAATAGCCTTAAGCAGGGGAATGAGTCCATTGGGAGCGGACACCAGCTCACTGGGGTCGGGGCAGAAACCAGGCAGACACACGACCTCGGGATGGCTTTCGCAGACCTCCTCAGACTCGTCCATGGACTGGAGAGACTGCCAGCCCAACTGCATCAGTGCGAACTCGTCGGTGCAGTACGGTTCGTCGCCGGTGTGCATCAGCACTTCACCAGTGGTACCGTCGCAGACGCAGAGATGATTGCAGTCTTGGTGCTGTCCGACTTCGAGGAACATCACCTCTACATCATTGGTTTCCACGGTTACCTTGGCATCACTGTACTCAGCAATCACAGCATACTTCATAGTTTATCAAATCCTTTCTTTTGGGTTTCCCCTTGTTTGTATTTGTATTATAGCATACTTTTGGGGGTTTGTCAACCCCCAATTTTAGAATTCAGTAAGAATTTCACCATCCTCGGTAGAAATGTCGTAGAATTCGTCAATGCTGGCAGGAACCTCCTGCAAGAGAGTAGTAAGCAATTCGTCCATGAGAGCCTCACTCTCTTCGTTGGGATTAAGATTGAAGCCACGCAAGGATGCGTACTTATCATCCACTTCCACCGCAGTTTCCACAATTCCGGAATACTTTACCATGACTTTCATTTTTTTTCACGCCTTTCCTTTGATGGATTTATTATAGCACATTATCATTGACATGTCAAGCATTTTTTTTTATCAAAGGCAGATTAAAATCTGCCTTTGATAACTGCAAAGCGATTGGGGGAATCGCCCTTGTGAACATTGCGAGTGAACTTGCGGTGAGTTGCCCAGACCGCACGCAGAATTTCTGCCTCGATTTCGCAGTCAGACAGAGCCGTGTGCTCCTCGACAAAGTCAACATTGCCACTAATGAAGCGGTAGCAGACCTCGGCAGTCATCTGGATGTTACCACTCTTGGTGACAAAGCCGTTGTCACAGCAAAACTTGTTGTACTTGCGGTATTTGCCGATGGTCTCAAAAAAGGCTTGCCAGGTATCGATAAACTCCATGCCCTCGACACATTCAGAAACGAAAGTCTTGTGAAAGTCGAAACCGCTGTTGTGAGCGCAAACGCACTCTACATTGTTGGCAGAAAGCCAAGCAGAAAAGGTCTCTTTTGCTTCGGCTTCATTGTAACAAATGATGGTTGCAGGGTCACGAAGTAAGTCCCGGTAGTAGTCCTTCTTAGTCTTGCCGTAGAAAGCAGAATCCAAAAGCAGATTGCCGATGACCACGATGTTAATCCGATTGATTTCGGCTCTCTTGGTGAGAGCGATACCAGCGCAGTGATAAGTGGGGCAGCGAGTTTGAGCAGCACCGCCAAGGGTTTCTGTGTCAATAATTGCAAAAGTCTTTTCAGCGAACATTTAATCATTACCTTTCTCATTTGATGTATTTATTATAGCATACTTTGTTTTGTTTGTCAAGGGCTTTTTTTAGCCCAAGACAACGAGATTCTTTCCGACATTGCCGCTGACGCCTTCTTCCAGATTGTAGGTAATGGAAAGGTCATCCATGTAAATAACCTTGGCTTCTCCGCATCCGAGTTCTTGCATGGCAGTCAGTTGATCAAGTAGCTCGTTGACAGTAACAGTCTTTTTCATGGGGTTGTGCTCCTCTCTTAATTTCTATAATCATTATACCAGATAATACGGGAATTTCAAGATGGTAAATTGCACAAAAATTTCATCTTAAAAATTGTTGAAATTGGTTATTTTGCACAAATTTCGGCCGCGTGGGGCGTGCGCGGCCGAACGAAAGTAAAAACGACTGCTTTTCAGCAGTCGTAAGTGTAGCAACCCTCATAGGGGTCGAAACCGCACTCGAGGTCATCGGGTTCGTCCTCGCTCTCATCATGGATCTGCTCCAGGTCGCAGTATCCCTCAAAGGAGAACTCCTCGTGCCACTGGTAGTGGTTTCCGCAGTGGTCGCACTCGCCAACCTTGAAGAGGGTCACGGTGGTGTCATCCACATCAATGTCGATGTTATCGAACTCCACAACCTCGCCACCGCAAGCGGGGCAAATTACCTTTCCAGTCTTCAGCATTTTTATCAGTTCCTTTCTTCTTTGTGTCTTAATTATAACACATCAATTGCTATTTGTCAAGAGGAAATTCTCAGATTTCTCCGAGAATTTCCAAGATGTTCTGCACATCGTAGGCTTTGCCAGCCCAGTTCATTCTGTTGCGTTCTTCATCGTCAAACAGAATGTCGAAGGGAGTGTGGCAGAAATTTTCCTTCGGAGTTCCGTAGGGAACAATGGTGATTTCATCCCAGTGAACGCTCGGCAGATGCTTAGCAAGCCAAGCCAGCTTAGTAGCAGTGACTGCTTCATCGTATTCGGGAGTACTTTCCTTGCTGAGCCAGCTAATGACTGCGATGCGGTAGCCGTTCCGCTGGAGAGTGTTCAGCTTGCGAGCGAGGGTACACAAGCGAAGCAGGGGCTTTGCGGTTGCGTAGGGGGTGGGGTCATAGGCTCGAAGCATGGGCAACCAACTAGGGTTTGCGTACAGGTCTGCGATAGTTCCGTCCATGTCAAAATTGATGGTGATGTTCATTTCATTCGCCATAGTTGTCAATTCCTTTCCTCTTTTGTACCTTAATTATAGCACATAGTTTTCCATTTGTCAATAGTTTTTTTTAGAAAAGTTTGGGGGGTGTGAAACCCCCCAACTCTTACAGATGGTCAGTGATGAACAGCTTGATTTCCTCATAGATAGACCACATCTCTTCGGCAGACCGAGACAGCCGCCACTCCTTGACGGACACCTGCTTGAACAGGTCGTTGCCCAGAGGAATGAGGCACTCACGAGTGTTGCCAGTCTCTTCGATGATGCCGGAGAGAGACAGACCGCAAATCCAGCCACCGAGAGAATAGGAAGTGCCAAACACATCAGCCGCATAGAACGGCTTGCCGTCAGTGGCGATAACCTTCCGCAGAAGATTCATTCGGGTCAACAGAGGAATGGAGGGTGCGGCATCGGGAGTGGCAAAAACATAGGTCGCCACCTGATACCCCATCGAAGAAAGACGCTCTGACAGAGAAGGGCGTTCCTTGAGCATGGGCAGTTCGTACAGAGTAATATTTTTCATAGTTATCATTACCTTTCGTTGTTTTCTGAATGTATTATATCATAGATTCGGAGTTTTGTCAACCCCTTTTTTTACTTACAGCACTTAATTTTCATTGCTTCATCGGAGTACCCCATGAAGTGCAGTGCTTCGATGGCAAACTGAATAGTCAAGTCTGCAAAGGTAGCAAACTGGTCATGCTTTGCACCCTTCTGGATGGCAAAGGTGAAATGGTCGTTGCTCTGAGGGTCATAGGTCAAGCCGTCAACCTGAGCCATTGCCCGTCGCACCCAGCTTTCCACGAACAATAGGTCTTCCTTGGTAATGTCTGCAATGCGAATGTACTTACTCATGCGGAACTTGTGACCAGATTGACGCTCGATGCAAGCCCGACGAGCAGAGGGGGCTACCATGGTCATGCCGATTTTGGTGATGCCGTACTTCCTCTGATTGACATAGTTTCCGTTGTAGATGTATCCGTAGCTGTTCATTTGTGTTCAAAACCTTTCATGTTTCATTCTTTGTGCTTGTATTATAACATACTTTGTGCTATTTGTCAAGGGGTTTCTTGAAGTTTTTCAAGAAAGTTTATCAGCCGAAAAGGTAGGTCAGTTACAGCTTTTTGATAATACAGGTTCGTCCGAGGTGAACAATGTCACGCACCCAGAGCCTACTTGGGTCGGCTCCCCTCCCCTTGACAACAATAGTATATCACAGACCGCACCAAAAGTCAATAGGTAATAATGTACAAATCTGGGATTTTGTTGGGCGTTTATTTTATTCATCTTGCCTATTGATAAATTGCTGGGACTATGGTATAATGGAAATGACGCGCGCCTGGACCGTGGGCGCGCGTCCGAAATTACAAAATGAAAGTGGGAGGGTTACCCCTCCCCGTTTTTGTACTCCTTTTCGGTGAACACCTGACCGCATCCGCATTTGTAGGTGCGTTCTACTTCAATGGCGTAGCAGGTCAGTTCCTGTTCCTCTATCTTTTGGAGTCTGATCTGTGCGGTACTACCGCAATTTGGGCATCGAGCCATGGTTCATCACTCTCCCTTCTTAAACTTCTGGCGGTTGTACTTCTTCTTGCTCTCGACCACAGAGCCACGCTTGCGGAAGTGGAGGTACTGCTGGAGTTCCTCACCTTCCTTCTTGAAAATCCGACGGTCAATCTTCTTCTTAGCCTTTGCCATTTTTATTACCTCTCTTTTTTTTTGTACCTTTATTATAACATATTTTTAATTTATTGTCAAGAACTTTTTTTTATTTATCTTTTCCGCTCTCTCTTTGTGTTTTTATTATAGCATGGTTTGGGGGTTTTGTCAACCCCCTATATCCAATTATTTTCATAATCCCATGCCTTTGCACGGCGAATCACTTCGGAGTATTCGGCGGGAGGGTAGGTGCCAGTGGTTTCAAAGAACATCTTGCAAGCGATCTTCCACCGAGCAGGGTAGGCAGTAATCAGAATGTTCTGGTTGAGGTCAAGTATCATCAAGATACCAGTAGAAGTCAAACAGTTCCGCCGACCTCTGAACACAGTGGTGCAGATAATCTCACCGAAACCCAACTCTCTGTCCATCTTTACCAGTCTTTCCTTGTGGTCATCGTAGCAGTGACCAGTCATTGCGATAGTGATAGTCTTTAACATTTTAGTTATCTCCTTTGTTTTTGTACCTTTATTATAGCATAGTTGGATCAATTTGTCAAGAGTTTTTTTTAGTGAACAAGAGGAATTTCAGTGTCAGCAGAAATATCCATGAGTTCACCAGAACCAGAAAAGTCCATGCTAACAGCAGTAAATCCGCTGGCAATGCTGATACAAGAACCAAACTGTCCAAAATCTTGGACATCAATAGAGATGCCAATTCTTTCCAGTGCGTGCTTAATAATTTCAAATTCAGTCATGATGTATCTCTCCTTTGTTTTTGTACCCTTATTATAGCACAGATGCAAGTATTTGTCAAGCATTATTTTCGGGAAGATCAGCAATTATTTTTTTGTGCAATTTGCCTATTGACAAATTGCTGGGACTATGATATAATTGAAAAAGCGCGCCTGGCAGTCGTGGGCGCGCGAGCAAAAAGCCCCCCGCACGAACCACCTCAATCGAGGTACCGCATGCAGGGGGTGGTGTATAAAATTTCTTGTGGCTAGATGTTCGGGAGCCACCCCTAAGTCCATGTCATAAATGTACCTCCAAAAGTTCAGATCGATTACGTGGGAGCCAACCCCGCTTTGGCGCAACTGATTTGTCAACAAGTCTTACACAACCATAGGCATCTAACTCCTTTCTGCCTTTAGTATACCACAAAGCTGACCGATTGTCAAGTGTTTTTTTGGTGAGAGAGGTGGGTGCCGACCCCACTACCCCCGAAGGGAACGGTTTTACAGACCGCCGAGTTTGCCGATTCTCTGTACTCTCCCATGAATTGTCTTTTGGAATTTCGTCAAGAAGCTTTTTTATTTTTTTGGGTAGTCCCAGTCCGTTCGCACTTTAAACCCCTTTTGAACCTATTAGCCAATCCAATGTGGCTAACTCAGCTTGTGCGTCTTCCGTACTATTTATATAGCGGGTGGCAGGTCTTTGGTTGGTGGCTCTGTTCCAACCTTACAATTTACAGTCTTATGTGGCTCTCGTGGGCTCTCCACCATCGTCGCTTGCTCTTGGCTACGCTTTAGGTGGGTTGCATTCCTGCTCTGCTGGGATCCGGTCTTTGCATCCCCGCTTTGTGCTTTTATTATATCACATCTTGAGTGATTTGTCAAGCACTTTTTTTTATTTTTTTTAGAGAGAGGATGGCTCATCCGGGCACCAATTACTTTCCTTTTTAGGGGATCCCCCTCCAACCTCGACTGTGGGGCAACCTCTCTCTTTGTGTCTTTATTGTATCACATCTTGAGTGATTTGTCAAGAGGTTTTTTCAACTTTTTTTATTCCTTTGGGCGATGACTCCGCCGGAATTAGTTGAAAAGGTGAGCCAGTTTCCACACAGTCACCCATGGGGGCCATCAGTTTCCCACTTCGCTGGTTACTCACTGCTTCCCTCTTGACACCCTTATTGTATCACAACTTGGGCGATTTGTCAAGGGGTTTCCTACATTTTCTCAGAACTTTTTTTCGAGAGCACCTACGCCCGTGCTACACTCGCAATGGTAAGCATTCGTCTGCGGCTACCCTCTCCCCTTGACACCAATAGTATACCATGCCCCACCCCAAAAGTCAACTGGTAATGTTGCACAAATTCGGGATTTTCTTAGACGATTATTTTGTTCATTTTGCCTATTGACAAATTGGCTGGGCTGTGGTATAATGGTAGAAACGCGCCGCTGGGTCGTGGGCGGCGCGACGTACAAAAAAGCGCCCTCAGATTTCGAGGGCGCCAAGGCAGATGTAGTGCTCCATCCAGTCGAGGGGATTGG
The DNA here is from genome assembly GCA_904501765.1 of uncultured Clostridia bacterium. GTDB lineage: Bacteria > Bacillota > Clostridia > Oscillospirales > CAG-272 > UBA1740. The sequence continues at coordinate 4,583 of CAJGCM010000048.1, read as the reverse complement.
TGGGGTCGCCACCGTCGTACAGGTCAGCCCATTCGGCAAGCATTTCTGCACGGGTGAGGATGTTGCCACATTCAATGTTCTGGTAATAGATAGTCTTCATAGTTTTTATCTCCTTTGTTTTTGTACCCTTATTATAGCATGAAAGAGGGGTTTTGTCAACCCCTTTTTTAAATTATCTTACAGAAATAATTTCATCATCGTAGATGGATTCAGTGCCAAGAGTGTTAAACCGAACAGTGACCACTTCATCGACAAAATAAGTGCGGTCGCTGGAGAACTCCCAAACTTCGCCGTTGCTATCAATTACTGCATAGACGCCGTCATGGACTTCGATGACTTGCATGCGCTCAACTCTTACATGCAGATTGTTCTCAATGTTGGAGAACATGAAGAAAGGAGCGACCACAAGGCAAGTTACCATGATTGCGATCAAACCATACAGAATAGCGTTGAGAATAGTGGATTTCATAATTATTACCTCTTTCGTTTCTTTGTGCCTTTATTATACCATGCAGAAGGGGTTTTGTCAACCCCTTTTCTAAATTATTTTTTCAGACTTTCTAGCTTGCTTTCCTTTTCAGTCAAGAGAGCCTTGAGGGTCTGAATTTCATTTTCAAGGGTCTTGATTTTTTTCAGACGCTTCTGGTCTGCTCTGTATTCTTCCACAGTCATGCCAACGGCTTCGGCAGCTTTTCTCTCTCGCTCTTCCTTGCGAGCCTTAGCTCTCTCTCTGCGGAGTTCGTCTGCTACTCGGGTGGCTTCCATTCTAGCCCGCTCCTCAGCCCGCTCTTTTTCGATTTCTTCCACAGTCCTTACATGGTTTTCGTGGATGACCACCATCGTGGGGTTATTTGCCTTGACGATGCTCACAGCCTGCTCCTTGCTGTCTGCCTCGATGTCCACCTCTTCAATGTGGTAGATGTAATGACCCATTCTGTAGAGATGATAATCTTCCTTGGTCATCATTTCAACTCTGTAATTCTTCATGGTAGTTATCTCCTTTGTTTTCCCTTTTTGTACTTTAATTATAGCATGCAATGTTGATTTCGTCAAGTGTTTTTTTAACTATTTTGCTGGAGTGGGGAAGACTTTTTAGTCTTCCCACTCGTAGTGCTCGTACTCCACAGCAGTGCCATCCAGCTCGTCGAAAGTCCACTCCCAAACTTCGGTGTACTCATGTCCGAAAGAGACTTCGTACTGCCAAGCGAGTTCCTGTTCATAGTCTTCAGACCATGCACAGCAGACCCGTTCAACAGCCACATCTGCCCGAGTGTAGCCCTGTTCTTCTGCGTAAGCGTAAACCTGATCAAGAGTGAAGTGTTCCATAATTTTTATCTCCTTAGTTTGTTTCGTTCTTTGTATCTTTATTATAGCACAAATTTCTGATTTGTCAAGTGTTTTTTAGGATTTTTTATTTTTTATTTTTTGTGCAAATTGCCTATTGACAAATTGCTGAGACTGTGATATAATTGAAGTTCCGGCGCCCACACCCGAAAGCGCGCGGCCAAAAGGTGGAAGCTTAATGCTCCCACCGGATTCTCTCAACCATCTCTTGGCACACATCGGACCAGAACCAGACAGAGATTTCATGGCCAGCTCGGTAGAGTTCCATGGCCTCTTTCTTCGTAAATACGATTTCCCCGGTCTTTTGGCTCATGTAGTGGATCTTGTTATCATTCATCATAGTTTTTAGTTCCTCTCTCTTTTTTGTACCTTAATTATAGCACGGACTATTTGATTTGTCAAGCCTTTTTTGAGATTGCTGAGTTTTTTTTACTCAGCAATTTCAAACCGGTAGGGATGATACCCTTCCTCAGTCACCACCCGAGCCTTTGCGGCTGCCCGCTCAGCGGAAACCAGCTGGGGCTGAGACCACTGTCCATAGCCCAGATACTTCTGCATCCAGAACATCCGACCCTGTGCGATTGCCTGCTCAAACATAGTTACCAACATTTTAATTACCTCTTTCGTATCTCTTTTTTGTACCTTAATTATAGCATGAGTTAATTGATTTGTCAAGTGTTTTTTTGGGATTTTTTCATTTTTTTTTATTTTTCTTTTTTTCTCTCTTTTTTTATCCACGGATCCGGGTGTATCAAAATTTGGGCAACTTACATTCGTACACGGAAAAAAAAGAATCCCATGACTTAATCGTCATAGGATTCCCAAGTGAGGTGAACCATGAATCCGTCGAATTCGAATTCCCGATAAGTGTAACCGTCCTGGACGTCAGTGGCGGCTTCCTCTAACAGTTCTTCAATTTCGTCAACCAGATCCTCATCAGCAGTGGTGCAGTCATCGTCCCGAATGGTAAGCCAAAGAGCGGAACCATCAGTGGTCACATGGCAGTAAGAGCAATGAGCGATCGCGGTAATCATTTCCAGAATCTGTTCCATAGTCATAGTAGTTATCTCCTTTGTTTTCCCTTTTTGTACTTTAATTATAGCATGCAATGTTGATTTTGTCAAGTGTTTTTTTTATTTTTTTTTATTAAATTTCGTAGATGTTTTCACAGTGGATGCCATGTTCACCGCAGTAGATCTCTGCATCCCGATAGGTTGCGAACTCTTCATAGATCAGTCCGCACTCAACAAAGTACTTCATCTTCATTACCTCTGTTTCTCTCTTTTTGTACCTTGATTATAGCATACATTTTTAATTTTGTCAATGCCTTTTAGGAAAAAAAATAATTATTTTTTTTTACAACTTTCCTCTTGACAAATTGCTGAACTTGTGTTATACTAGAATTTTGGGAGTGTTAGGGCCGAGTACGCATGCTGGCGAGAACTGCTTGGCTACAAAAAAGGTGCGTGCTTACTCACACACACCCATCAACAGGCTCTCATAGGACAGCCCACACACAACGCACAACACATACAACGCTTCACGCACAGCAAGCTTCTCTGCGTAGGTGATAACATCATTGTCCTTCTCCAGCACCTTCATGATGTAGTTGTATTGATGGCTTTTGGTTAGATCACTCTTCTGCTCGATGATGATAGCGAGCATTTTATCAATAGGTCTCTTGTCCATTGTCTTATCCTCCTTGCTTTAACCGCTTACCACATCACCCGTGTAATCCCACACCACAGTGTATCTGCCAGGATTCTCCATGTAGTCCTCTACTTCAACGAATGTGCCAGTTGAAACAATCTTGTTCGTTCTGTTGTCGTATACCGTGTAGCTATCAAGATACATCATTGTTCATTACCTCTCTCTTTCTTTGTGTCTTTATTATACCATTACGAGAGCTTTTTGTCAAGAGTTTTTTTGCTGTTTTGCGCATTTTTTTAACGCCCCTACAGCGTACTCTACTGGGTGGCTTGACGCCTGTGGGTGGTGGCTGTACTACTGCACACCCACCACTTGGTCATCATAGATAGTGTCAGTGCCCATCGCCAGCATGGTCAGCACTACCCTTGTACCTACGCACGGGACGGTGTCACCCTCTACGTCATAGCACCACACATTGCCCGTGGAATCCTCTGCGCTAACGGTGTGCCCATCAACCTCTATTACTATTGCCTCTCTTGTGTATCTGTCGTTGAGTGCTGCCTCAGCAAGGGCATTGAAGGTCACCACCAGCAGGATGGCGCACAGTACACACAGCATCTTTTCTCTCATTGTCTTATCCTCCTTAGTTCCACTGTTTGCTAATCATTCTGTCCATGCGTGCTTCATGCACTCTACCATTGCTAGTGGTACAGTACACAGAGGTACTACTCATGTAGTGTACAGCACTGCGTACAGGCATTTTCTTAAAGGGGCTCTTGTAGTAGGCATCGCCCTTGCGGAAGGCTTCTTTCTGCGCATCTGTCAGCAGGTCTTTGTAGCTCATGGTCATTACCTCTCTCTGTTCTTCGTGCCTTTATTATAACACATGATGATGCATTTGTCAAGAGGTTTCGTGAAATTTTTTTATTATTTTTTTTCGTCATTTTGCACAAAGATTTTTTGCAGCAACCTTTCTTTGTGGAAACAACGGCCTCGCCGCCTGTCTGCGGCTCGTTGTTTTAGGTGGGGTGGAGGCCTTCCTAGCACTTCTCTCACCAGATAAGCAGACAATAGGTTTTATGTTTTCCCTAGATAGAAACATCCGGGGGGTGTATTTCAGGAAAAAAATTTTTTCTTTTTGTGCTTTTGTTTTGCTCTGGGCAAAATAATCCTGAAATCTATTTTTGATTTCGGAATACGGGAAAATAAAAAAGACGAAACCGAAGTTTCGTCTTTTGATTATTTTTATGTACACGCCTTTAGTGTCGCCGTGTTACTATTTGCCACGGCCGCAAATAATTTCACTAACTCTTGGTAGTTTATACTCAAATATTCTCTTCATTTTTTACTTCTTCCAAGGCAGCAGCGGCTTCTTCCATTGCGGCGATAGCTCTCTCTGCCTGGGTTTTAGCGTCCAGCCGCACACACAAAAACCAAGAGTCATCAATAAAGCTAGTAAAGTATTCTAACTGGTCTCCAGCTTCAATGCGGAATTTACTTCTCAAATAAGAAGGAATAACAATGCGGCCAGATCCATCCACCTTATAAGTATTATTCTCGGGAATTAACAAAGCTCCCTTAATCCATTC
>CAJGCM010000047.1 GCA_904501765.1 uncultured Clostridia bacterium | reverse complement strand
GGGACGGGGCCGGCGGACCGGCAGGGGATAGGGCCAGGGGCCTACCGCACAAAGAACCCCTCACCGTAATGGTAAGGGGTTCAATGCTTTCGCCGTGGCCTGGTATGGTTGTTCCGGGAGATTGCCAATCCTATACATGACCCGGCACCGGTTAGGTGTAGCACTCCGGGTCTATGACCGTACAATGAACATACCGGCCAAAGTTACTATGGATAGTATAGCAAACAACTGTTCGCGTGTCAATCACTTAATTGTAAATGTCGTTTCTTCCAGGATAATACCCCCAGGATACCGCCGTGGCATCAGCTTACCGGTGAACGTAGAACCAGACCGGAAATTGTCATAGGTAACCTTTGCCTTGACGTTATCGGGCATTCCAGCACAGGTAACCTTTGCTTTACCATCCACGGTTACCATGTAGGTTTTAGCACGCAACCACTTGCTGTCGGTAAAATTACCCTCATCTTTCCAGGCTCCCAGGTGCGTGGGGTGTACGTCCAGGCCCGTGGGTTCCTCATAACCGATTAACTTAAGGCTGTCGGTGTCAGCATATATGAACCGGTCAAAATTGGCCTGCGCGCTCCGTATGGTTTTTTCACGGGCATAAGCTGTGATAAAGCATCCCATGGCTGTATAAACCGGCTCCCGTTCCTCCGGGTTGTCATACTTGTAGTGAACAATATTGTCCTCTGGGTCCAGGTAGGGTATCTTCTTCCTGGCCTTGGGGTTCGTGGCAAACTTACCATATAGGGAGTTTAGCATCAGTTTTGCAAGCTGGCGCAAGGCTCCTGTGGTGGTTTCTTTAATATGCATCCAGTGGTCAATGTAATCCTTGAACATTCCCACAGCACCTTTGAACTTGAAACCGTTGATATATTCCACGTCGTCCAGGTCGTAATGGTCCACCAACAACTCATAGTCAACATTCGTCAACCACATTTCCACCGGGTCATTGTTGCCAGATGCATCCAGGCTGGTGGTTAAGTATTCCGTTTCCAGGTACCGCCGATTATTTTTCAACTGCAACGTTGGCAGGTGTCCCGGCTTTACCTCAAAGGTGCATCTCATGTGGATAATGAAAAGTGGGTGTCTTTCGTCACGATCCGGGAACCCCTCAAAATAAACAGGGTAACCATAGGGTAGTAGCTTTGTATACATCACCCACGGATACAGAGAATTAACGTCGTACTGTTTCCCATGGTAACCACGGGCGTTTTTATGCTCCGGTTTCATGTACACGAAACCACCCTTGTATGCCCGCCGGATATCCTTGTCCAGTTCGATGGGTAGCACCGGAAACCATTTTTCAAACTTGTTTTTCCCAATAATCGACTTGTACCCGTTCAGAGCATCGGAGGCGTTGGTCATTTTCTTTAGGCCCTGTTCAAACTGTATCTTTAGGGCCTCGGCAACAATCTGACAATCTGTTATAATGTATTCTTTTTCCTCTGGGGTCATTTCGTAACCCCGTGGCCGATGGGCCTTGTAATCAATTTCACCCTTGCTTTGCTGTAGCTCAAAGGCCTTTGCAATTACGGCCACCTTAAAAGGTAGCTTTTTCAAACTATCATAGAATACAACCTTTTCATACTTTTTCGATTTGTACCGGTGGAAGATAACCTCGATAGAATAGAACAGGCCATCATCGGTTATTAGGCATTGGAATGTCTTATCTTTCCGGGTGTCCTCATACCGGTATCCATGGGTAAAAAGCCAGTGGAGGATAAATTCACCGTCAAATTTTAGGTTATGAAAGTAGCACACAGTATTTTTATCCCGGAGGTATTCCATGAAACCGTCCAGGTCGTTACCAATGTGGACCACTTCCAATTTCTCAATATCCACGGCACAACCGGCCCAGACCCGACAATCTGCCGGGTCTGTGGTTGTTTCAAAGTCGGCCATTAGCTTTAGGCGTTTAATAGCCATGGATTACACTTCCTTATTCCCAGTTATAAAAGGGGTCCTCATCGTCTACGGGTTTCATGCCCAACATATTCCGTATGCGGTTACGTCGGGCCAGTTGGGAGGATGGGTCATACACGAAAGATATTTCCATCTCGTCACCCATTTTCTCAACTAGCTGGCGGAAATCCGCCGGTTTCATCATTCGTATTTTCATGGCTATACCGGCATCACCCAGCTCATTTTGTACAGCTTTCATATAGTTCCGTTTGTATAGCCGGGTCCGTTCGTCCAGGTATTCACCGGATTGGATTTTGACCTGCTTGTCCATGAATTGCTCATACTCCTCCATAGACTTGAACTTTTGCAACGACTTACTTTGACGTGTTATAATGAAGTCACTTTCTTTACCCATAAGGCGGAGCTGGCTGTTATTTGGATTTAGCTTGTCGGCCTCCGCCTGCATCTTTTTTCTTTGATAGTTTGACCTATTAACGGCCCGTTCCAGGGCCTTTTTCTGTTCCTCCGAAAAGAAAACGCCATGTTGGTTGCGGTACCCACCGTCAACCCGTTTTAGGTTCTTTCGACCTGGGACACGGCCACCGGCGTACTGTTGGCCCTCCCAGAGGCCCAACCTTTTCATGTTCTTTTTTCTCTGTCGTTTACTTCCTTTTGCCATAGATTAACCCTCAATTTTACGGTAGAAGCTCCGGAACGTGGCCCGATACAATAACTGTATGATTTCATCCGGGAGGTAATCCCCCAGCCGGTGCCGTTCCAGGTTCTTAGTCATGCGGTCAAGCTCTTTCGGAATGTCCCGGGTGTATATCTCCAGCTTTTTACGGCTGGAAAACTTGAATAAATCCCCGTACGGACTTTCGTACTCGTACGGGGATTGTGTCAAGTCATAGTACACACCACGGCGGGACTTGATAATCTCGCCCATGGTGACCCTCCTTGGTTATTCGGGGAAAAATTCCACGTTGGTATAATACCGGTTGTTCTTGGACTTCTTCTTGGTCATGAGGATGGGCAGACCCTCCGTACGGATGGCTTCGCCGTATCCCTCTTTTTCCAACTGGGTCAGACGGTCGGTCAGAACCTCACCGCCAAAGTAGAACTTGTTCGCCCTCTCCTTAACGATGAAAACGGAATAGGCTTCGCCGTTTTCGTTGGGCAGGAAACCGTAATCAATGATTGTGGACTCCTGGCCCACCAGCTCATCGGTTTCACCCTTTTCCCGGCCCTCCATAAAGGGCAGGCCCAGGGAGCTGAACTCCTTGGCTCTCTCACGCAGGGACTTCATGGTCACATTGTTGCTCATGTTGGCAACCTCCTTAAAATATTTCTGACAAGCTCGTCAGTACCGGTTTCACCGGTAGACCGGCCAGAGGCCGGTTTCGCTTTAGTCAATCGTAATCACGATGCATCCGTGATAGTGCCGGCTGTCCCATATCTCTGCAATCAGTTTGTCACAGACCTCATCATAGAACTGGCAATCGTCGTAAAATTCCAGGCCACTATCGTATTTGTGATACTCACCCTTGTACTCGATAGCAAAACGCACATTTTCAGCAAAGAGGGCGATCAGGTCACGCAGTTTCATGTTTCATCACTCACCCTTTTCATTTCTTCCAGGGTCATCTCGAAAACGGCTTTGATATATTCCTCCCGGAGGCCGGAGGGGCAATCTTCCAACACCACGAACAGGGTCTTTCCGAACAAAATCGGAATTTCAGCAAGCAACTCAACACGGTGGCCCACAATGCGGGTGTCAAGCATCCCACGGGCACATTTCAGCTCAATCATCACTGCACCTCCATATAGGAGTTATAGACACCCTGGATAATTAACACATCGTTGCGGGTCAACTTACCGTTGGCGTAAAAATCATAGCAAGCATTTACGATGGCGACGGCCCGACCGGGCCAATCGTTTTGGATGGCCTCATCCAGGCGGGTCCTCATCTTATCGAACAATTCAACTCTCGTCATTTTGGCAATCTCCTTACAATTTTGAAATTTCCTGGGGCGCTCACCCAGTAACACCATTATAGCAGTTATTTTCTAATTGTCAACACATTTTTTTAAATTTACTGAAAAATGTGTCTTGACTTTTTGAACCGGTACATTATTCTATTATTAGAACAACTGTTCTATATCAAATTATAGCAAAGGAGATTGCCGAATGTCTACACCGCAATACACCACACTGGAACAGGCCCAGGAGGCAATCCTGGACTTGCAGGCCCGTGTAACGGAGCTGACCAATGAACGGGATACATTATCCCAGAATAACAAAAACCTTTCCACGGAGCTGGAAAACGTCCGCACATTAAATCAGAAGTATTTCAATAAACTGAGCGCACAATTCCAAGACCAGGAGGACAAAAACGACAATGAGTATGAAGAGGTCCCGTCCTGTGAGGATTTTGCAAAAACCCTAAATATTTTATAAGGAGGATTAAACAATGGGTTTTTCTATCTCTGTTCTGAATAACATCAGAGCAAACGCAAGCGAAGAATACCAGGCCCGCATCCCCGAGGCCACACAGGAGAACATTTCCACGATTGGTTATGCTCTCCAGACCTACACCCCGTTGTACAATGAGTTTTCCACAGCTCTGTTGTGCAAAATCGGCAAGACCATGCTGGAAACCAAGATGTTCAAGAACCGGCTGGCCCGTTTCAAGACCGGCACCATTCTGACGCAACAGGATGTCGAGGAAATCTTTGTTGAAATGGCAAAGAGTGAGGGTGCATACGACCCCAACGGCGGGAACCCCCTGGGCCGTCGTGCCACCATCCAGGACAAGGTGGTGTATCACCGCCAGAACCGCCGGGATAAGTACGTAGTTTCCATCGGTGACCTGGACTTTGTCCGTGTGTTCCGTTCCGAGGCCACCCTGGATGCGTACATCACCGCAAAAATCAACGCACTGTATTCCGGCGCCAATAAGGATGAGTTCCTGGTCATGGTTAATCTGCTGGCAACCTATGACGGTTACTTTGAATATGAGGTTCCCGCCATTGGTGGTGCTACCGCCGGCGAAAGTGCAAAGTCTTTCGTCAAAACCCTCCGCAAGGCCGTTATGGATTGCACCCTGGACAGCTCCACCCAGTTCAATAAGGCCGGTGTGGAAACCTGGGCAGAAAAGAAAGACCTGGTCTTGCTGGTCAATAAGGATGTGCTGGCCGAGGTGGATGTGGAAGTGTTGGCCAAGGCGTTCAACATGGGTAAAACGGATATTGAGGTATCTATCATCCCCATGCCCCACTTTGGTAGCATGACCGATGCATACGCCCTGCTGGTGGATGAGGAGTTTTTCCGGGTCTGGGATACTCTGTCCCACATGGAACCCCAGCGCAACGCCGACGGTCTGTTCACGAACTATTTCTACCATGTGCATCAGATTGTGAGTTGTTCCCCGTTTAAAACGGCAATCAAGTTCAAGGCCGTTTCCGCTTAAGGGAGGGTGACCCATGAGCGCACCATTGACGCAAGTTTATATCTGTGCCGGTGTGCGCCTGGATAACCGGTATCTGCATACCATTTATTTTGCCTCCCGTGAGGCACAGCAGGGATATTTTGCGGGGAAAGTCGTGCGGACTTTTCCCGCATATTCCCACCACCGCCGGAACTGGGAGTTAAAGGTGGAGGCAACGGTGGCAGTTGCCCAGGGATGGAACTATCTGTATGTAGTCAATCCAGGCGTGAAACCATATTACTACTTTATCAATAAGGTGGAGTATGTGAGCGATACCACAGTAAAACTTTACCTGGAACTGGACGTAATCCAAACACACCTTTTTGATGGTGTGCAGTTGCTTCCCTGCTTTGTGGAACGTCAGCACACCACCACAGACAGACCCGGGGAACATACTGTTCCGGAGGGTTTGGAGCTGGGGCCGTACACCAATTACCACACGTATGATATGTACAATATATCTAAAATGGGTATTCTGGTTATGTCTGCTATAGATTTGACCTACAATATCAACGAAAGCTCACCCACAGCATACGCCAGGGATTTCAATGGTGTATATAGCGGTTTGGGTGTGTATGCTTTTGATGATATGGAGAAGCTGGAAACCCAGCTCCAGGGCCTGGATAGTGTGGGTAAACCGGATGCCGTGGTGGCGATCTGGATGTATCCCAAAAACCTGGTCACCCTCTGTCAGACCTTTGACGGTGAGAATTTCACAGAATACAGGTGGAACGAATTTGATTGGGAAAATCGCAGATGCGCAAACGTGTGTGGTGTTAATCCTATTTCTGACACTCTGGCTCTGTATGATAATTACCGGGAGAATTTGTTCCAGGGTTACACACCCAAAAATAAAAAACTGTATTCCCACCCTTATAACCTGTTGTACGTCACAGGCAACCAGGGTGACAAGGCGGAATATCGGTTTGAACAATTCGACACACCGGAGGAGGTCTACATCTTCCGGCTGTATGGTGCAATATCCCCGGATGCCGGTGTGAAGCTGGTTCCGGATTGCTACAATATGCCTGGCTCACAACCCAACTTTGATGAGGGTGTTACCCTAGCCAACTTCCCGCCGTGTGCCTGGGATAGTGATACCTATAAGGTATGGTTGGCCCAGAACTACAACCAAATGGCACACGCCGAAAACACCGCCACGGTCACCGCTCTGGCGGGTCTGGGTGCAATGGTGGCCGGTGTGGCAACAGGTAATTTAGCCATGGCCGGTGGTGGTGCTGTAACGACCTACGGTGGTCTTAATCAGATTGGTACTATCATGGCACAGAAAGAGGATGCAAAGGCACAGCCACCCCAGGCAAAGGGAACCTTTTCCAGCACTGTCAACGTGGCCAGCGGGAAACAGACGTTTTCTTTCTATTATAAATGTATCCGGGCAGAGTACGCCAAACAGATTGATGATTATTTCACAATGTTTGGTTACAAGCTCAACCGGGTGCAGGTGCCCAACATCCACGCCCGACCCGCTTTTACTTATGTAAAGACAGTAGGGTGCAAGGTTGCCGGTGGTGTGTGTAATGAGGATATAACCCTAATTGAGCGCATTTTTGACAATGGTGTAACGTTCTGGGTAAACGGTGACCAAATCGGAAATTATGCGCTGAACAATGCTGTATAGGAAGTGACAACATGGCAAGAAAACGAGCGAATTTAACCGACCTTCTCAACGACCTAACATTCCGCACCCTGTTTGATAAGTTCAAGTTGATTGCAATGAACGAATGGGAGTGGCAGGGCCTCCCGGACGGTATCGAACCCCGGCACATTGAACGCCTGCTATTTTCACACGGTAGGGCCTGTTTTTTCCGTGACCCGTCCATGTCCCACATGGTTCTGGAATGTGCACCCGGTGGTAATGTCAACGTGTACGGCGACCCGCTGTGGTATCGGGTACATGGTTTCAACTACCAGCGCAAAGTAAACGCCGACAAGTGTGTGGTTATTCGTAACAATCTGCTTGGTTTGGCCACCCATGATTTTCTCATGCACTACGTCAATAAACTGACCGAGGCGGAGCGCACCATGGATGTGAATATTAAGGCCTGCAAAACGCCGGTGGTGTTTACCTGTGACGACAAAGACGTTCTGACATTCAAGCGGATTTTTCAGCAGGTGGACGGGAACGTCCCGGCCATCTTTGCGGACCGGGGTTTGAACCTGGAAAGCATCCAGGCATTTATGACCGGGGTGCAGTTTATGGGTAATGAGCTGATGGATTATAAACGGTCTGTGGAAAGTGACCTGCTGACGTTCCTGGGCCAGGACAATACCCCGGTGGATAAAAAGGAACGCCTCATCACAGACGAGGCCGAAAGCAACAATCAGTTAATTGCCAGCTTTGCGGACCTGCAATTGGAAGCCCGGAAAAAAGCCTGTGAGGAAATCAACGCCCTTTTCGGCCTGTCCATTTCCGTGAAACGTCGGGATCCTGTGGAGAAACCTGTTGAAACTGTTGAAAAGGAGGGCACCAATGCTTAACTATGATAATACCGGTGTGACCGTAGAGCTGGGCGATATTGTTGCCTCCGGTGTGGACATCTGGGATTTTGATTACCCGGTGCCACGGTCCGAAATCCAGTACAACGGGAAAACCTGTAAGGTGGACTTTGACCGGCAACGCCTCCAGGAGAAAATTGTTAACCACTACCGTTTCCGCCAAATCGGCCAGGAAACCGTGGGCCGGTTCCTCCACTACTTCCGCACCCGGATGCGGGAAATCATGCCGTACTATGTCCAACTCTATGAGTTCGATGCAAAGTTCCGGAATATCGAGGACCCGCTAGAAAGTTATAACCTGGTGGAGGAGTTCAAGGCCACCAATAAGGGTGAAACCAAAACCGGCGGTACGGCGAAGTTTTCCGATACGCCACAGGGGACCATTGACAACCTGGACGACCACCTCACCAACGCAACCCGAACGGATGATACATCCACCACAGAGGGCGAAACCGGCCACACGTTGACCCGCAAGGGTAACATTGGTGTGCAACCCCTGGGTGGTGAGGTGCAGAACATCCGAAGCGCATTTATCAACATTGATTTGCAAATCATCGAGGAGCTTAATGACCTGTTCCTCATGGTTTATTAAGGAGGTATAAAATGAGTATCAATCCTTTGAACCCACACTATGCAATGGAAAATCCACCCACCATCTATGATGAGGAGGCCATGACCGCACTGGAGCTGTCGGGCCGTACCACTGCCAAAATCAATGAGCTGGTGGAGGCCCAGAACCAACTCCGACAGAACACCGAGCAAACCATGGGTGATATGCTCAATGTAGACATCCCGGAAAAGGTTTTGCAGACGGTGGAGCAGTACGCCGAAAACGGTATGTTCACTGAAATAATCGACGAGTACGCCGGTGAGCTTTCCGCCCGGCTTAACAACCTCTTAGGTGGCATCGAACACGGCTCCACCGTAATGGATGCGGAAATCATTGATGGTCGTGTTCGTGCGGACGGTGCTTCCTGTGATACCCTGGGCGGTGCCACCAGGGCAATGGATGCGGAATTGCAGACCCTCAAGGAGGAAACCACCGGTATCATTATTCACCACGGCAGGCACCTGCATGACCTGGTCAATTGGTCCAACGGCGAACCGTTCGCAGAGGGTTATGACAAGGTACACGTGAGCAATGACCGAGTGGATATCTACTCCCCGGCAAATGGTGGTAACTATGGTGTGGCAACCCCGCTCTTTACCCGAAAGACTACAGGAAAACTGTATGTGGAAGTTGACCTGGTGAGCCGACCCAATCTCCCGTCCCTTGACCTGTATGTGTCTGAGGCCAACAACACCCTGGACAGTGCGAAGTATCGCAAAGTCTGTGCTTTGAGTGATGGTCTTAACAAAATCACCATTGACCCGTCCGCATACACATTCAACGTTAAATCCGTGTGGCTTGTCCACAACACGGAAACCGCAATGGAAACCGATTATCTGTATGAGGTTCCCCATTTTATGGTGTATGAGGCACCCCTCATTGACAAGGGTTTTGTGGATTATACCGCCAGTGGCCACGCCGTTCAGCTGTATAATATGGTTAAGGAGCAGGAGCAGAAAATCGAGGACAACCACAACGCCGTAACCGGGTGTGTAATCCTGGCCGGGAAACCGTCCGATTTTGTTGTGGCCTTTACCGGTGCCGAAATTCCCGCTGAAAACAAGCTGGAAAACGGTCTTGAGATTACTGCCAGCGGTGACCGTGGTTTCTCTACCTTGGGTTTACCCTATGATAAGTCGAAAAGGGTCTATGTGTCGTTTGACGTGGAAATGAACGTCGGTGATAAGGCTCTGACCGGGGAACATTATATCGACGTTAATGTGGCCCGGAGTATCAGTAGCAGTGCTGGCTATAAAACGGTACTCAAGGTGGTCGAGAGTGGCCACTATGAGGTTGAGCTGGACCCCGAAATCTACCTGGCCACCGCCGGTATGCAGATTAACCGCATCTGGTTCCTCCGTCATGGTGTGGATGAAACAACCACCCGTTTCACCAACATCAAGGTTTACTGGAACGCACTCCGGGACAACTGGCACACGGAGAGCATCCCGGAAACCATTATGGCAATCGCCGGTAACGTTACATCGGAACAGGCCCCGGATTTCATCGTGGCCCCCAATGGTGGCAGATATGTAACCCAGGTTAACAACGAGGGAAACCTTATCCCCGTACCGGTATTCGCAAATAAAGCATTGTACATTGGTAATAGTCTGTTGTTGGGTTTCGACGAGTTCGGAATGGCTGCGTCCAACGCAGAAAAGGACTATTTCGCCCTGGTCAACCAGGAACTCAAGGCCAAGAACCCCACATTCTCTGCCTTGCGTGTGAAAGGGTCCGATTGGGAAAATTGTACCACAAACGACTCCCAGACCAATTGGATGTATTCCAACCTCACCTCCCCGGTCATTAATAACCCGGATACTGACCTGGTTATTATCCAGTTGGGCGATAATGTCAACACCACAGCAAAGGTTAGTATTTTCCGCACCGGTGCCACCAACCTGGTTAAGTTCTTCCGTACCCGGCTCCCCAACGCCCGTATGGTCTGGGTCGGTGCCTGGTATCAGACCGAGGAAAAACGCTCCATCATGCGGGAGGTCTGCAGGGCCACCGGATGTACATTCATCGACATTTGGGACCTTGCCAGCGATGGTAACAAGTCTGCTGTGGGTAATACATACACCCTGTCAGATGGTACAGTTAAAACCATTACGGACAGCGATGTAGCCTCTCACCCCGGTGATATCGGATTTAAGGCTATTGCAAATCGCATCCTTTACCGTTTGGGTGTTGTAGACACTGAAAATCATTACAAATAAGGAGGAACTATGATTTATTTAATCACTGCCCTGTTCATTGTGCTGGACATGGCAACCGGTCTTATAAAAGCATTTAAGGAAAAGACCTACACTTCTAGCATCATGCGTGAGGGCCTTTTCCATAAATGTGGGTCTATTCTTTGTGTTATTTTCGGTGTCCTTGTGGACTATGCGCAAACCCTTGTTGACATTGGTGTAAATGTCCCGGTGGCTGTATCCCTGTGTGTATATGTAATTCTCATGGAGGCGGGAAGTGTCACCGAAAATATTTGTGCTATCAACCCACAGATTATGCCCGATAAAATTAGGGGTTTTTTCGCCAAGCTGAACGGAGGTAGTAAATGAATTACACAGTGAAAAAGGGTGATACCCTGTTCGCTATCGCCCGAAAGTATGACACCACCGTGGAGGCCCTTGTGGCCACCAACGCGATCAAAAACAAGAATTACATTTACCCTGGACAGGTGCTGAAAATCCCGGAGAAAGTGGACAAGGCCACCGCCGTACATAATGCCCTGGTGGCGTGTCTGGATGCTATCGAGGATTTGCCTGAATACAAAAAGCTGGAGGCGTTACTGAATGGCTGAGTTTATACCCCGCACCGAAACCCCCACAACAGATAACACATATTATTATGCGGATAACCCGTTTTATAAATCCGGCTACGGCCTGCCAAACTGCACATGTTATGCGTTCGGCCGTTTCTGGGAACTGACGGGCGGAACCATTCCGAAACTGTCCTGGGGCAATGCAGAGGATTGGTGGGGTAAAACCAGTGACGGTTACCAACGAGGCCAAACGCCCCGACTGGGTGCGGTTATCTGTTGGCGTAAAGGTGAAGCTGGGTACAGCACAGACGGCGCAGGCCATGTGGCCATCGTGGAGGCCATCAATGCGGACGGGTCCATTATGACATCGGAAAGCGGATATAATTCCACCAAGCCATTTTGGACGAAAACCCGTTCCAATGATGGAAACTGGGGTCAATCTTCCGCCTACACGTTCCAGGGTTTCATATATAACCCTGTGGTATTTGATGAGGCTGAAACCGTGGTCACAGGCAACCGCTATTTGACCAAGTCAGAAATGGAAGTAAACGCCCGGTATATCTGGAACTATCTGAAAAGTTACGGCTGGACCATGAACGCCGTGGCCGGTATGCTGGGCAATATGCAGACGGAAAGCACCATCAACCCAGGAATATGGGAAAGTCTGAACGAGGGCAACACTGAACGTGGATATGGACTTGTACAATGGACACCTGCCACAAAGCTGATTTCCTGGGCAAATAGTCAATACCTCGACTATACTGAAATGGATACCCAGTTGGAACGCATCGAGTATGAGCTGAAAAACGGCCTGCAATACTACCCTACGGATGCATACCCGGAAACCTTTGCAGAGTTCAAGACCAGTACGAAAGGCGCAGGTTATCTGGCAATGGCTTTTCTGGCCAACTACGAACGACCCGCCGACCCGGACCAGCCGAACAGAGCGACCCAGGCGGAAAAATGGTATAAGTTCCTCGCAGGCCTGGACGACACAGAAACCCCGGATTACCCAGGGGTATACACACCTCGTAAGCGGATGCCGTTTCTATTGCTGATAGCAACCCGGAGGCGTGTGTAATGTGGTGGAGTAGGCAAGGGATACTTTCCCATAATCGTATAATGAATATGGTACTGTCAAACCGTGGTGGTGGTAAGACGTTCGATTGTACCCGCTGGTCCATTGATGATTTCAAAAGGAAAAAGATGCAGTGTGTGTGGGTTCGCCGTTACCAAACGGAGATTGATGAAATGTTACAGAACGGAAAGTTCTTTGATGCTGTACGTGAGTATTACCCGGATGATGAGTTGAAAATTGAGGGTAACACCGGCATGATAAACGGTGAAGTGGCCATCTATTTTATAGCCTTGTCAACGTCCCGTCAGCTAAAATCGAATAACTACCCATTTGTAAACAAAATCATCTTTGATGAGTTTATCATAGACAAAGGCCGTATCACATACCTCAAAAACGAAGTGGAGGTATTCCTTGACCTGTACGAAACCATCGCCCGAACCCGGGACAATGTGCGAGCGGTTCTATTGGCCAATTCCGTCACGATTGTGAACCCGTATTTCCTGTTTTGGAACATCAAGCCGGATATGAACAAACGGTTCACGGTCAGAGGCCAGGTGTGCGTGGAACTGTTCACCGATGCAGATTTTGTGGCCATGAAAAAACAATCCCGTTTCGGTCAGCTAGTTGCGGGTACCCGATACGGCGACTACGCCATAGAAAATAAGTGGCTGTTGGACAATGCCACATTCATTGAACCCAAGTCACCAAAGGCGGAGTTTATGCTGGGCATGAAATACGCCGGTATTATATACGGTTTCTGGGTGGATTATGACCAGGGCCTCATATACGTGAACCGGCAATATGACCCAAGTTCCTACTCCCTGTATTGTCTAACAAAGGATGACCATGAGGCCAACCTACTACTAATCAAATCAATAGCCGATAGCAAACGGGTCCAGCGAATTGTATTCGCTTTCCGTAATGGCCTACTCCGGTTCGAGGATATGCAGGTCAAGAACCAATTCTATGAGTTTATAGGGTTCTTTGTGAGGTAACCAGGTTAAGAGGTCCACGTTACTCGATGTAGTGACGTGGGCCTTTTTGTATGGTCGGATGTACCCAGGGCACAGGCTGTCGGATGAGCGCACCCTGGATGCTGTATCAGTGCGCACGGTGCTGGGACTGGTACAGATTGGCCTGGG
>CAJGCM010000046.1 GCA_904501765.1 uncultured Clostridia bacterium | reverse complement strand
CAACCCCATTTTAAGGTGGTCGATTGAGAGATATGGGTATTTATATTTTTCGAGCAACTTTTGAGCAAGTGCAGTTTTGCCTGTGTGCGATGCTCCCGTTATTAAAACAATCATACTTTCTATCCTTACAAATTCAAGTTTATCTATTAGTTGTATTATACCATAAAAACGGCAAAAAGTAAACAGGACGGCGGGAAAAATGAAGCATTTGCTTCGCAAATATGAAGTGCTCGCAAGCGAGCACGAAGCAGAAGCCTACGGCTTCTATGAAGCGAAGCACACCCGGCTCCTTCATGTGGGCGAAGCCACGCTTCATAGCAACGCAGTTGCGACTTCATGTTTCATACACCGCAGGTGTGCTTCATTTGCACCTCAGTTCGTCCAAGAGATAACAAAAAGCACTCCGCATGTGCGAAGTGCTTTTTGAAATTCGACCAAAGGTCGAAATTATCTCTCGAGAACTGTGAGGGCGGCGGAGAAGCCGCAAAAACAGTTGATAACTGTTTTTAGCACGAATGGCAGAGTTGTACTCTGACAGCCTCTGTAAGAGGCGGGATAAGGAAAAGACACCTTGAAGGACAAAGAGAAAGGCATCCACCAAAATAGATGGATGCCATATAAGTAACACCAAAAGGCGTCTTTTCCTTATCTCTTCGAGAACTGAGGTGCACGTCTCGCAGCCTTGAGTCCGTACTTCTTTCTTTCCTTCATACGAGGGTCACGAGTGAGAAGGCCAGCCTTCTTAAGAAGGGGCTTGTAAGCCTCGTCAGCGGTGAGAAGAGCACGAGCAACGCCGTGACGGATAGCGCCTGCCTGACCGGAGAATCCGCCGCCGCAAACGTTTGCAACGATGTCAAACTTACCAACAGTATCGGTAACGCCGAAGGGCTGGTTAACAACGAGCTTGAGAGTTTCAAGACCGAAATAGTTATCAATATCTCTTCCGTTGATGGTTATAGCACCTGTGCCGGGGTAAAGACGAACTCTTGCTACCGACTTCTTTCTTCTGCCTGTACCATAGAAATAGGGTTTTGCACTTGTATACATTCTACATATCCTCCCTTATCAGTCAATAGCGATAGGCTTCTGAGCAGCCTGGTTGTGATTTTCGCCTGCATAAACGTGAAGGCGAGTGAAAGCCTTAGCGCCGAGAGTGTTGTGGGGAAGCATACCCTTAACAGCAAGCTCCATAGCAAGCTCGGGACGAGTGCTCATAAGGTGCTTGTAGCTCTCTTCCTTCAAGCCGCCGATGTAACCGGAGTGGTGACGGTAGAACTTCTGCTCAAGCTTCTTACCTGTAAGAATAGCCTTAGAAGCGTTAACAATGATAACGAACTCACCGCAGTCAGCGTGAGGTGTGAATTCAGGTCTGTGCTTACCTCTTAAAATGTTAGCAGCCTTAACAGCTGTCTTACCGAGAGGCTGACCTGCAGCATCAATAACAAACCATCTGCGCTCGATGGTCTGCGCATTAGCCATAAATGTGGACATTTTAAATTCCTCCAGATTTTTGATTGTCGGAGCGCATAGCTCCCACTTGTTTTCAAGCCTTGTAATTATAACACAACGAATAATGCTTGTCAACCCTTTTTTAAAAACTTTTTTGAATAAAATGATTTAGAAACACTGAAGCTCGTGAAAGCTCTTTTTTACTCTCGTTTTCTCTCGTTTTCTCGCTTGCGATTTTTAAATTTTTTTGTGTTTTTTTCGTCAAAATGCAGAAAAACACCCCGACCGAGCAAAGAAATGTGCGGAGCTTCGGTGCGGGGTGCGGTGGGATAAAAGGGCGTTATATCTGCTTGTGAACGCTTTTATATTCGTCGTAGTATTTGTAATAATGACAGCCCTTCTGACCCCCGAGAATAAAACGCTCGGCCTCGTCCTCGTCTAACGACAGAGTGCAGGAGTAAGAGTCGGTGTATTCGTCGTACTGATAATATTCACAGCTGTCGCAAGAGGCTATGGGGGTCACGCCGTATTTAGAAAAATCCATATCAGCCCATATTCCTCCAGATAACAAGGGCGATAAGAACGATGAGAGCTACGACCGATGCAATAATATAAAATTTGCTGTTATCCTGACCGCCGCTTACCTCGTCTGTTTCGGTGGCGGGGGCGATTCTTTCCTTGTAGGCCTCGTCGGGGGAAAGCCCCTTTTCTGTTGCAATGGCATCTACGCTGTCAAAAAATTCCTTAACCTCTTCTCTTATATCCTGAATGCAGGTAGCAAGCTCCTCGGCGGAAACCGTGTATTCACCGTCTTCCTTTTCAAAAATGCATACGGCAGTGCTGAAAATTACACTGTCTTCGCCATCTGTCGGGGTAACGGTTATCTGACCAAAAATGCATTCAGCGCCCTCGTAGCTTTCCGAATCCTCGTCGTCGGAATTTGAATAAAGGCACTTTGATTCCGTGCTGAACCCCCTTTGACCGGGCAGCTTTTCAATATCCTGAAGGGCGGCAAGAAGACCCTCTTTAGCTTCTTTAATCTCCATAATAAAACCTCTTAAAGTATTTTTTCGTCAACGCAGAGCGCATCGCCGTGCTTTTTTATTCCGTAAAGTGTTTCCGTTGCCATTTTGAAAATCATATTTCCGTCAACTCCGACGCAGTTGTCTATCCCATCAAGAAAAGCGGTTGCGGCATAATGGAAGCCTGACGTGGTGGCAAAAATTCCTCTCGACCCCTGCCTTGCGCAAACAGCTCCGTAAAATCCTCTGATGTCGGTTTCGTTGGTAACATCGCTGCGGTTTTTTGTCTGAACCATAATTGTTTCTCTGAAGCCGAGGGGATCAGTGGTTTCGATAATTCCGTCAATTCCTCCGTCCATAGCGCCTGCTGTGACGGTATTTGAGGTGACACGCTTGTGATGCTTAGTCAGATATTTTTCAAGCAGAGTCATAAAATAGAACTCAAAGAATTCGCCGCCCTTTTTGTAAAGGGTGGTAAGGAACTTTTCCTTAAGCTTTAAAATACCGTTTATATCGTCAATTTTAGACTCGATTTTTTCGGGCAGGGAATAGGATGTGCCGTCGGACACTATTACGCCCTCGCGTGTCAGGCGGCGAAGAATTTCAGATACAGCCGAAGAGAGCTTGTTATCGTCACGGTCGGTAACGGTTTTATCCGTTCCGAAAATCTTTATAAGCGCATTTTTAATTTTTGTCTTCGTGGCGGGGGATGTTGTGAGCATAGATAAGATTTCCTGTTCGCACCGCTCGTTGCGTATGACGACGGGCTTCTGCTCGTGGGCGGTGTATATTCCGTCCTCGGATTTCGTAACGATACCCTTTCTTAACATTTCATTAATAGCCATACCCGCAAAGCTGCGTTTTACGTTTGCGGTGCCCGAGGTGCTTTTGTCAAGAGCCTCCGCCCTTGAAAGATTAAGCGTTTCAATGTAGGCATCAATAAGCTGTCGCCTGGTTTTTGGCGATTCTTCAAGCAGGTCGATAAGCTTATAATAAATGTTTTTGTCAATTCTTTTCAATTTGCAGCTCCTTAATCGAGTTTTTTGTCAGCCTCGCCACCGTCACAGTTTCGCCGCCTATCTCTGATTTTAATAAAAATCTCAACCAGAAGATAAACAAAAAGTCCTGCGGTACATAGATTGACGAATAAGTTGCCTGTATAAGTGTATAGTGTTTGCTCACAGCTTGGGGAAACTTCGCCTACTATATATCCGTCTACAAGTGCGCCAAGCTCCGCCGTCACCTCGCCAAAGGGGGTGATAATCGTTGAAACGCCTGTGTTGGCAGCTCTTAAGGTGTATCTTCCTGTTTCGATAGAACGTAGTCTCGCCTGATTGTTGTGCATATATATAGCCGCAGAATCTCCGAACCAGGAATCATTTGTCCCGAGAAGGAGAAGTTCCGCTCCGTCAAGGGCAGTATCTCTTGACAGCTCCTCGTAAATGGAGTCAAAGCATAGAAGATACCCTAAATTGCCAACGCCCTCAACGTATGTGACTGCCGTATCAGCTCCGGGCGTCATATCGCTTGAGAGCATATTTATCTCTGATAAAAAGGGAAGAAAAACGTCAAGGAAATCCCTCATTGGCATATATTCCCCGAAGGGCACCAGGTGCCTTTTTTTATAAACCGTGTCAGTAAAGCCCTCGGTGGGTGTCACCGTGTAAAGGCAATTATATATTATTCCGTTTTCGTGAGCGAGAGTACCGACGACAATGGTAACGTCGCATTCTCTTGAAATCATTTCGATTTTCCGCCCTACAAACGAGGTTATGTCGAGGTTGTATGAAAGAGCGGTTTCAGGCCAAAGAATAACCTTGGCTCCATCTTCAGCCGCAGCCCTCGTGTGCTTTTCATAGGCTTCAAGAGTTGTAAAAATATCAATCTGCCAGCTGTCGGTTGAGGAAAAGTTCCCCTGAATCGCAGCGACGGTTATTTTTTCGGAGCTTTTGAATTTTTCTTCAGCCGACCCCAGTGTAAGACCGCCTATGAATAAATTGAAGGCGAAGGCGAAGGAAGCAATACATATAGCGGCGGATTTCAGCTTTTGACGCTTGCCGTGTATAAGAGCAAAGCTTATAGCGGTGTTTACGAGAAGAATGATAAAGGTTATAAAGTAAGAGCCGAAAAGGGATGCGGCTCCCACAGCGGGAAGAAATTCCATCTGTCCGAGGCAGAGGCGCCCCCAGGGAACACCCCACCAGCCAAAGGTCTGGGAATATTCAAATACGGTGTATATTATCGGCAGCGTGAAGAGCGCAGATATTGGATAGCGCCGAAAGGTGCCGAGCTTTGCAAAGACGCCGAAAAGCAGAAGAGCAATACCGCCGCCCAATGCTTGAAACAGAGAAAGCCCAAACCAGGCGACTATAATTACCAGCACAGAGGTAAAATTGTCAAGACCCGTGAAATCGAGGGGGTACATATAGCAAAACCAGTGGAAGCACACGGAAAAAAAGGAGAAGAAATACAACACTCCAAGCCCCAAAAATCTCCTCAGGCGAATTTCCTCGCCCTCCGCCATTTTCATAAAAACGAAAAGAGCGGGAGTTAGTGAAAACCACTGTAAAAAGCCGAAAATCTCGGGTAAAATAACCGCAAGGCCCGTAACGATTCCCGATAGGGCAACGAGGGGCAGGTAAAGTTTATTCATTTTTTTGCACCGCCTCTCCCTGATTATAATTCTTTCGCAATAATTATATAGCAATCTTAACCCTTTGTCAATAATTCAGGGGCCACTTTACCTTTAATTTTAAAAATATTCACATAAACGCCACTGTGGTAGCTTTTACGCTATACGACGGAAAAAGTGAAATATGGGAAGAATATGAAAGAAAATCATTGATTTTTTAAAAAATATATGTTAATATATAAAATGGTTTATTATGCCATACAAAAAGCTTAAAGGAGGAGAGCCGAATGGTAAAAATAACAGACGTGATAAGCGGCTCTGCCGCAGAGCGAGTGGGAATTGTTCCCGGCGATACTCTTGTTTCGATTAACGGCAACGAAATAAACGACGTTCTTGATTACAGATTTTATTTAGCGGAGCGCCTTGTGCGCATTTCCGTTCTTAGTGACGGAGAGATTGTAGAGAAGAAAATTAAAAAGGGCGAGTATTCGGATATAGGTCTTGAATTTGAAACGCCTCTTATGGATAAAAAGCATTCCTGCAAAAACGGCTGCATCTTCTGCTTTATCGACCAGAACCCCGAGGGGCTTCGTGAATCCTTGTATTTTAAGGACGACGATTCCCGACTTTCGTTTATACACGGAAATTACATAACTCTTACAAATATGACCGATAGCGATATTGACAGAATTATAAAGATGCGCTTCTCGCCCATCAACATTTCCGTTCATACCACCAATCCCGAATTACGTGTCAGAATGATGAAGAATAAAAATGCAGGGCGTGTTTTATCATACCTTGACCGTATAGCCGAGGCAAAGCTTAATATGTGCGGTCAAATAGTTCTTTGCAAGGGAATAAACGACGGTGTGGAGCTGCTTCGCTCTATGAAGGATTTGTCGAAATACTACCCTTATATGAGCAGTGTTGCGGTAGTCCCCGCAGGACTTACTAAATTCAGGGATAAGCTTTATCCTTTGACAGATTTTACTGCCGAGGAAGCAGGGCGTGTGATAGATATGATTGATGCCTTTGGCAAAGAGTGCCTTGATGGGTTCGGTAGCCGTATATTCTTCGCCGCTGACGAATTTTATCTTAAAGCTCACCGTCCTATCCCTGAGGAGGAATACTATGAAGGATATCCTCAAATAGAAAACGGAGTAGGTATGCTCCGCTCCTTTGAGGAGGAGTTTGGTATGGCGTGGGAGGACGTTCAGGATATGGTAGGCACACTTACGAGCCCCCGTACCGTGTCAATTTCCACAGGGGTTGCCTCCTATCCTATGATTCTTTCTCTTTCGGAGAAGCTTATGAAGCTATTCCCGAGTTTGACAATTAAAGTTTACAAAATAATTAATAATTTCTTTGGCGAAAGCATAACCGTATCAGGACTGCTTACAGGCGTGGATATTTATGAGAGCCTCAAGGGACGTGAGCTCGGAGATGAGCTGTTCGTACCTGAAAACGCCCTGCGTGACGGAGAGGACGTGTTCCTTTGCGGTATGACTCTTGAGGAGCTTTCTCGCGGTCTTTCGGTGAAGATAAGAAAAAGCAAATGCGACGGATACGAATTTGTCCGTGACGTGTTAGGTCAGGAGTAGGTCCGGCTTTTTTGAAAGGAGTATAATTATGGCAAAACCGATAGTAGCAGTGGTTGGCAGACCCAACGTAGGAAAAAGTACGCTGTTTAACAAGATAATAGGTCAGCGCCGCTCTATAGTAGAGGATACCCCGGGTGTTACCCGAGATCGTATCTATGCTGATGCGGAGTGGGGAAGCAAGAAATTTGTTTTGATAGATACGGGCGGAATTGAGCCTAAGGCTGACGATACCATACTCAAGCATATGAGAAACCAGGCAGAAATAGCCGTAGCCACAGCAGATGTAATCGTGTTTATGTGCGACGTAAAGGCTGGTCTTGTGGCTGACGATAAGGACATTGCGGTAATGCTCAAAAAGTCGGGCAAACCCGTAATTCTCTGTGTTAACAAGGTGGACAAGGTAGGAGAGCTTCCCTACGAATATTACGAGTTCTTTGAGCTTGGCTTTGACCGTGACCCCATTCCTATGTCCTCTCTTCACGGAACAGGCTCGGGAGACCTTCTTGACGCAATAGTTGAGGAGTGCGTTTTTGACGAGGAGGAGGCAGAGGACGACGGTATTATAAACGTTGCCGTAATAGGAAAACCAAATGCGGGAAAATCCTCGATTATCAACCGTATGTGCGGCGAGGAGAGAATGATAGTTTCCGATATTGCTGGAACTACGAGAGATGCTGTTGACACAAGGGTTGAAAATAGCTTTGGCGTGTATAACTTTATCGACACTGCGGGTATCCGCCGCCAGTCAAAGGTAGAGGACAGAATAGAGAAATTCAGCGTTGTCCGAGCAAATATGGCGGTTGAGAGAGCTGACGTATGCCTTCTTATGATAGACGGCGTCGAGGGAATCACAGACCAGGACGAAAAAATTGCAGGCATAGCTCACGAGGCAGGAAAGCCTACCATAATAGTAGTGAACAAATGGGACGCAGTGGAAAAGGACAACGGCACGGTGAAGGCGTTTACCGAAAAAATCAGGACGGCGCTTTCGTATATGCCATATGCGCCCATAATATTCGTATCCGCCCTCAGCGGTCAGCGTGTAATGAATATCTATTCTATGGTAAACGATGTTTATGAAGAAACCTGTAAACGTATCAGCACAGGTATGCTTAATG
Organism: uncultured Clostridia bacterium; assembly: GCA_904501765.1. Taxonomy (GTDB): domain Bacteria; phylum Bacillota; class Clostridia; order Oscillospirales; family CAG-272; genus UBA1740. Next base: position 5,721 of record CAJGCM010000046.1, on the reverse strand, counting down.
ACGTTCTCAATGAAGCAACAACCAGAGTTCAGCCTCCCTCCGATAAAGGTAAGAGGTTGAAAATATACTATATGACTCAAATATCCACAAGACCTCCGACCTTTGTAATTTTCTGTAATTCCGAGGAGCTTTTCCACTTCTCCTACCGCAGATATATAGAAAATTGCCTAAGGAATACCTTTGGATTTGACGGAACGCCAATCAAAATTATAGTACGTCAGAAGGGCGACAATCCCGAGGGCGGAGTAAAATAAGGACTTGCTCTTAAATGTTAGAAGTCCCCGAGGCGAATGAGGAGCGTCGCTTTTGGGGCTAAAGAGCTCTTTGGCGTTTTATAAAGAAAGGAAAAAGGGACGTTTATGTTTATCGACAATATAAAAATCTACTTGAAGGCGGGTAACGGAGGAAACGGAGCCGTTTCCTTTCACAGGGAAAAGTTCGTTTCCGCAGGTGGCCCGGACGGAGGTGACGGCGGTCGCGGCGGAAATATAATTTTCCGTGTGGATACGGGCGCAAACACTCTTTTGGCCTTCAGATACAAAAGAAAATTCGTAGCCGAGGACGGCGGTAACGGTATGGCGGATAAAAAGCACGGTAAAAACGGAGCCGACGTTATCATTCCCGTACCTCAGGGTACGCTTATCAAAGATCCGGAAAGCGGTAAGATAATCTTCGATATGGCGTCCGCTGAGGAATTCGTCGTATGTAAAGGAGGCAGAGGCGGTTGGGGAAACCGTCATTTTGCAACTCCTACCCGTCAGATACCCAGATTTGCCAAATCCGGAACTGCAGGCGAGGAAAAAGAGGTCCTCCTTGAATTGAAAATGCTTGCGGAGGTAGGACTTGTTGGCTTCCCCAACGTAGGTAAATCCTCTATTCTTTCGAGAATCTCCGCAGCAAAGCCGAAAATAGCGAATTACCATTTCACTACACTTTCGCCGAATCTCGGTGTAGTTTCCGTAAAGGAAGGAAAGGGCTTCCTTGCCGCAGATATCCCGGGCCTTATCGAGGGAGCGTCGGAGGGGCAGGGACTTGGACACGCATTTTTGCGTCACGTTGACAGATGCCGCCTCCTTCTTCACGTTGTAGATGTTTCTATGGCAGACGGAAGAGAGCCTCTTGACGATATGATTAAAATTAACGAGGAGCTTTCAAAATACTCCTCGGAACTTGCAACCCGTCCTCAGATAGTTGTAGCTAATAAGATTGATTCGACCCTCTTTGAGGAGGAGGCAGTGGAAGCCTTTTATTCCTATTGTAAAGAAAAAGATATTCCCGTAATAAACGTTTCCGCCGTAACGGGCGAGGGGCTTGAGGAGCTGGTTAAGGTAACCGCTGAGAAGCTTCGTGAGCTTCCCCCCATAACCGTATACGAGCCGGAGGTTACCGAAGAGGACGAGGTGATTGATAAATCCGCCATAACCGAAACCACGGTAAGACGCGAGGGGCAAAGGTTCGTGGTTGAGGGACAGTGGCTCTTCAACTTTATGGGTAAAATCAATTTCTCCGATTACGAATCTCTCAATTTCTTCCAGCGTGTTCTCGTTAAAAACGGAGTTATAGATAAGCTCCGTGAAGCAGGAATTGAAGAGGGCGACACGGTAAGCATGTACGACTTCGAGTTTGATTTTGTTTATTGAGCGAGGTAAAGCATGGTATACGACTTAATCTGTAAGAACAGAACGGTGAGAAAATTCAGGCAGGATAAGGCGCCATCGCAGCTTATGCTCAAATCCTTTGTAGCCTCTGCGGCGCGCGTTGCTTCTGCCGCAAATCTTCAGAGGCTCAGGTATTTTATAGTAACAGAGAAGAGCGCAGAGCAGGTTTTTCCTATGATTAAGCTTGGCGGTTATCTGCCAGAGGGGCAAAAGCCTACTGCGGCGCAGCGTCCCACCGCATATATAATCGTTTTGGGGCCTCGCGGAAGGTCTGACGCCAACCTTATGATAGACGCAGGAATTGCCGCCGAGGCAATAACCCTCACCGCCGCCGAGGCATCTGTCGGAAGCTGTATGATAAGAAGCTTTTCGGCGGAATCGGTATCAGCGCTTGTGGGAAGGGAGGACCTTGAGCCTCTGCTCGTAATAGCTCTCGGATACGCAGCGGAAACGTGCCGTATCACAAACGTTGACGAGAGCGGAAGCATAAGGTATTATATAAATGAAGAGGGCGAAAACGTAGTACCTAAATACACCGCCGACGAGCTTTTGGTTGGCACAGTATAAAACTTAACAAAAATAAAAAAAGAAAGCCTCCTGTGAATGTATAAGTTCTTTGCAGGAGGTTTTTGTTGTAGTGTTTTACCGGTGTCATGCGGATTTTTGCACGACATAGCTACTATGCAATTCCGAAAGCTTGGTTTATTCCTCGGGCAATAATTTTTGCGGAGGCATCGACTATTCCGTCAATTTCTTTTGGGGAAACGAACATTCCCTCGGTATTTCTGTTAAGGTATTTTATTCGTTGCCTACGCCGCTCGTCCTCCTCGTCACCGATAAGGAAAACCTCGGCGCTGATAACCGTAGGTACGCCAAGAGATATAACAGGGGCGCCGAGGGTAGCCTTGTTCAAGGGAGCTCTCGTGTTTCCAATTCCGCTGCCGGGGAAAATGCCGGTGTCTGAAAACTGTATGGTTTTTCCTAAACGGGAAGCTTCTCTTGCGGCAAGAGCGTCTATTGCAAAAACGACGTCGGGGTGTATTTTTTCGCAAAGCCCCATCACGATGTCTGAGGCCTCCATACCGCTGTTTGCGCTGACCCCCGGGGAGCAGACGGCGATTTCCGAGCATTCAAGCCCTTCAAATAAATCCTTGTTGAAATTTCTTATGTGCATAGTGGCATTTATAAGATTGGCGCTCTTCGGGCCGATGGAGTCGGAGGTAAGATTCGGATTCCCAAGACCTACTACGAGTATTCTGGCGGGGAGTATCAGGTTTTTGTCGCAAATCTCGCACAGCTCCCTCGCAACCTCCTCTGCGGCGTCGTAAATATCCTCGTCAATCAGCTTATCCATACGGGGAAGGGTAAGGGTGTCGTAGGTACCAATAGGTCTGCCGATACTCTCCTCTCCCTCTTTTGTGGTTATGTTTATCCTCTCCCAAACGTATCCCGAGGATTCCTCTCTTTTGAATTCCACACCGGGGGTGTTAAGATCTACCCTCCGTCTTTCACAGGCAAGGTCGGAGGTGAAAGTGCCAACAGGTGTGGGGGCGTGTGAACTTTTATCTGACATAAACACTCCTCTTTGATGTTTTTTCATAATTGTTGACGGCAAAGAGGAAAAATATTCGCTCAGGCTAACTTGCACAAAAGTTTTTAATTATTTTGTGCAAATAAACGAAAATCTTTTGGGGCGTAATTAAAGATTGAAAAAAATATTATTTTGTGATAAAATAAATCAGTATAAAAAAACGATATTCCAGGAGGAATGAAATGAAAAGAATACTCAGTGTACTCCTTGCCGTTTCAATGCTTTTCGGCTGCGTAGCGCTTCTTGCGTCCTGCGGAGCTCCGGATAATGACGGTGCGGAGATAAGCGTTTATCTCGGTGAGTCGGTTTACGATTTCGACCCCTCAGATTATTATGTTGAAAACAATGCGGAGCAGGTGCTTTCGCTGCTCTACGAGCCCCTCTTCAAGCTTAACGATTGGGGCAATATAGAAAATGCCGCAGCTTCCTGGTGGGGAGTTGACGAAGGTGAGCGTACGATAAGAATTGAGCTTCGTGAGTCCTATTGGTCAGATGCTATAAGAGTAACGGCAGAGGATTTTGTCTTTGCTTGGACAAATCTTATCCTTGAGCCTAACAATGCGAATCCCGCAGCAGCTCTTCTTTACGATATAGAGAACGCTTACGAAATTAAGAAGGGTGACGTATCCGTATTCGAGCTTGGCGCTGTAGCAACCGGTACATACGAGCTTACCATTACTTACCGCGAGGGCGCTGATTACAGACAGCTTCTTAAGAACCTTGCTTCTGTTGCCACCTCACCCATCCGCCAGGACGTAGTTACCGACTTTACGCAGGGCTATTGGTCTAAGGCTGTGAACTCTGCGGTGACTAACGGTCCGTTCAGACTTAACGTTGTTGACCCCGATAGCTTCACTCTTTCAAGGAATGAAGGCTATCACCAGCTTCCTACCGTTGAAAATCCCACAACTATCGTTACTCCGAACAAGCTTGTTACCTTCCACGACGCTGCGAATAAGGATTTCAAAATCACATATAAGGACTTAGCAGAGAAAACCGTGTTCTATATGGGCGATGCTTCTCTCAAGGACAGGAAAGACAATAAGGATACTGCGATTGTTGCAGACGACCTTTCCACCTACACTTATGTGTTCAACACAGATAAGCCCCTCTTCGCTATTAAAGAGGTAAGACAGGCGCTTTCTATGGCGGTTGACCGTGAGGCTATCATATCCGCAATCACCTTCGGCAAGGCAGCAACCGGATTCCTGCCTGAAAACGTGCTTGATATTAACACGGGTAAGAGTTTCCGAGAGGGAGATGCGGCAAAACTTATCTCTACAACCGCAAAGCTGAAAGAGGCTAATGCGCTTCTCAAAAACGTTGATTTTACAGGCATTGACAAGTCCATTACTCTCACTGTTGCTGATAATGCGGAAGCCGATGCCATAGCGAACCTTGTGAAGGCAGCTTGGGAAAAGCTTGATTCCGGATTCAAGGTTACGGTAGAGAAGGTCGGCGTTGTTACAAAAACCGTAAATGATTTCTCAACAAACTCTCCTATGGAAATAACCGACTCCGAGCTTCAGGTGCTTGTAAACGAGGCAGCGAGAGGAAACAGAGATTTTGATGTTATCGGAATAGATTGGCAGATGTATTCTACCGATGCATTCGTAGCTCTCTCTGCTTTTGCCAAGGATTTCAGCGGTTGCGGCAAGGACTTTAAGTCCGGCGTTACCTACGGTAGCTTCGGCGGATATTCCAATAAGGAATACGACAAGCTTATCAAAGCGGCATATGATGCTGACAATAAGGCAACTCGCTCCGAGAAGCTTTACGCTGCGGAAAAGCTTCTTCTTGACGATGCGGCTGTTATTCCTCTTGTATTCAATCAGACCTTCGCATTTGTCAGCGAGGACCTTTATGATGTGAGCTTCGACGGATTTGGAAACGTAGTGTTCACAAGAGTATCTCAAAAGGATTACGAGAAATATCTCGGAGAATAATTTTCGGCTTTTGGCAGAGCCAAGCTCCGTTTCGTCGGAGTAAAACCGAAAAAATACAAGCCGGGCTGCCCGTGCGACTCACAGGTGTGGTTTGCGGGTAGCCCTGTTTTTACCTGACAACTATCAAAAAAGGAACGAATATATGAAAAAGAACAGGCGTTTTTCCCTCGGAAGCTTGGTTGAGATAAAAATATTTTTGCTGTTTTTGCTCGACAATATCAAGTATCCGATAGACTATACCACCCTCAGCAAAATTCTTCTTGAAAACGTAGAGGTAATGACCTTCGATTACGAGCAGTGCCTCGGCGAGCTTGCGGAGGACGGTCACCTTCTTTTTGACGAGATAGACGGGGAAAAATATTATATGATATCGGATTCGGGAAGGGGAGCGGCAGCCGAGCTTTACGATACGATAGATAAGGATTTCAGAGATAGCAGCGTAAGAGTTGCAGAGAAATATATTTCCTTGTCAAGAACAGGGGCGGAAATATACGCATCGGTAGAACAGACAGAGGATAAAAGGTAT
>CAJGCM010000045.1 GCA_904501765.1 uncultured Clostridia bacterium | reverse complement strand
TCTTGTTTTTTATTAATGGCTGTTCGGTTTTAAAAAAGCCTTTTAGATTGTAAATAACAAACATATCACGGTCAAAAACCGCTATTTTTCGGTATTTCCTGACTCTTCTCAAAAATTCAAAGTTTTTTAGATTATACCTTCTGTGGCACTTTTGCAGGAGAAACTGCTTTATACTCTGTAACTCCAAGCACCGTTTCTCCGTCTATCTGAAGAGGTGTGGGACGGTCGAATTTAACCGTTATTTCCCTACCCGAAAGCACCGTTACCTGTTTCTTATGCTTCACGTGCTCACCCTTGAAGATGGAGGGGAATATCATAAGAGTTCTGATTTTACCTGACCCTGCGAAAATCATAACCGAAAGATTTTTATCTGCGCTGTCCCTTTTCTGTTCGGGAGCGGGAATCATTCCACCACCGTAATGGTTGCCAAACATTGTGGGAGTAAGCCATACCTTCTTAAATTTATGCTCCACACCGTCAACAGTAACAACGGCATCTGTGGGCTTATAATGGAAGAGAAGCCCTTTTATAGCGATTGACGTATAATTGACAGGCTTATTTTCAGCTTTCAGCTTATCGCCAATCTCGCAACAATATCCGTCAATGCCGTATCCCACTCCGTTTATGAATTTATAGGACTTTCCGTTTACAAAAACAGAGGGTAGCTCTTCTATGTATTTATTAATGCAAAGAGGTTCGTCACGCCCTTCGGTTTCCATATCAGCCCAGAAATCATTTCCAGAGCCTGCGGGATAATAATACACTCTGCAGCCGATTGCATTATCGCCAATTTCGTTTATAAATCTGTTGAGCGTACCGTCGCCACCGAAAATATATATGCAGTCTTCCTCAGTAAGACCTTTACAAAATTCAGCATAGCTGCCGATTTGGGTCATATCAATGAGCTCTGATTTGGCGCCGCAGTCTTTAATATAATTTTCTGCCTTTTCTTTACCTAAGCCTTTGCCTGAATGGGGATTAAACAAAACGTAATTCATAAGTCAGCTCTTCCTGTATTTTAAGTTTTCGACAAAATTATACAAACAAAATATTAACCAAAAATAAACTGAAAGCGCATTTTTATAACTAAAATCGCTATACCAATTAAATTTATTATAGCTGCCAGCCGTTGTGTTTACTGCTCTGCTTCGGTATTTTCGGCAAGATTTATTATTTTCTTATTAAGTTTTTTTTGCATATTTAAATGCCCTATATGCGCCTCCTGCTTTGCGTTCTACATAGCAAAAAGAATAAGAAAATACAGAGAGACAAAAAGCTGGCGACAGGAAGATTTTGCTGAAAGAGTTGGACTGAGCGTTACCTATACGGGAATGATAGAACGAGGAGAAAAGATGCCCAAGCTTGAAACGTTTATTACCATAGCAAACGCCCTGGAAGTATCGGCTGATTTATTACTTGCCGACGTGTTATCAACCGGGTATAATGTCAAATCTTCAGAAATGACAGAAGAAATAGCTTCATTACCGACCTTCGAAAGAGATAGAATTTACAGCATTGTAAATACAATGATTGATTTGAAAAAAATAAATCAAAAAAAGCCTTACGTTAATTCACGTAAGGCCTTTTTGCAATAAGATATTTTCAAAAAACTTCTCTAAATCGGATAAACTACGGTAAACACAGTCAGGTTGTTTTCGCTTTCGACATGAATTTCAGCTGAATGAAGCTCGAGGACCTTTTTCACTATTGCAAGTCCTATACCGTTGCCTTCTGAGGAATGAGATTCGTCTGCCTGATAAAATTTGCTGAAGATTTTTTTCATATTTTCTTCGTCAATTTCGCTTCCCGTATTGGATATAGAAATGTTGAGCGCTTTGTCGTCCTTGGTTATTTTTATTCCTACCTCGCCGCCCTCGGGAGCAAACTTGATTGCGTTATCAATAATATTTATAAAGACCTGCTTCATCATTTCTTCATTTGCTACTATTGTGTACTCATCAAATTCAAGGTCAAGGCTTATATTTTTTCTCGTCCATTTTTCCTCAAATATCAGCACTGCGGAGCGAATCTGCTCGGATACGTTATATTCCGTTTTATCTGTAAGTATAGACTGATTTTCAATCTTTGTAAGATTGAGAACGTTTGTCGCCATAGAGGACAGGCGCATAGATTCCTCCTCTATTGCCGCAAGGTATTTATCCCTTTCCTCCTCGGATATATTTCCCTGCCGCAAAAGCTTTGCGAAACCTACTATCGATACTATCGGAGTTTTAAATTCGTGGGAGAAATTATTGATAAAATCGCTTCGCAAAAGCTCTGTGTTTTCAAGCTCCTCCGCCATTTTGTTAAAGCAATCAGTGGCTTCCTTTACGACAGTAAGGCTTGATAATATTTTCCCAAATTTTAACCTTGCCGAATAGTCCCCCGAAGCAAGCTTATTAAGCTGGGTTATCAGGTGGGTGAATGGGTGCGTCGTGAAGCGGCTTGAAAAGAAGGCGATAACCGCTCCGAGCACTATGGAAACTATTGCTATTGCTATAAGTAACCCCTTAAGCTCGGGAGCAAACTCGTTAATAAACGCCATAAGCTCCTTTGACACAACGATACTCATAGTTATCCCAACTATTGAAAACAAAAGGATAAGCCCTATAAATACCGCAATAGAGCAGATTACCGTAAGAGAAAGCGCGCTGTATTTTTTCTGTGCCTTCACCTTTCCTACGACTACGTTTTTTCTCATACCTTTTTGACCGCCTTATATCCAAGTCCTCTCACTGACTGTATTTCAAACTCTGAGAAATCCTCAAATCGCTTTCGAAGTCTTGCTATGTGAACGGTAACAGTTTCCCACCCGGTGTCACTTTCAGCTCCCCAGATTTCGTCCATTATCTGGATGCGTGTAAATATTTTGCCCGGGTAAGAGAGAAGCTTGTAAAGAAGCATAAACTCCTTTTGCGGAAGCTCGATTACCGTGTCGCCCCTCGTCACCGTCAGCGAATCGTAATCTAAAACCACACCACCTACCACAATTTTCCTTTCGTTGGCAATTTTAGCACGACGAAGCAGCGCTTTAATTCTATATAAAAGCTCCTCGTCGTCGATAGGCTTGGTCATATAATCGTCAGTCCCCACCTCAAAGCCTCGGTGCTTATCCTGGGGCAGCTGCTTTGCGGAAACCATTAGTATCGGAAGATTCTCGTCGTTTTCTCTTAAGTTTTTTGTAAATTCATAGCCGTTCATTTTAGGCATCATAATGTCAAGAATAACAAGGTCGATATGCTCGCTATCTAAAACAGAAAGGGCGTCTATGCCATTATTCGCTAAGAATACCGTATAATTTTCACGTTCAAGAACCGCCTTCAAAAGGAGCCTTGTGTTTTTATCGTCGTCTACCACTAAAATTCTGAACATTTAATACCTCTTATAAAAAATCAAACAAATATCTCTTTATAGGATATATGCGGACTCCTTATCGTTACCGCTCGCCTGACTGTATTCCTCAAGGGACGAGTAGTTCACCCCACCGAATCTTATCAAAAGGATTTCATTTTCGGTATACTTATTATTATTTATCACCATCTGAGCCTCAGCTTCCGGTGATATTATGGAATAAATCGCCGCACCGACAGGTGCAGGACCGAACTCGTTGTTTATAATCTTAAGTTCTCCACCCTCGGTTGCCCGAGGAATTCTCCAAAGGAATATATGATGCCCCATAGGCTGAGGCCATATTTCGGATTTTCTCGGAAGCACCTCACCCTGCATGGCGAAGCCGCAACCCGCATTTTTGCATATATTCCCTTCGAAAACGGAATTGCGAGTCATCATATCTCTGTATTCAAACGCCGCCATACCGTAGGTATCAAAAATGTTATTTTTACATATAAACCTGTCTGCGGGAACAGTTTGATCTCCGGGCCCCTGGTGGGTCACGCAGGAATCGTATACGCTCTTGAAGGAGCAACCCTCAACGGTGACGTTTATTGCGTGAATCCAAAGCTCTATCGCATTACCGAAGCGTATCTCAAGCTTTCTGCTCCATACACAGCCGCCTATGTTCTCAAATACGCAATTGCGTATTGTAATATTTTCGCCTGCACCAGCAAAGCCGTGAACTCCGCTATTGATTATTCTGAGATTTTCAATTACCATATTGGACTGAAGTCTACCCATGCATCTGTTTGCGTATGATACTGCTTCTACGTCCTCATATACAAGACCGGGATTGCCGACAGAATATACCAGCAGCTGCTGTGCTCTGCCCGGGTCTTTATCCTCTCTTGCGGAAAATCTGGAATCCCAGAAATCTCCCTGCTCTGCCAAATCCTCCTTGTTCCAGCGAAGAGTACCGTAGGATTTTCCACAGTCGAAAACGATATTTCCCACGTCACCGTCTGTTACGGGGATACATTCCCAAACGTTTTTGGAAATCTCGCGCCAATTACTCTCGCCCGATACGTTCAAGGAGCCGCAAAATACGGGAGCGTCTCCGTCACCGTACGCACCGTAGGTAACAGGTGCTCCGACTTCGCCGCCTGTCGTATCAAGCCAGCCTCTTATAAAGCTGCCCCTTTTGAAAAGCACGCTATCTCCCGCATTAATGGAGAGTGTGCGATAATCGGATTTAGGAAATTCCGCAGAAAGACCGTCGTTTTCCGCCTTTCCAAGCTTGTTATCAATATAATATACTGCCATAAATTCTCCTCAAAGTAAATTGCTGCTCCACTGCCGCAAGTTCACCGGTGCGACGTATCCGCCGCCCCGGCGAAATCTTGCCTTTAGCAAGAAATATTTGCTTTTTTATTCGGGCTTTTTATCGAAATCAAGGGTCAGGTCAAAGTCGCCAAGCTTATTTACCTTAAAGCCGTTCTTTTTGTATTCCTCATAGTCAAAGGCGTCAAGCTCGTCTATCGCAAGCTTATGGAACTCATAGAAATTATGCCACCATTCCCAGCCCTGACCGAGGGCATTTGAAAGATATGCGTCTGCTATATCACAAGCCGTCTGGGGAGCTACGTAGAAGGCGCCCATTGCAAGTACGTTAACTCCGTTACCAGTGATAGCTCTTATAGCTGCAGGAAGGCTCTCTACGACTCCTGAATGAACACGGGGACATTTACTTGCCGCAATATGGATACCCATACCCGTGCCACAGAAGAGCATAGCTCTTTCATAATTTCCTTCCGAAATTTCGGCACCTACACGAAGTCCAACTCTATGGAACATAAGGTCTGTATCATTGGGGTCACTATCCTTTTTCACACCGAGGTCAAGAATTTTCCACCCCTTCTTTTCAAGATGCTCAACCACAACCTCTTTCAAGGGGAAGCCTGCAAAATCCGCACCTACTACTAAATATTTGTCCTTTACCGTTTTCATTTTTTAACTCCTCTTTTATTTTTTAAAATTCAAGAAATTGATGTAATGAAGCCAATCCTCGCGGGATAGATAATGGTCGCCTGCTCTCATGTGGTAACCTATATTTCCTCCATGAATACACTTGCCTTCCTCGGGGAAGGTTTTACTCATTATTCCCTCAAGCCCTATGCTGTTGTAATAATCGGAGGCTGCGGCACAGGATAAAAATTCATTCTCAGGACAAGCCCAAAAGTCATCTCTTGCACTTGCCACGTATACCTTATGGGGAGCATTCGCCGCTAAAAGCCAATGCTGGTCAAAAGGAAGGGTATCCTCCGCATCTACGTATTTTTTGTAGTTTTCGCAAAACCAATAGGGAAAATTACGGATTATATCCTTTATTAACTCTCCGCTGTTATCTCTTGAAATAGCTGCGCCCGAGCAACCCGAATCGTTGGAAAAAGCGCAATAAAATCTCTCGTCCAACGCTCCTGTAAGAAGAGCGGTTTTACCAAGCCTCGAATGCCCAACTACGCTGATTCTTGTTTTATCTATTTCCGACAGACTCTGCGCATAGTCCATAACCGCCATAGCCGCCCAAGTCCAAAGACCTATTTTGCCGCAATCATCAGCCCTGCGCTCACCGTTTTTGAAAACAACTCCCGCAAGACCGTTTGTAAAATCACCGTCATCACTCGACACGTCTTCATAACAAAAGGTGAGAGTTGCAAATCCGTAGTCGACAAGCTCCTCGGTAGGCTGATATTTATCGGGAACAGAATCTCTGAAATTTATGTGAATGAAGCAGGGGACGTTTTCTTCAGATTTAGGCGCTACGTAATATACGGGGAAAGAAAATTCTCCCCACTCTGCCAAGCAGGTAAGTATTACTTTCTTCAAGGGAGCTTTGCCTGCGGCAAATCTTGCGTCCACACTCTCTACTCTTCCCGTAACGGAATATGGGCGAGAAGGAATGGCTCCGTACTCCTCTTTCAAAAGAACGCGCAAAATCTCACTTTTTTCAACCCCTATCGGGCTCGGAAGATTATCCATTTTTTTCATGTCTACCCCTGTTTATTTTGCAAATTTGTTTAGAACTTAAGTTCCTTTATATGAATCTGGAGCAATTATGTTTTTTTCATACTGCTTTACACTCGCGCTTGAATCCCAGTCCCTAAGTTCCTAAAACTTGGTTGATTTTTAAAAAACAAAAGTTATGCTTTTGTTTATCTTAATACCATACTCATTATAGCACACGTCAATTTTTGTGTCAAGGCATAAAACGGTCATAAACTGCGCTATGACCTCTTGCCCGTGGCCGCCCTTTTGGTTTCTTTCGTATTGCAAATTTTCAATTAAATCTTAATATTTTCTATCCATTGTCCTTATTTAACCGTGACTTACACCACAAGAAAAGCTGCTCCGAGGCTTCGGAAAAGTCTATTTTCTCCCCCCGTCTCATAAGCAAAAAATTATCTATTATTTTCTTCTCGGTGCCTGAAGCTATCCGAGCTACGTCCTTTTTTTGCCTGACGTATTTCCCTGTTTCAAGGAATAATATCGCTTGTATAACGAATGCGGAAGACTTATAAAGCGACATCAGCAGCTCCGAGCTTTTTTCATACAACATATTATGAACGCATCCGTGATATATGCTGCATATTCCGCTTTTAACAGCAGCTATGACCGCCCTATCGTCTATCAAAGGAAGCAGAAAATCAAGGCTCCCGAAAACAGGCTCTGTATCATAATAGAACTGAAACAGCTCTGAAGGCAACCATTCGAGAAGCTCCTCTTTACCCGAGATAAATCCGCACAAAAGCGCTCTTTCTGAGAAGGCGTCAAGCATCTTATTATACGCTTCAATATCCACCGGCAATAATTCATCAAGTATCACCACCGTATCAATATCACTATTCTCATCCGCTTCGCCTCTTGCGTAGCTCCCCTGCAACCCCACGAACTGCACACGGCTGCCGAAGGTTTCCTTCACCGCTTTTAAAAAATTATCCATAAAAACCGATAAGCTTATCAAATAAATCACCGCCTTTATTCTATTATTGTACCACATACTCCGCAACGTGTCAACATTGTGGCAAAAATGCTGTGAATTTAAAGCGCATCGCAATTTGGGGCGGACAGTATTCCGTACCGGATTACCGACCGCCCCTTGAATTCAATTTTTTTGAACCTTTAGGCTATGCGCTAAAGTTTTTATATTACCGTCAAGCTAATATTCAATCGATGTTAATCCAGCTATGCAATTTCCACAAGGCACCGTCATATTCAAAAACACCTACGGCGCAGTTTTTGCATAGGATTTTCTCACGAGGCAATATGCATCCCACTACTATATCCAAAAGTCCTCTGAGCCATCCTGCGTGGGAAAAAACCGCTACGTTTTCGACACAATCACCCTCGAGCTCTTCAATAAAGCTTCTTATTCTTTTCTCAAAATCCGCTTTGGACTCACCGCCAAAGACGGAATATCCGCTTTTCTGAATTTCCTTTTTTTCCTCGGAATTTATACTATCTAACGGATTTCCCGCTAAATCTCCTACATTTATTTCCCTAAGCTCTCGCCGCAACTCATATTTACACCCGGGAATTGCGATTGAAGCTGTACTTTTCGCACGCTTAAGGTCACTTGCATATATTTTTTCAAAGCTGACACCTGATATAACAGCGCTTACCGCTGCCGCATCATCTCTGCCCTTATCCGTCAAGGGTGCATCAAGCCAACCCGTCCACAAGCCGTTTCGATTGCTCTCGCTTTCCCCATGCCTTATTACGTAAACTCTCATATTACTTTTCCTTCGGGTATCCTTTGTACAAATGAACTATGTTTATATCCTCAGGCATATCCAAGCCGTGAGAGCCGCAGCCTCCGTCTATCTCGTGACAGCCGTGATCCATAGCGAAGCCTACCAAGGTGTTGTGATGCTTCCAATGGCTTTTAATAAGATTGGATATAATGCCGAATATTTGGTTGTTAACTCTAAGCTCTGCTAAGGCCTTTGCGCTTTCGGGACCGCACTTGTGCATAACAGAATCGTAGTTGCCGTTGTATATTACGATAAAATCGTGTTCGTCTTGGAGAATAATCTCCATAGCCTTTGCGTTTACCGCATCTATTCCGCCTTCGTCAAAGTGGTAATAGTCTATCTCTCTCTCGAGGTAAATACGGCTTAAGCTACACTTGCCGTAGGTAATCAGAGCTACCCTTTTACCTGCTGCAATGAGCCTGTCGAATATAGTATCAATTTTAATAACCGGTTTCTCGTATGCTTGAATTCCGTGAACTGCGGGCTGAGCGCCCGTATACATTGTGCCGAAGCATACGGGGGTTACAGAGGGCATAACAGCTGAAAGATAAATTTCCACGTCGGTGTTTGCTTTGACAGAGCTTAAATACTCGGGATACTTTTTGTAAATCCACTCTGCGACGGCATCCGGATTATACATTATAACTCTATCTGCTCGCTGTCCGTCAAAAACTTTGTCTATGTAATTCGAAAGCTCCGCATTTTTGGCAGCTGCCAGGGCGGGAGGATTTATGCCGATAGCATATGCAAGGGCGCCGCATAACGTATCTAATGAGTCTGCATTATATTTAGGCTCTTCTTCCGACTCGCATACAATTTTATCTATCTGCACTCCGAAAATCTCTTTTAGAAGAACAAGGTTCTCGATAGTCGGCAGGGTTTGATCGTTTTCCCAAAGGCTTATAGTTTGCCTGCTGAGGTTCATTTTCTCGGCAAGTTCCTCTTGCGACATACCTTGCGCTTTTCTTAGCTTCAATAAATTTTCGCCTATCGTCATTTTTTACTTTTCCTCCTAAAATCACGCTTGTCCGCACATTTTCTTTGCTTTAGCTATATTCTATCACATATCTCAAAAAAAGTAAAGCATATCACACTTAAATATTGTCAAGCGCCGCTTGACAGCTTGTTCTGAAAGCAAATAAGCAAGTATATCGTCATCACAACGAAAAGTATATACTTATTACGTTTTTTTGTGTAGTCTACGAGCGCCATTACCTATTTAAGCAATTAGAAAAGCACCTGTTTAAACCGTCGGATAACCAAGGCGCCTTGCAGCATATATATACGCTATCATACAGCTCGAATACCATTCGCTCGATTTTGTCGGCTCCCCGGTTTTAGGGTCAAGCTCCTGGGCAAATTTTACGGCATCGTAGCAAGAAGACCAGGCTTCCGCCCATTTTTCAAGTATATAATCGTAATCCTCGCCATACCCGTAATAATCCATCCAGCGGTTGCATCTTAATACGATTAATCCTTGTGTATAATATCCCCAGGAATTAAAGACTGCGTGGTCTTTGGTCGAAGGATCGTTTATTGCCATAGAGGGGAATGGGTACGGAGTCCAGAACTCATTGGGATTTTTGATATGCTCACGATAAATTCTATCGATAATATCTTTATCCGAATTTATATCTAAAACCCTCTCCATAAAAAGATGGAAAATCGTACTTGACTTATATTTTCTTTTGTTGCCGCCTTTATCCACGTCATAGAAAAAGGCATCTTTTTCGTCGTAGCAATATTCAAATATTTTCTTCTTTATATTAGCGGCGGATTTTTCCCACTCATCCGCCTCACGCTCTTTTCCAAGGAGCCTTGCCATTTTTGCAAGTGCCATTTCATCTGCGTAAAAAGTAGAATTCATATCCACAGCCAAAATAGGCGTTACACCGTCCTCCGGGGGAATCTTATCCGCCCCTTGAATTACTCCTTCGACAGAATAATTCTCACGGCAACCGATACCGAAAAGGCGACCGCTATTATCGTGACCGGTATCGTAACCGACAAACATTTCAATCAAGCCCCGATTAGTCGTCATCCGGTATTTCCTCAGCCACTCATCCCATTTTTTTCCGGAATTATACGCCTTCTCCAAAAAAGCGGAATTCTTATTCATCTCATATACTTCAAGCGCCAAAGTGAAGAAGGATACGCACTCCTGGATTTGACTGTACAGTGCGGCTCCCACCTCCGACAGGTCGGGTCTTTTGTTCAAATCCATAACCGCAAACGGTAGCTGTCCATTATCAAGCTGCCTGTCTACAAATAGATTTATGGCATTTTCCGCTATATCAAGATAGCTCGACTCAAGTTGCGCCCAAAGCACAGAATCATACACGTGCTCTATCCATAAGCCGGGATATTGCTCGGATATTAAAAGAAGCGGCTTATCCATTCCACCGAAGCAACCGATATGAATATTCTTTATTCGTTCAAAAGCTTGCGTGTAATATTTGCCGATAAAAGACTTTTTCGACTCTTCTCTATCGGATTTTTTCAGCTTCATAAAGCCACCCCCTATCTTGAACTTATTATAGCATGAGACACACTTGATGTCAATTAATTTCGCCGAACGAAGGTAAAGTCATATACTATAAGCTTTTTTCTTTTAGGAGCGATATTTTTCACAGAAGTCAGACGTCACTTTAGGAATTGGTTTAATTAACTTTTATATTCATACAGCTTATATAGCTTTTTTGAAATTTTCCCTGCGTATAGTAGTTTAAAAATGAATTTTTCAAATCCTTTTAATTCATTTACAAGATGTTTTGGTGTCATATTGTATTCTTTAACAAACGTCAAGCCTGTGTTTGTTTCTAATACGCCCGGATTTGCTACACCGTACACCTCTGAAACTCCAACGTCTTTTATAGGATTCTTTATTTTACTCATTTTTGCCGCAAAAGGTGTGTAGCAGTCTACCAACACGAGCAAACGAGAAAAGTGGGCGCTCAATTTTGAAAACATTTGCTGTAATTCTTGATTTGTTAAATACATACTTACACCTTCAAGAATCACTATTGCGCATTCTGATTCCGGTAGAGTTTCCATAAACGTGCCGTCCTTTATATCAGCGGCTATCATACGGTAGTTTTCCGTATCTGCATAGTAGCGCTTCCGCTCGTCAATTACAGCAGGAAAATCCACGTCAAACCAGAACGCCTCTTTTGCGCCAACTCTTTCCGCACGACTATCTAAACCGCATCCCAAATGCAAAACAATCGCCCCCGGAGCTTCCGCCATTTTTTCTTTTACCCATTCGTCAAATACGGCTGAACGCATACTCATATAATAGGCAAGCCATTTGGACTTAGATTTTCCCTTTAAGGGAAATTCCTCCTTCTCCCAAATCTCTTCTGCCTTTTTATCGCTTAAAACAATTCCTTTTTTACTAACGAGCGCTTTTCCGTAAAGAGGAATGTATAAGGTTTTATTTACGTTGTTCATCAGACTTATCTCTCCAAATAGATTCATTTTCTATTTTATCACAAAGCAACGTTTTTTTCAAGCTTTTGCAACATACTCTTCATAGAAAAAAGCCTCGTCTATAAAGACAAGGCTTGTGTTTGGAGGTCAAAATGACAACTCTTATAGTTTTTTAATGAAACATCGACTTCGTCGATATGAAGCAGAAGTCTTATGACTTCTATGAAGCACTCGCTACACTCGTATGAAGTGAAGCGCACACTAACTTCTCCGTGTGCCGAAGGCTCGCTTCATAGGGCGAAGCCCTGCTTCATTTTTCATGCACCGCAGGTGCGCTTCATTGAAAAAAGCACTTGCCGAAGCAAGTGTTTTTTTCTGAGCTCATAGTACAAAAATGCAACTCAAGCATTTTCAATATGCGACAGTGTTTTTTCAACGCAGTCCGATATATTAACTGTTCCAACACCAAAGATAGAAGTGTGCAGTTTGTTGCTGATTGGAGCGCTCCAATCTTCAGAAATCGTTTCCTTCCCATTTGCCATTCCCAATATTGATCCGACAGTTGCACCGTTGCAGTCGGTATCAAATCCGGTTTCAACTGCCATACAGATCGATTTGCCAAAATCACCTTTACCGTATAACAAGGAACCTACCACGATCATGGCATTGGGGATTGTATGGCACCAACCGTGAGAGGTATGCTCATCGTATTTTTGATGAATCCTATCAAAGCATTCCTTTTGAGAAAGTCCGCTCTTATATTGATCTATGATCGTAACGATTTCCTCATACAACCTTGAAGTGTACGGAATCTCTGCAAGACCGCCGAGTATAATTTCCTCTGCGTCGTCTGTTGTTGCGGCGACCGCCAGCATGGCTGCTACAAACATCTCTCCGTAAATACCGTTTTTGACGTGAGAGATCGAAGCATCTCTCCATGCCATTTCTGCAGCGAGTTCAGGATTTGCGGGATTGATATAGCCAAAATAGTCACCTCTGATCTGTGCGCCGATCCATTCACGGTACGGGTTTTTGTAAACAGCCGATTCGGGAGGAGCATATCCATTCACAAAATTACAGAATGCAACACGCTCGGCTGTGCAGTACGCGTCTTTCGCTTGATACGTGAGCCATGCTTGCGACATATCGTAAGGGGTGAAATCTCTGCCGTATTTTTCAATTACCTTTTGTGCAAGAACAACGTAGTTTGTGTCGTCATCAACAGGCATTCCATCGATCTCATCGGCATAGATCCCACCGGCAAAGTTGAATTTATACTTTGTGAGATCCACTGATTCGAGATCGCTACGGTAAATGTATCTGTGCATCGGATAATTGTCAGTCGCCTTCAAAAAGGGAATGAGATCGCTTGTATGTACTCCCTCCACGCTCTTGCCAAGCATACACCCGCAGATTCTCCCGTACCACGCTCCGCTGATTTTATTCTTCAAGACGGATTTATCAAAAGTCCTGATTTTATTTTCGCCTTGTCTTAGCTTTTGTATTCGATCTAAATCAGAAGGCTCTATATAGGGATATCCTTCTTTTGATTTTGCCGTTGAGACCACATCAAATAAAATATCGCCAAATCTTTTCTTGATCTCTCCCTTGGGCAATATGGACACGGAATTAAAAATATCCTTGTATGCCTCAATGTCAAGACCTTCTTCGAGGGATTGTTGAAATTCAGTCATTAAGTTTGAAGAATAAAACTCCCAATCGTGAATATTTTGATATTGCGGCTTCAGAATCCCGGTCTTGTTCATCTCCTCTACAACACGGTTATCATTTTCCATTAGCAGATAATCAAGGGACACGTCAAATTTTTTGGCGATCCTTATAATTTTGTCGATATCGGGTACAGATGCACCACTCTCCCATTTTTGAATAGACTGCTGCGAAACATCAAACAGCTCGGCAAACTGAGCTTGCGTCAATTTTGATTGAGTTCTGATTTTGTAAATCGAATTTGCGAAGTTCATTCATATGCCTCCATCACCAAGATTTGTTTTCATATATAATTGTATCACACCGTAAGGTTTGTGTAAATATAATATTCGATGTTATTTTTACTACTTGCAGTTGTATTTGCAAATACACCAACCGTTACAAGTTCAACTCCAAAAGGTCGGGAAAAAGGTGCAGGTGATGAAAGAAGGCTGTTTTTACCCAAAAACACGAAAAGTCCTTGAATATCAAGGACATCAACGCAAAGCATCAAATCATCATGCGTAGGCGTGTATGGAATCCGCAGCTCATCTGCAGTATGGAATCAACACGAAGCGTTGAATGTAATCAATCCGAATGAGGATACACGCTGACGCGT
>CAJGCM010000044.1 GCA_904501765.1 uncultured Clostridia bacterium | reverse complement strand
GTAAGCATTGCCATAGGAGCGCTCTGCGAAAAATTCGGTGACAGAGAAGCTTTGCTGATGGCAAAAAATATGGGAGCGGATGCCGTTGATTTCAACACCTGCGGACCCGATTTTGATTACAGGAATCCGAGCTCCATATATTCGAAGAGCGACGACGAAATACTTACGTACTACAGTGATTTGAAAAAGTACGCAGACAGCATAGGAATAGAAATAGGACAAACCCACGGACGGATAAGCGGCTTTAAAAATATAAAGGAAGAGGACGACGCTCTTATCAGGAATTCAAGATACGACTGCATGGTTGCAAAGGAGCTTGGTGCGCCTTACGTCATTATACATAACGCCTCTACAATCCGCCTCGGTCCCGATGCGCCGCCCGAGCTTATGCACGAGCTTAATTTTGATATGTTTAACAGAATTATTCCCTATGCAAAGGAATTCGGTGTCACCCTTGCCACTGAAACCTTCGGAGATGCAAGAGGCTTTGACTGCTGCGATTTCTTCGGCAATTTAAGCGAATTTCAAAAGGGGTATGAGAAGGTATGCTCCGTCGGGGATAACGGCAAGTATATGAGCTGCTGCGCTGACACGGGTCACTCCAATAAAGCGACACGCTATAACGGTAACCCCTCTTCAGCTGACGTTATAAGGGCTATCGGAAACAATCTTACCACCCTTCACTTAAACGACAACGACACCCTTACAGACCAGCACAAAATACCTATGACAGGTACCCTTGACTGGGGAGATATTTTTGACGCTCTTGACGAGGTCGGATATTCCGGCAACTATAATATGGAGCTGAACCTCAGGCATTTCGGTGACGACTTTATTTACGAAACCGCAGAATTTGCGGTCAAGGTTATGAGGTATTTACTGAAGCACAGATACGGAAATTAAAGTAAGCCTTCATAGAATTTCCACCTTTAGTAAAAACATACAAAAAGCGCTGATTTTCCTTCATTGCTTGTGAAAATCAGCGCCATTTTTCGTTTTTTATCCTAAAGCATTGCCGCCACGCAAACAGCTGCGGACTTTAGGGTAGCTTTTACAGCTTAAGAGTCTTTTTTTCTCTCGTTTTCCAGGTTTCTTTTTAACACGCCCCGCCCTCTCCAGGAAAAGGCGCGCTTTTTGAATTCCTCCTCCCCCAGGCTGTCAAGATATTCCTCGGTGAGCCTTTTTATTCGGTTTTCATAAAATGCCAAAACAGGCGTTGCTTTTGGATTTGCGTTATGAGGGCAGGCAAGCTGACAGGCATCGCACCCCCACACCGTGTCGCATTTTCGCATAAGCGAAAGCTCCTCTTCGGAAAGCTCCCCCTTCCTTTGCGTTATCTCCGAGAGGCATTTGTCGCTCTGCCCTCTGAGTATTCCCGTAGGGCATACCGCTTTACATCTTCCGCAGCCTTCGCAGCCCTTTATATCAAAAAACACGTCCCCACCGAGCACTGATGGGTCAAGGTCGGTGATAATATCCGCCAAAAAGACGAAGGAGCCGTATTTTTCATTTATGATAACACCGTTATCACCGAAAATTCCAAGCCCTCCTCTTACCGCAGCGTACCGCTCGTCTATCGGCGAATGGTCGGTGAAGGAAGAAAAAGCGCCCTCGGGAAAAAGCTTCTTAAATTCCGATGTAAGTCTGCTCGAAATATCCTTTATGACTATATGGTAGTCGTAGGATGCCGCATATACCGAAATGTTTTCGGGAACGTCTACAAAATACGGCACTAAGAACACGATAACCGAGCGAGGTGTAAAGCCTATGCTTGATGCAAGTCTTTGGTTCGCTATCTTCATTTTTTCAAAATTAAGAACGGAAAAGAACTCTATCCCTTCCCGAAGAAACAGGTCTTTAAGTCTTTCAGACACACCTTCACCCCCTTTTTCATTATTATACACCCGATTTTTTCAAAAAACAATATATTTATTGACTTTTAATATATTTTAGTGTATAATTGCTTTGTGATAAACGACTCGGTCGGAACGAAGGAGTTATTAAACCATGGCTGAAAAAGAATTTTATTCCGTTGACAGAATTTCAGAGGGCATCGCTACTCTTGTTTCTGACAGCGGGCGGCAGATAACTCTGAATTGCGCTGACTTTGAGCTTTCGGTTAACGACGTGGTGGAAATCACGACGGAGGGCGGTAAGGTTACGAGCCTCATAAAATCGGAAGACGAAAAGCAAAGGCGGCTTAAGAAAAATACGGACAGACTTCATTCGCTGTTTTCCAAATCTAAGAAAAAATAACGAGAGGTTATATTATGGAAATCACATTCAACCTAAACGACGGCTTATGGTACTTTATTTACCAGCATCTTGCCAAGGAAACCGGGGGAATTCAGCCCTGGCAGTTCCTTCTTCTCACATCTGCCTTCGTTATTATCTCAATCGTTGCGGGTTATCTGCTCGGAAGCATTAACTCTGCAATAATAGTTTCAAGAATTTTCTACAACGACGACATAAGGCGCCACGGAAGCGGAAATGCGGGGCTTACCAACATTCTTCGTACCTACGGAAAGGGCGCAGCAGGCTTCACCCTTCTCGGTGATTTCCTGAAAACCGCAATAGCTGTGGCAATCGGTGGTATTCTCGGTGGCTTCGGCTACTTTGGCGGAATCAGCATCGGCGGTATTCCTCAGGGTACGTTCCCTCTGACTTACATTGCCGGACTCTTCTCAATTATAGGTCACGTATACCCTATTTTCTACAAATTCAAGGGCGGAAAGGGTGTGCTTTGCACCGCTGTTATGGCGCTTATTCTCAACCCCATAGAATTCGCTATTCTTCTGGCTCTCTTTATAATTATGCTCGTTATATCGAAATACGTATCACTTGCATCGGTTACAGTTGCGGTGCTTTACCCTGTCGTTGTTAACGGTCATATAGCTATTATCAAGGGCTTTATGGAAACTCCTCCCGCTACGGGAATACTCCTGTTTATCACCGTAATTATCGCTATTATGATAGTTTATATGCACAGAGAAAACCTTAAGAGAATTTCCAACGGAACCGAAAGAAGATTTTCTATCGGTCACAAGGAAAAGCGAGAGGACAGCTCGGAGGAACACTCTTGATAAAGCAGGACTTTTGCGACCTGATTCTTCTCTGCTTCAACAAGGGGGTTTTAAAAAAGCTTGTATTTTCAAGGCCAAAAACCTCCTCTGCCGAAAAGATAAGCGGCAGGCTTTGCTCTCACAGGGGACAGAAAATTTTAGCATTTGAATTATCCTTGCCCGGAAATACTGTGAGCCAGAGAAATCTTTATGAAAAGGATATAAAAGAGGCGGTAAGCGTTTATCTTGACGAATACCGCCAATGCAATCTTATAACTACGGTATCCGATGCGGAATATAAGCTCTCGAAAAAGGGCGAGGAGGTTTTCCTCGGAGCGGACAAGCTCCTCGTTAGGCTGACGAGGAACAATGACGACTTTGCTTGTGCGATAGAAGCCCTTGACAGGCGGAAGAGCTATCTTTTGTCCGGGGCTGAGGAATTCCTTATAAGACTTGGCATCAGTGATAAAAACGGGCGTGTTCACGACAAAAAGCAGGGAAAATTCAGACAAATAAACAAATTTCTCGAGTACGTAGAGAATATATATCCGACCCTTGGCGACAAAGGTACTCTTACGGTTTACGACCTTTGTTGCGGAAAGAGCTACCTTAGCTTTGCTCTTTATTATTACCTGACGGCTATGCGTGGGAGAGCGGTTAATATGCTCGGAATTGACCTGAAGCGCGACGTTATCGATTATTGCCGCGATATGGCTCAGTCCCTCGGATTTTCCGGAATGAAATTCATAACCGACAACATAGAAAACACTCCCGCAGACGTATCGGTTGACCTTGTTGTGTCGCTTCACGCCTGTGATATAGCCACCGATATAGTGCTTGACACGGCGGTAAGGCTCGGGGCAAAGGTAATCCTCTCTACCCCCTGCTGCCACAAAAATCTCTCGGACAAAATCAACGACGAGAGTCTTTCCTTCGTAACGAAATACCCGAAGCTAAAGGGGAAGCTATGCGAGGCTGTTACAGACGCTTTACGTCTTGAACGGCTTAGGGCATTCGGCTACGACGCTACCGCGACAGAGCTTGTTGACCCCGAGGATACTCCAAAAAACACGCTACTCAGAGCCATTAAGGTTTCCGATTATTCCGAGGAGGAATACAAAAGGTATTTAGCCACCCTTAAGATGCTTATGGGTGATGGGTACAAGGGATATTTAAAAAATCTTTGATAGGTAAGAAATATGACACTTAATCTTACGTCACAGTCGCCGTCAGATACCGAAAAAATAGGCGCATATCTGGCGGAGCTGCTTGAAAAAAACAATATTGAGCGGGCGTTTATTGCGCTTAAGGGGGAGATGGGCGTTGGAAAAACCGCATTCGTAAGGGGTTTTTGCTCCCACCTCGGTATTTTTACGGTGAAGAGCCCCACTTACACTGTGCTTAACGAATATGCGGGAAGAAAAAACGTTCACCACTTTGACCTTTACCGCATAAGCGACGGTGACGACCTTTATTCGGTCGGCTTTGACGATGCCGTTGATTCCCCGGGCTACTGTCTTGCCGAATGGAGCGAGAACGCCGAGGATTACCTTAGGGAAGAACCGATTACCGTAAGTATATCAAGGACGTCCTTTGGCGATAGCGCCACTGACACCGAGGCGCTCGTCAGAAAAATAGATATAACTATACCCAATTTGGAGATAATATGATAACTTTAGCTTTTGACAGCGCAGCGAAGGTAGCATCTGTGGCTGTGCTGAAAGAGGAAGCTGTGCTTGGCTGCTACAGCATTGACAATGGGCGCACTCAAAGCGAGCTGCTTCTGCCTATGGCAGAGGATTTGCTTAAGTCGCTTAAGCTCGGCTTTGCCGACGTTGACCTTCTCGCTTGTACTACAGGTCCCGGCTCCTTTACGGGAGTGAGAATCGGGGCGGCTGTTATCAAGGGACTTGCCTTCGGCAGGAATACTCCCTGCGTCGGGGTTTCAACGCTTGAATCCCTCGCCTATAATCTTCTCGGGCTCAAGGGACTTATAATTCCCGTTATGGATGCGAGAAGAGGGCAATTTTATACTGCCGCCTTCAGGTGCGACGGAGACAGTATTGAGAGGCTGACAGAGGACTCTGCTTTGTCTTGCGACGAGCTTGCGTCCGTAATTCTCTCCTCAGGAGAGTCCTGCGTATACCTTGTTGGCGACGGATATAAAATCGCAAAGGAGGCGCTTTCTTCGCACGGAGTCGTCACAGAGAGCACTCCCCCATCGCTGATTCCGGAAAACGCAGCCTCCGCAGGACTCATAGCTTACAGAAAATATTTAGACGGAGAATACACCTCCGACGTAAATATAAAGCCTACCTATTTAAGACTTCCCCAAGCCGAGAGGGAAAGGCTTGAGAGACTTTCAAAAAATAAATAAGGAGAACTTTCCAATGAGCAAAAGAAAAATTTTCATTGGCGCTGACAGCGCAGGATATACTCTTAAGGAGGAGCTTAAGGGGCATCTTATTTCTTTAGGATATGAGGTTACCGACTGCGGAACGGACTCGGAGGCTTCCTGCCATTATCCCGTGTTTGCTTCTGCCGTTTGCGAGGGGGTTCAGTCAGACCTTGAAGGTAGCTTCGGCGTTCTTATTTGCGGCACGGGTATAGGTATGAGCATGTGCGCAAACAAGCACCGTGGAATAAGAGCGGCGCTTTGCTCCGATACATATTCAGCAAAAATGACAAGAGCGCACAACGATGCAAACGTCATCTGTATGGGCGCAAGAGTAATAGGCTCCTGCCTTGCCACCGACATTCTTGACAGCTTCCTCTCAGCAGAATTTGAGGGCGGCAGACATAGTATAAGAGTCGGTATGATGAAGGATATTGAGGACAAGGGTTAAATCAAAATCCTAATCATTCAAAAAAATATACCCTAATGAATAAAAATAACACTGCTCCGGCGACATTTGACCTTTGCGCCCCGGCAGTGTTATTTTTGTTTTTACTTATTGACGTGAGGATTATACAGTCAACTGAGCAGCATACTAATGGCATCTCCGTCGGTGAGCTTTTTACAATGCTCGGTTATGTAAGGGTAGTACACTCGGTCTACTCTCTCCGAATATTCAAGAATCCTCTCGAAGGGAGAAATTGCGCCGCCGCCAAAACCGCCGCGCTCTTTTATTTCAAGATAATATTCCCCCGCTTCGCTTACGAATATATCGCTCCTCAGCGCACAGTCAATATCCTTTATAAGCCTGGCTCCCATAACAAGCTCGTGAAGCCCTGAAAACTTATACATTCGGGAAAGATTCGAGAGCATCGTTATTCTTTTTGATTTATATATTGAGCGCTCCGAGGAGGGGGGAAGGACTCCAAGCTTCGTTACAAACATCTCACAGCCTCCGTCACGGGAGGGATAAAACTGTATCAGCACCTTATCGCCCTCTGCATCAAAGCCGCTCTTTACTTTTACGTCTTCAAGAATTTCCCAGAATTTTTTTCTTGTTTTTGAGTCGTTATAGTCCAGCTCACCTGAGGTAATATTATATTTTTTCATATCCTCCGCTGTTAGCATTACCTTCATTTTTGAGTCGCTTATCTTCAGTATTTCCATTTTACCTCCTACCTTGCTAAAATACAAACCGTTACTAATTATTTTAGCAGATAGGCGCTTTTTTGTCACTTATAAAAAAATTGCAGGAATGGGAAAATAAGTGAAATGACGAGCCCTTTTACATAAAATGTCCAAGACGGTCAAAAATTGCAAAACAAAATGCGCCAAAGCTACCCCGAAATAGGCAGCGCAGACGCATTTTTACAAAGCTGATTTTCAATTTTTCCCTTTTTGCATTAAGTACTCGTGGATAGCCTTCGCCGCACACTTTCCTGCTCCCATAGCCGATATAACGGTGGCTGCGCCGGTTACGGCATCTCCGCCTGCGTATACGCCCTCCTTTGAGGTTTTGCCTGTGTCCGCTTCCACGACTATTCCGCCTCTTGAATTGACGGCAAGACCTTCTGTGGTGGATTTTATAAGGGGGTTGGGAGATGTGCCTATTGACATAATAACCGTATCGAGAGGAAGAGTAAACTCGGAATTTGGGATTTCCTTAGGACTTCTTCTGCCACGCTCGTCAGGCTCGCCAAGCTCCATTTTGGCGCATACCATACCGGTAACGAAGCCGCATTTTGGGTCACGCTTATTTTCGGGATTATCATACCCGAGGATTTCCTTTGGATTGGTAAGGAGCATAAATTCCACTCCCTCCTCCATCGCATGTTCAACCTCCTCACGACGGGCGGGAAGCTCCTCCATAGAACGGCGGTATACTATATAAACCTTCTCCGCACCAAGTCGCAGAGCGCATCTTGCGGCGTCCATAGCAACGTTTCCGCCGCCTACTACTGCAACTCTGCCCCCCTTCATAATGGGTGTGCTTGCGCCCTCACTGTACGCCTTCATAAGATTCGTTCTTGTTAAAAACTCGTTTGCAGAATAGACACCCTTGTAAGCCTCACCGGGGATTCCCATGAATTTGGGAAGCCCTGCCCCGGAGCCGATAAACACAGCCTCAAAGCCATGCTCGAAAAGCTCGTCTACGGTAAGGGTTTTTCCTATAATCACGTTACATTCAAATTCAACTCCCAGCGCCTTGAGATTCTCCACCTCACGGCTTACAATAGCCTTTGGAAGTCTGAACTCCGGTATGCCGTAAACTAACACGCCCCCGGGTGTATGGAGAGCTTCATATACCGTTACGCCATATCCGAGCTTTGCAAGGTCGGAGGCGCAGGTGAGCCCTGCAGGACCTGCTCCAACGACAGCAACTCGCTTTCCGTTAGGCTCGGGACGATTCACGTTAGAGCTTACGTGGGCATTATGCCAATCGGCAACGAACCTTTCAAGCCTTCCTATTCCAACCGGCTCACCCTTGATGCCTCTTACGCACTTGGACTCGCACTGCACCTCTTGCGGACATACTCTGCCGCATACGGCGGGAAGCCCGGAGCTTTCGCTTATAATTTCATAAGCGCCCTCAAAATCACCTTCCTTTATTTTGGCAATAAAGGCGGGAATGCGTATATTTACCGGACATGCGCCTACGCAGGGCATATTTTTACAATTCAGGCAGCGGAGCGCCTCGTCTATTGCCACTGCCTCATCATACCCGAGAGCTACCTCGCTAAAGCTTCTGCATCTTTCAGCACCTTCAAGGGTAGGCATAGGGTTTTTATTAGAACTCATATTGGGTTTATTCATTTCTTTCCTCCCCCACGGAAGAGATTACAGCTCTCTTCGTATGCGTGGCGCTCAAAATCACGGTAAATTGCGCCACGACTCATTGCTTCGTCAAAATCAACCTCGTATCCGTCAAAATCAGGACCGTCAACACAGGCGAATTTGGTTATTCTTTCACCGTCCCTGACAAGGGTCAGTCGGCAGCCTCCGCACATTCCCGTACCGTCTATCATAATGGGATTCATTGACACGGTACAGGGGATATTTGCCGCTTTAGCCGATTGAGTGACGAATTTCATCATAACAAGAGGACCTATGGTTATTATGCGGTCAAAGTGCCGCCCTTCCGAAATCATACGGTCAAGAGGCATACATACGTTGCCACGCTCACCGTAGCTTCCATCGTCTGTTACAACTATAAGCTCGTCGGACACCTTTCCGAATTCCTCTTCAAGAATTACAAGCTCCTTCGAGCGGAAGCCTATAACCGAGCTTACACGGCAGCCGAGGGCGTGAAGCTTTTCCGCTATGGGAAGGGCAATAGCGCAGCCTACGCCGCCGCCTACTATACAAACGTCATGAAGCCCCTCCGTTTCCGTTGCCATACCGAGAGGTCCTGCGAAGGCGTAAAGGCTATCTCCTACCTCAAGCCTGTTAAGGGCGGCGGTGGTTGCTCCCACCACCTGGAATATTATTCTGACATAGCCACGCTCTCTGTCGTAACCTGCGACAGTCAGCGGAATTCTCTCCCCATCCTCGTCAACCTTCAGAATTATAAACTGCCCCGCCTCTGCCTTTTTTGCTACCAGTGGAGCTTCTATTTCCATCATTGTAACCGTTGGGTTAAGCTCTTTTTTGGTTATTATTTTATACATATGGGAAAAATCCCTCCAAATCTTTAAAAATTGCCTTTATTGTAACATAAAAGCGGACTCTTTTCAAGGTTATTTTAAATAAAAATTCAGAGTAGACAAAATATTTTGCCGAAGGAAGCAAAATACCCCTCGTCGCAAAAAGTGATGTGCGAAAGAGATAAAGCAAATACCGCGGGAAAAAGTCAATAAATACCGCATCAAAGACACCTTGACAAGCTTATTTAATTATTGTATAATTATTCTGTATACGAATATTTAAAATATGAAAGTTCTCCATCGAAAGGTAGCAATCCAAAATGGAAGAAAACACTTTATACATAAAGGGCGTATGCCCGACGTGCAATACCACGTTAGAATTTGAAGAAGAGCGCAGGGCGGTTTTCTGCCCCTCTTGCGGCTGCAACGTGAGCGTAAAATCCTTACTGACCTATATCGCAGAGGACAAGCGATATCCTAAAGACGAAATCAGCATTGCAAAAAGCTTTTCTTCCGCTGACGATGCAATTTTATATTTCGACGATTTTTATAAAAGCTTCCCTTGGGAAAAGTTTGCAAAAAACGAAGAGCTTACGGTTTCCTCTCTTGACACTGTGGCTGATTACTGCCTCTCGCAGTTCAGAGGCGAAAGTCTGACGTATGTTTTCAATTTCAGGCGACTTGCCGTACCTTTAGCTAAAAAGGCTGACGGACTTGAATTTATTGCGGCAAGAATTGCCGCAGCACACCTTGCCTGCGACACCGATGGAGCAAAGGCTCTTTACAAGAAATACCGTTCCATATCCGAGAGGCTTGTTAACGGAAGGGCGAGAATTTGCGAGGAGCTGCGCGAAAACATAGCTTTCGCAAAAAAATGCGGCGCCCGCCCCGAGATTATCAACGATTTATGTGCAAGTCTTTCAAGCTTTGAAAAGAAGCTTGAAAAAATAAAGCTCACAAGGCGATATGAGGAAATTCCATACGTCAGCGGTATTTTGGAAAAAAACAATGCCGAAATAGCGGCAAAAATGGCAGAGGCTGAAATCGACTGTGAGGAGCTTTACATAAATGCAAGAAAGCTTATAAACGAGGGGGCTGTTGACGATGGCATACGTATGCTTTTGTCCATCAAGGGCTATAAAAACAGCGCTGCGGTAATTGACTATCACACCAATCCTTACAAGCTTGGAGGCGGTCTTATTGAGATTGGCGGAGTCCGTTTCTTCTTAAAGAAATACAGCCTTGGCGACGAAATTTCAATGTCCCTTTACAGGGTTGAGGACGGAAAGCTTTCCTCCCTTGCCGTTGACGGTATTTCACAAATTATCGGAATACTCGGAGAGAAGGTATTCTTCCTTAAAGACGGCAGCAGCATCTGTTGCTTCTACGCAGACTCGGAAAATGATGGGGACAATATTGAAATTCTCGACTCCTCCGAATGGGGGGACTATGCCCTCACCTCGGACACGGTGCCTAATATCATCACCGTAGACAAAAAACGCTTCTTCGTACGCAAAAAAATAAGGGGTGAGAAAAAGAAATTCTGGCTTGTGAGGTTCTTCTCTCGCATAAAGAGATTCTTCACGAGGAAAGCTGAAGTTAAGGCTAACAGAAGAAACAATTATTCCCTTCTCTTGGTAGATATGAACGAGGTGAGCTGCAAAACGGTTCTGCCCGAGATAGTTGACGTAACAGATTTTGTTAACGACAAAATATTCTATATACAGGCGGACAGCGAGCGTGACTCAAAGAGCTATAAGTGCCTTGATTTGAACACCGAAGAAATTTCCGAAATTTTAAGTCCCACGAAGGGGCTTCACGCCTCTTCGGGCGGCAGGCTGATTTACAGCGAATATATCACACTGAGTGGCAGCGAAAACCTTTATTCCTTAGCAGAGGGCGGCGCACCTGTGCTTCTTGCCAAAAACATCAAGGATTTTGTAACCGTGGCAGAGGGGCGTGTGCTTTACACCGTTGGCTCTGACTCCGACATAAGGCTTTATTCCGTACCCGCCGAGGGAGGCAGACGCTCCGAGATAGCCGTTAATTTCGATGAAATCATAAAAATATACGACGGCTACGTTTATTACACCAAGGGGCGGGAGCGCAACTCTACACTTATGAGATGCGAGCTTGACGGATACTCGAAAAACACGGTTGCCTCAGGCTTTGGCGCACTCTGCTCTATCGGTAGAGGTCTTGTTCATTATTCTGATTTTTACGGAAATCTCTGTGTTTGTAGATGCGACGGAACAGAGGCGGCAAAAATCACCGATTCAATCCTCGGCGAGGGGGTTGTTTTCGGAGCGGGAAAGCTCTTCTGTATAAAGTCAGAGGGCGAGGAGGAATCCTCTCTTTATTCAATGAATCCCGACGGAAGCTGTCTTGAAAAGCTTTTGGGCGGCGCATTCCTTATAAATGAATACGACGAGGGGCATATATTTGCCATAACCAAAAACAGCGTTGATTATCTTATGAAAACGCCTCTTAACGAGCGTGATTTCAAGACTGAAACAATAACGAGGCAGCTTATCAGCCACGTTCTTATTGACAAAAATACAGGCGAATATGAGGAAATTCTTACCCTTGGCGAGCCCGAGGGAGGATATGCGACCTATCATACCCGCTTCCTTCTTATCTTCAAGAGAGAGCATACAAAGGAAATAGAATACTATCCTATCCCGAGAAACAAGTCTCTTATGGCGAAGAGCATTTTGCCCGAAGGCGCAATTCTTGAGGAAGAGGAGATAGAAAAGGCTCGTATTCTTGCTGAAAAGGAAGCCAAGAAGCAGGAAAAGCGTGAGAAGAAGCGCCTCAAAAAGGAAATGAAGAGAATGAAAAAAGAGCTTAAGCGCCTGGAAATGGAAAACGCTCTTTCTCTTGACACCTAACACACATCAGGAATTTAAAAATGAAAAAAATTTACGATAACGTAGAAGAACTTATAGGAAAAACGCCTCTGGTGAGGCTTCGGGGCTATGAAAGCCGCATTGGCGCCTTTGCCGAGATTATCTGTAAGCTTGAATCCTTTAACCCTGCGGGGAGCGCTAAGGATAGGGCGGCAAAAAGAATGATAGATGCCGCCGAGGAAGCAGGGCTTTTATCCCCCGGCGCTACCATAATTGAGCCTACCTCGGGAAATACGGGAATAGGCCTTGCCTATATTGGCGCAAGGCGCGGATATAGGGTTATTATAGTTATGCCCGACAGTATGTCGGAGGAAAGACGAAAAATAATGAAGGCTTACGGAGCTGAGCTTGTTCTTACTCCGGGCAGACTCGGTATGAAGGGAGCAATCGCCGAGGCTGAAAAAATAGCTAAAGAAACCGAGGGCAGCTTCATTCCCTCTCAATTCAATAACCCGGAAAACGCCGAGGCTCACCGCCTAACAACCGGTCCCGAAATTTTAGAGGACACAGAGGGAGAGGTGGATTTCTTCGTGAGCGCTGTTGGAACAGGCGGCACTATTACAGGCTGCGGAGAGTACCTTAAGGAAAAAATCCCCAATATTAAGATTATTGCCGTTGAGCCATCGGACTCAAGCGTACTTTCAGGCGGCTCTGCAGCACCCCATAAGCTTCAGGGCATTGGGGCGGGATTTATCCCTTCCATTCTCAACACGGATATATACGACGAGATTATCACCGTCACGACAGAGGAAGCTTACGGCGCAGCTCGGGCGGTATGCGCAACAGAGGGTATCGGCGTCGGTATTTCCTCGGGGGCGGCGCTTTTTGCGGCAACCGTTATTGCAAAAAGAGAGGAAAACCGCGGAAAGAAAATTGTAGTTCTCTTCCCCGACGGTATAGACAGATACCTTTCCTCTGACCTACTTGACTAATACGGAAAGAATAAAAAATGGGACTTGCAGAAAAATTTGAAAAAGAAAAGCTGATTATGGGGGTTATCTTCCACGACAGAGAGATTTTTGACAGGGCTATGGAGGCTCTTACGGAGAAATTCGGCAAATGCGACTTTGCCACGGAGGAATTCTCCTTTACAGAGCTTTTCTCCGACTACTACGACGAGGAAATAGGCGGAGAGGCATTCAGACGGATATTCAGCTTTGAGGAGCTTGTTGACCCTGAAAGACAGGCTGAAATAAAAACGTATACAAACCAGCTTGAGCTGGAATTTTCCAAAAATGGAAAAAGGCTCATAAATCTTGACCCAGGCTTTATAAGCCACGGCAGACTTATGCTACCGACAACCAAAAAAACCGGCTTCCGTGTTCCTCTTAAGGACGGAATATACACGGAGCTTACCCTTTTCTGGGCAAGGGGCGGGTGGCAAAAATTCCCCTGGACATACAGGGATTATCAATCACAGCTTGTTCAAAACTTCCTTACCAAGGTAAGGCACAGATACCTTGAGCAAAGAAAGATTGCGGAAAACTTAATATAAACAAAAAACGGAGAACGTAAATCAAACTCTTGCCGAGCCTTGAATTTATTCTCCGTTTTTATTTTTAAGCATTCCAAGCTTTTTTACGCTCCTTTATGCCGCGCGAAAGATTTAAGAAGCGATAATCCTTAGGGTGTGCTATTTCAGCTTTTTTCTCATTCCTATATGGGGGCAGTCCTGCTCATATTCAATCTCGCCATATGGCTCGTATCCGCACTTTTCATAAAAGCTTTTTGCCTGAAGCTGCGAATGAAGAGAGGCACTCTCGCCGCCCAAGCTAAGTATATGCCGCTCGGCTTCCTCTATTATTTTCCTGCCAAGCCCCCTCCCTCGGTATTCTCGAATAACCGCAAGCCTGCCTATATGGTATTCCCCCGGCGCATCTCCTGAAAAGACACGGCAGGTTGCTATGGCTGAATTTCCGTCAAAGAGCAGAATATGAGAGGATATTTTGTCAATATCGTCAAACTCGTCAATAAACCCCTGCTCCTCAACGAAAACGGTATTTCTTATATTCATTGACTCCTTTGGTAAGGTGTCGTATATTGCGAATTTCATAATGCCTCTCTATGCGTTTTTTATTATAATAGCATTATTCGAATGTAAAATCAATGCTTTTT
>CAJGCM010000043.1 GCA_904501765.1 uncultured Clostridia bacterium | reverse complement strand
TTTTTCGCCTTGTCTGCAACAAAGAGGTCGCCTGAAGCTATAACGCCCCTTTTCATAGGTATAGAAAGCTCTGACGCCGAGGATTCCGCTATATTCACGCCCCGCTCGTCTGCCGGGAAGAATATACGGTTTATACCTGATACAAGCCCTACGGGGTCGCCTAACGCAGAGGTGTCCATATCGTGCTGAACAAGCTTTTCTGCAACCACGATATCGAGAATATTTATGCCGCACTTTAATGCGCCACCCACACCCGTGTTAATTATAAGCGAGGGGGAATAGGATATTATCATTGCCTCGGCGCATATTGCTGCAAAGACCTTGCCTATGCCGCATTTAGCTATTGCAACCCTTTTTCCTCTGAGCCTGCCAAGATAAAAGGTAATGCTACCGACGTGCTCTTCCGCAGAGTCGGTAAGGCTATCAAGGAGTATTTCTATCTCGCTGTCCATAGCGCCTATTATGCCAATATCTACCTTTTTCATAACACCTCACAGGTCGGATAAACGAAGTCGTTTTTTCCATTTTGCAGGGCAGCTAAATATTTTTTACATTCAAGCTTTGCGCACTCAAGGTCAAGGTTCAGATAATTTCCGCACTCTTCCCTCTTTGCGCCGAACATTTCGCCGCCGTGATTTATTATTTTTTCAAGAGTTTCCTTTATTACCGAAAGAACCTCGCCGTTGTCAGCGTCCCTTACTAAAAGGTAAAAGCCCGTCTGACAGCCCATAGGTCCGAAATATATAACTCTGTCCGAAATCCTGCTGTTTCGCACGAAGGTCGCAAACATATGCTCCACGGAATGCATAGTGAGATTATCCATATAATTCCCACTGTTCGGTACACGGGTACGCATATCGTAGGTTGTTATATCTCCGTCAATACGGGATACGTAAACCCCCGGGGTTATATAATCGTGGTTTACCGAGAAGGAGGCTATTCGATTCACATTTTCGCCCGCCATCAGAACTCAAGCGCCTTTTCAATGTAAGCCTTAACCTCTCCGATGGGAATTCTTACCTGCTCCATAGTATCTCTGTCACGAACGGTAACGCAGCCGTCGTTTTCGGAATCAAAGTCGTAGGTGATGCAGAAGGGGGTTCCTATCTCGTCCTCACGTCTGTATCTCTTACCGATGGAGCCTGTTTCGTCAAAGTCCACGGAGAAATATTTAGCAAGGCTGTCGTAAACCTCAAGAGCCTTGTCGGAAAGCTTCTTCGAAAGAGGAAGAACAGCTGCCTTATAGGGAGCAAGAGCAGGGTGAAGGTGAAGAACGACACGCACATCTCCCTCTCCGAGAGTTTCCTCGTCGTATGCGTCAACAAGGAAGGCAAGAGCAACTCTGTCCGCACCGAGAGATGGCTCGATTACGTAAGGAGTATAGCGCTCGTTTGTTTCGGGGTCGAAGTACGTCATATCCTTACCGGAGTGCTTCTCGTGCTGGGAAAGGTCGTAATCGGTTCTATCGGCAACGCCCCAAAGCTCACCCCAACCGAAGGGGAAGAGGAACTCAAAGTCTGTCGTCGCCTTGGAATAGAAGCAAAGCTCGTCCGGATCATGGTCACGGAGCCTCAGGTTTTCGTCCCTCATACCAAGGTTAAGAAGGAACTTATGACAATAATCCTTCCAGTATGCAAACCATTCAAGGTCCGTGCCGGGTTTGCAGAAGAACTCAAGCTCCATCTGCTCAAACTCTCTCGTTCTGAAAACAAAGTTACCGGGGGTAATTTCGTTTCTGAAGGATTTACCTATCTGCGCAACACCGAAGGGGAGTTTCTTTCTTGTAGCTCTCTGGGTTGCGGGGAAGTTTACAAAAATACCCTGAGCGGTTTCGGGACGGAGATAAACAGTGTTTGAATTATCCTCTGTAACTCCTATGAAGGTTTTGAACATAAGGTTGAATTTCTTTATATCCGCAAAATCACGGCCGCCGCATATAGGGCAGCTGATTCCCTTCTCCTTGATATACTCTGCCATTTCGGCAAAGCTCCAGGCAGCCGGGTTATCGTTAGTGCCGTTTGCAAAAGCGTAGTCCTCTATAAGCTTATCCGCTCTGTGACGAGCTTTACAGCCCTTGCAGTCCATAAGGGGGTCGGAAAATCCGCCAACGTGCCCCGACGCAACCCATGCTTGAGGATTCATAATTATAGCGCTGTCAAGACCTACGTTATATCTCGATTCCTGAACGAACTTCTTCCACCACGCACGTTTTACGTTGTTCTTGAACTCAACGCCGAGAGGACCGTAGTCCCAGGAATTGGCAAGACCTCCGTATATTTCAGAGCCGGGGAAAATAAAGCCTCGGGTCTTACAAAGCGCAACGATTTTTTCCATTGTTTTTTTGCTGTTTTCCATTTTCAATTCTCCGTTTATCTTTATCTTAAATTATTTCTCCGTAAATGATTCCGTCATTGTGATGGGTGGGGCGGACAAGCACCATATCTCCAGACGCAAGAGATTTATCCTTCTCTTTTACGAGGCAGGCGGCAAAGGAAGCTGTATGTCCGTACCAATACACGCCCTTCCTGCTTTCTACTATACAAGACATAACATCGCCTTTTTTTACTATATCCGAAAGAACCTTGTCCCGCACCGCCTCGGCAATGTTGATAAGCCTCTCGCTCCTCTTCCTTTTCACGTCCTCGGGAATCTGCCCCTCAAACTCAGCGGCAGGTGTATTCTTTCTTTTTGAGTAAGCGAAAACGTGACAGTCGATAAACTCCGCTCGTTTTACGAACTCAAGGGTTTCAAGAAAATCCTCTTCACTTTCCCCGGGGAAGCCGACCATAAGGTCAGTAGTGAACTGCGCACCGGGAATAAGCCTACGAAGGCGCTGTATATTTTCAAGAGCCGCCTTCGCCGTATATCTGCGCTTCATTCTGCGAAGAGTGTAATCCGAGCCACTCTGCACCGATATATGAAAATGTGGAGCTAAGGATTTCAGTGGAGCTACTGCGTGGGCAAACCTCTCGCCCACAAGCTCGGGAGCAAGAGAGCCAAGCCTGATTCTCGTCACCACACCGCGCCCATCAAGCTCTGTGAGCAGGTCACAGAGGGTATATTTCTCTTCAAAATCAACTCCGTAGGAGCCTGTTTCTATACCTGTCAGAACAATTTCGCAAATGCCCCGCTCGGCAAGAGCCTCCACCTCGGATATAACCTCCGCACGGGGTTTCGAGCGAACTCTGCCTCGGGCAGAGGGAATGGCGCAGTAGGTGCATCTGCACTCGCACCCATCTTCTATCTTAACATATACACGGGTGCGCTCTCCCCGTGTTACACTCATAGGCTCAAACGGCTCACAATCAACGTCTGTCACAAGAGTTTTACCGCTCTCAAAGGGGGCTTTTCCCGAAAGAAGCCGCTCAGCTATATCAACAGCCGACATCTTCCCTCCCGTACCAATCACCGCACTGACTCCGGGGAGCTTTTCAACCTCGTCTGGCGAACGCTGACTGTAACACCCCATAACTATAATAAATCCGTCGGGATTTTTACGAGATGCCCGCCTTATAATCTGGCGGCATTTTCTATCTCCCTCCGCTGTGACCGTACAGGTGTTTATCACGTACACGTCACATACCTCGGAGAAATCCGAGAGAAGAAACCCTCGCCTTTCAAACTCCTCCGCAACTGCCTCGGTTTCATATTGAGCCACCTTGCAGCCGAGAGTGTATAATCCAACCTTTTTTATCAAAGCAACCTTCCAGCTTTTTATTTAGTGTAAACTTCAGGCTTCAGCACGCCGACGAATGGCAAAGCTCTGTACATTTCGGCGAAATCAAGCCCGTATCCGACCACGAACTCGTCAGGCACCTCAATTCCGCAATAATCGGGAACGAACTCAACCCGTCTTCTTGAGGGCTTGTCAAGAAGAGTACAGGTTTTAACGCTCTTTGCGCCCTTTAGCGCAAGATATTTTGTAAGGTGCGAGAGGGTGACACCGCTATCCACGATATCCTCTATTATAAGCAAATCGCAGGTGTTTATATCGGGGCGCAGAAGGTCAAGCGCTATATGTATCTGCCCCGAGGACTCGGAGCCCTTGCCGTAGGAGGAAACCTTCATACAGTCAATCTCCACGGGAACGGTTACCTTCTTCATAAGGTCGCCCATAAATACAAGGGAGCCTTTCAGAATACAAACGAGAACAAGCTTTTTATCATCCCCTGCATAATCCCTGTCTATTTCAGCGGCAATTCTCGTGGTTATTGCGTCAATTTCCGCTTCACTTACCAGCACCTTTTCTATATCATTCTTCAAATTTCTCATAAGGACAACTCCTTTTTACAAAATGCTTTATCCGTGAGGCTTACCCTCATACACGTTACATATTAATCTCATTATGATTTATATATTTTACCATAAAGGCACCCGAAAAGTCAATACAGTGAAGTGGGTTTTAGCTATTTTTAGACGCTATTTTGTTTCTATTTTTATTTTACTGTTATATAAAAATATTTTTTCAGTCAAAAAAGAGAAAAAGCTCTTGACAAAAGACCTTTCCTCGTGTATAATATATTCTGCTTTCGTACGGTCATCTTTTGATTAACGAAGAGGACAACATTTGAAATAAACCGAAGGAGGTGCAGATCATGAAGAGAACATACCAGCCTAAGAAAAGACAGAGAAACAAAGAGCATGGTTTCAGAAAGAGAATGGCTACTGCTAACGGCAGAAAAGTTCTTAAAAGAAGACGCGCCAAAGGAAGAGCTCGTCTGACCTATTAATAACGTCACAAAAATGCGTGACTGACAAAACCCTCCGATAAGGCGCGCTCGAACGTGCATTTATCGGGGTTTTTGTTTAAGCGCTATTTTGACGAAAACTAAAAGGAAAAAGAGAGGTTTTTATGAAATTCAGAGCAATTTGCGAAAATCATCTCTATAATAAGGCATACGCCAAGGGAAGGAGAGCCGTGTCCTCTGCTCTCGCCGTTTACGTGCTTCCCGATTACGCCGCAAAGCGTCTTGCTATGGCGGACACAAGAAAACAGATAAAGAACCGATACGGACTCACGGTTTCCACAAAAATCGGAGGCGCTGTCGTTAGAAGCAGATGCAGAAGAATAATCCGCGCAGCTCTCAGGGCTATTGAAGCTAAGGGAAGGCTTAAGCAGGGCTTTCTCGTTGTTATCGCCGCAAGAAGCGCAGCTCCGAATATGAAATCGACAGAAATCGAAGGGCAACTAAATGCCCTGTTCCAGAAGCTCGGTATGTACAAATCCGCATAGGAATATTTAATACGGAATATGAAATATTTAATGATAGGGCTTGTAAAGCTTTACAGGAAATTTATATCGCCAATAAAACCGAACTGCTGCAGGTTTACACCAACCTGCTCCGCCTACGCCCTTGAGGCATTTCAAAAACGAGGCTTTTTTATGGGTCTTATTCTGACCATCCTGAGAATTCTTCGCTGCAACCCTTTTTCAAAGGGGGGCTACGACCCGGTTCCCGAGCGAGGCTTCAGATATAAGCCCGATGATGCAGATATCGGCGATGTTATAAAAAATACCGACACAAAAAACTTTGAAAAGGATAAAAAGGTTAACAATGTTTGATTGGTTAAACGACGGACTCGGTTTTATACTGAGTTGGTTTTCAAGCTGGAGTAACTATGCCGTTGCGCTGTTATTCTACGCTTTAATCTTTAAAGTGCTTTTCCTCTTCTTTGCCGTAAAACAGCAGAAAAACCAGATAGCTATGGCGAAGCTGGCTCCCAGAATCGAGCTTATCAAGGCAAAGTATAAGGGAAGAAACGACCAGGCTACCCTCAGAAAACAGCAGGAAGAAATCATGGAGCTTCAGCAGAAGGAGGGTTACAGCGCCCTTTCCGGTTGTCTGCCTCTTCTTATTCAGCTCCCCATAATTATTTTCCTTTACAACGTTATAAGAAATCCTCTTTCTCATATCGCTAATTTCAGCGACGAGCTTATCGGAAAAATTAAAACCACCCTCGAATTCACCGCTGACGACCAAATTCTTCTTGCAAGTAAAATCAAAGAAATTTGGATTGCGGGCGGAACGGAAAAGCTTAATCTCGAAATGGCAGGTCTTACCGAGGATTTGTACCAGGCTATTCCCAGGTTTGACATTTTCGGAATAGACCTTGGCTTTGCTCCCGGCTGGCATGGCTTCACAGTGGCTTCCCTCGTTCTTCTTATTCCCTTCATAGCGGCAGGCCTTCAATGGTTCACTATGTGGATATCGAGAAAGCTCAACGGAAACTCTATGGCAGCTCCCGTTGCTGAAGAAAATTCGCAGACGAAGCTTTCCATGGGCATCATGGACCTCATTATGCCTCTTATGACCCTTTGGCTTACCTTCTCCTTCTCTGCGGTTATGGGTCTTTACTGGATTTATCAGTCTGTATTCACCATTATTCAGACTGTAATTCTCTCTAAGGTTATGCCTATACCTAAGTATACCGAGGAAGAGCTTAAGGCAATCAGAAAGGCTCAGAAGGAAGCTGAAAAGGCTCAGAAGAAGATTATCAAATCCCAGCCTAAATACAAGTCCCTTCACTATATTGACGAGGACGATTACGACGAATTGCCCGAGGTTAAGTCTGCTCCCGCTACCGGTAGCGAAAAGAAGCCTCTGACCCAGGAAAAACCTGAAATAAAAGATTAGTTTTAGAAAGGCATTACGATGTTAAACGAAGCAATTGCAATAGGAAAAGACGTTGAAGAGGCTAAAGAGAACGCAAGGGCCGCTCTCAAGGCTGAAATCACAGACGACGTAAATTTTGAAGTTCTTGAAATGGGCAGCCGTGGAATATTCGGCATTATCGGCGTTAAGCCCGCAAAGGTTCGTGCTTGGATAGAAATTCCCGATACCGAGAAGCCTCACAGAGGCGGAGCGGACAGACCGAGGAACGAATCCAAAAAGTCCAAGAACAGACGTGATAAAAAGAAAAATGGCGAAAACAAAGCTCCCCGTGAGGATAAGCCCCGCGAGGCTAAGGCTGACAAGCCCAAGAGTGAGGTTATTCCCGAATGTGAAATCAAGATGGAGCGTCGCTTTGTAAATCACGGTGAGGATCTTTCCTTTGATTTCGTTAAGAACCTTGTTGAAAATATGGGTCTTGATGCAGAGGTAGAGCTTTACTCCTGCGATGACGGAACGAGAAGAATCGCAATAGTAGGCGAGGATGCTTCCTCCCTTATCGGTCACCACGGTGACACACTTGACGCTCTTCAGTATCTCGCTAACCTTGTTTCTACAAGAAAGAACGCCAACGGTGAGCGTGACAAGAGCAGAGTTACCATAGATATCGGTGGCTACAGAGCGAAGAGAGAGGAAACTCTCAGAGCACTCGCACGCCGTATGGCTGCTAAGGCGCTGAGAATCAAGAGAAGCGTAACGCTTGAGCCTATGAGCGCTTATGAAAGAAGAATTATACACTCCGAGGTTCAGGGCATTGAGGGAGTTTCCACAAATTCCATTGGCTCTGACAACAACAGAAAGATAGTTATTTATCTTACCGACAAGAAGCCTCGCGGTATCTTTGAAGAGGACGAGGAAAAGGAAGGCGTATCCGAGCCCACCACAGATTTGAGCGAGGATACCGCTGATGCAACCGATGCAGGCGACGAGGCTTCCTTTGACGCAGAAGAGGTATGATGAATTTTACATCTACAATAGCAGCAATTTCAACCCCACCCGGCAAGGGTGGGGTTGCGGTTATAAGGATAAGCGGTGACGAAGCACTTTCCGTTGCAGAAAAAATGTTCAAGCCCAAAGGCTCTCTTAAGGATTTAAAAAATGCGCCGAGAAGACAGATATGGGGAGATATTTTATCCTGCGGAGAGGTTATTGACGATGGTCTTATCTGCTATTTCCCCGCTCCTTTTTCATACACGGGAGAGGACGTAATAGAAATCAGCTGTCACGGCGGAATACTTATAACAAGATGCGTACTTGAGGCGGCGCTCTCCTGCGGCGCAGCTCTTGCCGAGGCGGGAGAATTCACCAGGCGCGCCTTTACAAACGGAAAGCTGACCCTTACAGAGGCAGAGGCAATCGGTATGCTTCTTGACGCTGAGGGTATGGGACAGATAAGACTTGGACGGGCGGCATCAAGAGAGCGCTTGTCCGAAAAAATTTCCGAAATACACACGGCCCTGCTATCTCTTATGAGCTCCATTTACGCAAGAATAGATTATCCCGACGAGGATTTAGGCGACTTCACCGACAGTGAGGCTAAGGATATATTAAAGTCCGCAAAGATGGAAATTGAAGCTTTAATAGCCACATATAAGGTAGGCAGAGCGGTTAAGGCGGGTGTTAAGACTGTAATTGCGGGTCGCCCAAACGTCGGAAAAAGCACACTTTATAACGCTCTTACCGAGGATGAGTCCGCTATTGTCACTGATATCCCCGGCACGACGAGAGATATACTTGAGTGCAGCGTTCCCGTCGGAAATATAATTCTGCGCATATCTGATACTGCGGGCATAAGAGATAACGTCACGGACAAAGTTGAGGCAATAGGCGTTGAGCGCTCCAAGAAGAGAATAGAAGAGAGTGAGCTTATCTTTACCCTCTTTAATTCCTCTGAGCCCTTATGCAAAGAGGACATTGAGTTGATAAGGCTGCAAAGCGGCTCCTCTGCCGCAAAAATTGCGGTGCTTACGATGCAGGACAGAGGGGTATGCGACGAGTTTGACAAGGAATTTGCAGGTTATGAAAATCTTTTCGACTCTGTTATAAGGATATCCGCAAGACTGCACCCCACCGAGGCAAAGGCAACTGTTGCACAAGTAGTTACAAGCCTTTTTGAGGAAGAAAATATAACCGTTGGCACCGATGCGATAATCAGCTCGGCAAATCAGTACGCCTCCCTTGTGAAGGCGCTGGAGCACGTTAATTCGGCTCTTATAGCATACACCTCGGGGCTGACACAGGACATAGCCTCAGCCGACGTAGAGCTTGCTTTAAGCGAGCTTTCTATGCTTGACGGGAGAGGCGTATGTGAGGAGCTTGTTTCGGATATATTCTCTAAATTCTGCGTAGGAAAGTGATGCACGTCCAAGACTGCGCAAGCGCGAAATACGACTCCGTCAAAAAATGAAGAGCCCCATCTGACAGATGGAGCTACACGCCCTTATCAAAAATTGTGGCTACCTGTTCAAAATCAAGGAAAGCGACGTATCTGCCACGGAAATTGCGCTATACCCAAGAGCCATACAAATCAGGATAACCACGGCGGCGCTTACTATTTTCTTCATAAACACCCCCCTTTCTTAAAAGCCTTTATTATAGCATAACTCATATTTTACGCCTTATACCAAATGCGAACAACCGCCCTAAAAGCCTCGGGCGGTAGGAGAGTAATATGGAAAGCAAGAGATTTTCAAAAAATGACAACGGATTTATATGCAAGAGCTGCGGTAAGGAGGTTCTGCCTCTTGGCTATACCTCAAGGAACCACTGCCCATTTTGTCTATGCTCATTGCACGTTGATATAAACCCCGGTGACAGGGCAAACGACTGCGGTGGAAT
Organism: uncultured Clostridia bacterium; assembly: GCA_904501765.1. Lineage (GTDB taxonomy): Bacteria > Bacillota > Clostridia > Oscillospirales > CAG-272 > UBA1740. The sequence goes on along the minus strand of CAJGCM010000043.1, from coordinate 4,673 downwards.
TCTGCGACCGATACAGGCGCTCCCTGACCCCAAGCGAGGATATATTATTATTCACCGCTGCGAAAAGTGCGGTGAGGTGGTGCGTAATAAGGCGGCTCACGAGGCAAAGGTACAGCCCGACGATATGGATTTAATAATCAAGCTTACCGTAGGCGCACTTTGAATGCGGGCGAATTCAGCTATAAGCAAAATTCAAGCGAAGGCAAAAGAGTAACACCCAAACTAAAAGTGACAAAATATATGAGGGCGAGGTGCAGATTTGCACCTCGCCCTATTTTTAATCACAACTATCCCTTTTTGACAAAGGCTTATCGGTATTCTCGCCTATACTGAATAGGAGAGACTCCTACCGCACAGCTGAATGCCTTAGAGAAAAAATGATTATCCCTGTATCCGCATAGCTCTGCTATCTTTTTGACAGGCAGGTCGGTTAAGGATAGAAGGGATTTTGCCTGATTTATGCGCAGAGATAAAACGTACTGCATCGGCGCCTGCCCCATAAGCTCTCTGAATAGCGCCGTATAGCGAGAGGGACTAAGCCCTTCAATTGCTGCCAAGTCTGATACGCTGATACTCTCAGAAAGAGAAGAATTTATATATGTGAGTGACTTATTAAGTCTGCACCGCCTCCCCTCTTCCGAGAGAATATTGCAAGAGAGGTCTATAAGTATTTTCTCAAGCGCGGCTCCAAGATAAAGCTCCGCTTTTGGCACAGCGCCTGAGCATATATCGAATATTTCCGAGAACCCTGATAATGCCGAAGATGACTCCGCCGAAAAAGCGGCAGGAAGATTTACAAAGCCAAGCCTTCCCAAAAAGCTCTCAACGTAAGACCCTGTAAAATGAGCGTAATAATAAGCAACGCTACCCGAGGTAAGAGAATATTTATACTTATATTCGGGCGGAAAAAGAAGAAAATCACCGGAGCAGACGGTCACGGACCTATCTTCAAAATACACACGAAGCTTACCCTCTACTATATACATAAGGTAATAATCGGCTCTCCCCTTACGGTTATGAGTGGTAAAGGGGTTAGATAAATTTATCGAGCCTGCGCAGTTCAGGATAATCGGTCTTTCCTCGCTCTCTCTGCTATTCAGGTTCAATCCGTCGCTTTCCTCGTCACGAAAAGAATAATAGGCAAAATCCTTCATTTTTTCTCCAATCAGTCGAATAATACACCAAAACAGGCGTTTTATCCATTTACTTTAGTTGAAAAATAGTATATCATAAAATCACAGGTCGGTCAAGAGATATTTTTAAGGCCGATAATTTATTTTCTTAAAAAGGAATTTTGGAAATGGAAAAGAAAAGAATCATACTCATAGGCGGCGGGGGAAGAGGCAAGACATACTCCTCAATTGGTAAGGAGCTTGATAAATTTGAGCTTGTGGCAATAGCGGAGCCTGTTCGCGAAAGGCGGGATTTTATATCAAAGGCGCACAATATTCCCTCCGAAATGCAGTTTGAGAGCTGGGAGCCCCTCTTGGCTTTAGGTAAAATTGCAGATGCAGCGATAATCGCCACTATGGACAGAGATCACTATGCTCCGGCAATAGAGGCTATTGATTTAGGCTACGACCTTTTGCTGGAAAAGCCTATATCCCCAACCCCCGAGGAATGCCTTGATATAGCGAGGCGCGCTGAGGAAAAGGGCGTCAAGGTGCTGATTTGCCACGTTTTGAGATTCACCCCCTTTTTCAGGGCACTGAAGGCTATTATAGACAGTGGACGAATCGGCAGAGTTATGAATATTATACATACTGAGGGTGTAGGTAATGTACATCACAGCCATAGCTTTGTCAGAGGCAATTGGGGCAACAGTGAGCGCTCCTCATTTATGCTTCTACAAAAATCCTGCCACGATATGGATATTTTACAATGGCTTTTGGGAAAGCGTTGCACGAGAGTTCACAGCTTCGGCTCTCTGTCCTATTTCACTCCCGAAAACGCTCCTGAGGGCGCTACCGACAGATGCTTCGACGGATGCCCTCATTTAGAAGACTGCGTTTACAGCGCAAAGCGGCTTTATCTGGAGAGAGAGGACGGAAACTGGTTTAAAGGCTCGGCAACCAAGATGCATTCAGTGCCCGACGATGAGACCGTAATGTCCGCCCTGGCTGATACGAATTACGGAAGATGTGTTTTCAGGTGTGACAACGACGTGGTTGACCACCAGACGGTAAATATGGAATTCGAGGGCGGCACGACTGTCAGCTTTAATATGAGCGCTTTCAATCTGGGCGGCCGTAAAATCAGAATTATGGGTACAAAAGGAGAGATCATCGGAGAGATGGGAAATCCTAACCTTACCCTAAACGACCTTACTCTTGAGAAGAGCGAGACGATCTGCATATCCGATGCGGCGAAGAGTGATTCTATCACCGCAGGACACGGTGGCGGTGATTATGGAATTATGGATTCCTTCTACGATTTGCTCTGTGGCAAGGAGGGCGACGTTTCTATTTGCACTATAAGCGAATCGGCTTATAATCATATGTTAGCATTTGCGGCAGAGCATTCAAGGCTCTCAGGACGGGTGGTATCGCTTGATGAATATATCGAAAAAGTGAAGTCAAGTATGCATTGAATTTTTGTTTCGGTAAAATCTTTTAAAACCATTGACTTGCTGTTTAAAAAGTGCTATTATGCTTTTGGAGCGAAAATTCTCCATAAAAGCGTATTAGCACTTTTGCTTTTAAAGCGGTGTTAGGGATAGCTTTCAACCCTTAGAAAGGGTGATAAAACGCCTTTTTCCCGGAGGTATTACTGTGAAAACGGAAATAATCGAAGAAGACAGTAAAAAGGATATTTATAAGAGCAGCAGGGTTTTATACTGGATTGAATGCGCCTTTGAATATCTTATAAACATTTTATGCGGCGGCGCATTTCTTGCAAAGCTAACGGGCGCGGTAGGAATATCCGACGGTATGACGGCTATTATGACCTCTATCGTATCCTTTGCGGCTCTTGCCCAATTTGCCTCCATATACATATCGCACAGGGCTCCAGTCAAACGCTTCGTTATTCCAATTATGTTTATAAGCCACGCTTTGATGGCTGGAATGTTTCTCCTTCCCTTTATCGGAGGGGGAGGCACCGTTGCAGCTATATTCTTCATAACCTTCCTTGTTGCCCGCTTTATGGTTTCAAGCATTGCGGCAGTTAAGGTTACTTGGTTTTTCAACCTGGTACCCGATAACAAGCGAGGCGCTTTCGCGGCGATAGCCAACGGCTCGTCCCTGGTTGCAGGAACGGTATTTTCCCTCGTAGCAGGCTTTGTTATTGACGAGTTTGAGGCGGCTGGAAATTTGGAGGGAGCATTTTTGACACTCTCCCTTTGCATCTTAGCCTTTGCAGCTATAAATCTCCTCACCCTTTTGTTCTCAAAGGAAAAGCCCTACGCAAATTCCTCTGACAAAAAAGAGAAAATAAGCGAGAGCTTCAAAAGCCTTTTAAAAAACAAAAATTATATGGGGCTTTTCGTGGTTCAAGTCCTCGTTTCCGTGGCAGGCGGTATTGCGATGCCATTCTTCGGCACCTATCAGATAAACGAGCTTGGCTTCACCGTTAGCTTCGTTGCAATTATAACGGCTATACAAAGCACGGTTAAGCTGCTCTCGGTTACCGTTTTCGGAAAGATTTCCTTGAATAAATCCCACAGGTCGATTATTCTCACCGCGCTTCCCCTTATCGGTCTTTCCTATTTTATAGCTATTTTCACCGCCCCTCAGAACGGCTCGGTGCTTTACCCGATTTTCATAATAGTCTTTTATATAGGTCTTGGCGGATATAACGTATCCGACACCAATATTCTCTTAGCAACAGTTCCTGAAGCGCAGCAGACCTCCGCCCTTTCCCTTAACGCGGCGGCATCGGGCGTTATTACGTTCTTCACCACAGTTGCCGCAAGCCCGCTGATTGAGTTTATGCAGAGCCGCGGTAACGAAATTTTCGGCTTTACCGTTTACGCTCAACAGATACTTTCGGTATTCGCATCTCTGCTTTATTTTGCGGCGGCAATATGTATGAAAGCCTTGGTTAAAACAAGCGAAAACAGAACTTGATAAACTTATTTCACTATAAAAAACAGAGCTTTCCAAAAAAGAAAGCTCTGTTTTTTATACTATATTTTAAGTGATAAGGGCTATTAGAGCACCTTAATCGCTACTCTCGGCAGTTTCCTGCAAGGATATGTCACGGGCGCTGGTTTTACCCTCCGGTATGATTTCACCTGCCGCTTTAAGGGCAATTTTTGTAAACAAAGGACCTAAGATTTCATATATAAGAACGCCAAATAGAGTTATATTCTGAACAATAAGGCCATCTGAGCCAAGCTCTGCCGATGCCTTTATCGCCATGCCGAGAGCAACTCCCGCCTGGGGAAGAAGAGTTATTCCCAAATACCTTGTGATATTATTATCGCACCTCATAAGACCTGCGCTCATTGAAGCTCCAAAATACTTACCCAAGGAACGGCTGAGTATATACGCAAGACCTATCAGCACTATCGCAAAATCTCCGAACACCGAAAGGTCAAGCTTTGCTCCGCTGAGAACGAAGAAGAGTATAAACAGAGGCGCTGTCCACCTGTCTATCCTGTCCATAAGCTCCTCGGAGAAATCGCACACGTTGCAGAACACCGTTCCGAGCATCATACAAACGAGAAGTGA
>CAJGCM010000042.1 GCA_904501765.1 uncultured Clostridia bacterium | reverse complement strand
ATAACAAAAAAGGAACTTTTGGTAGACAAAAGTTCCTTTTTTGTTGGTGCGGGAGACGGGAATTGAACCCGTACGGTAAAACCACACGCCCCTCAAACGTGCGCGTCTGCCAGTTCCGCCACTCCCGCGGACGCTTGATATTATATCAAATACCAATCCTCTTGTCAAGAGGTTTTTGGAAAAAAACTTTTAATCTTTTGAAAAAAATTAATTTTCCTAAAAATCTCGGAAAATGAAGAAAGCTTTTTTTGCGCACTGTAAAAAACGGGCATAAAAATCAGAAGTTACCATAAAAATTTTTTTGCGGCACGGTTAAAAATATTATATTAAATGTTGACAATAAAATCCCGCCTGTGCTATAATATCCTCATATTAAAATACGCTGTAAAAAGCATTAAAATTTGAGAGGTTTTTATGCTTAAAATTGAGAATTTTACAAAGACATACGGCGAGAAGCTCGCAGTAGACAACCTGACCCTTCGTATTGCTCCGGGTGAAATTTACGGCTTTATCGGTCATAACGGAGCAGGGAAGACCACCACCATCAAGGCGTGCGTTGGGCTTCTTAGTATAGAAGAGGGAAATGTTTTCATTGACGGAAGGTCTGTGAAGCACGAGCCTATGGAGTGTAAAAGGCTTATTGCATATATTCCTGATAATCCTGATCTTTATGATTTTCTTTCGGGAATAAAATATCTGAATTTCGTAGCTGACGTTTACGGAGTTGATGCCTCCCGTAATGAAAAAATCGCTAAACTTTCCGAAAAGCTCGGTCTTGTGCAGGACCTCGCCCAGCCTATATCCACCTATTCCCACGGTATGAAGCAAAAGCTTGCAATTATAGCTGCGTTTCTCCATTCCCCAAAGCTCATAATAATGGATGAGCCCTTCGTAGGACTTGACCCCAAGGCATCTCACGTGCTTAAGGAGCTTATGCGAGAGCATTGTTTGTCGGGGGGCGCAATTTTCTTCTCAACCCACGTGCTTGACGTTGCCGAAAAACTTTGCGATAAAATCGCAATAATAAAAAACGGAAGGCTCGTTGTATCGGGTACTATGGAAGAGGTAAAGGGTGATAGCTCCCTTGAATCCGCATTCCTTGAGCTGGAGGAATCCGATGATTAGAAGGCTTCTTTCAATACGACTGAAATCTACATTCTTAGGTCTTGTGGGAGGCAAGGATAAAAACGGAAATCCAAAGCCTGTATCAGTAGGAAAGGTGGCTCTGTACGTTCTTCTTTTTGCTTTTCTTGCGGCATCCCTTCTGTTCTTTGTGTTCACCGTGACAATATCCCTTGCTATGGTGTTTATTCCCTTCGGGGCAGATGATATATATTTCGGTCTTGTATCGTTGGCATCTCTTTCCGTGCTTTTTGTGCTCAGTATTTTCGAAACAAAAAGCGAGATTTTTGACTGCAAGGATAACGAGCTGCTTCTTTCAATGCCCATAAAGAGTGGGGATATTATTATCAGCCGCATAGCCTCGGTTATGATATACAATTACATTATAGAAGCGGTGATAATGATACCCGCGGTTGTGTCATATATAATTGCGGGTGGCAGCGCTATTGGAATAGCCGGCAGTGTCCTGGTATTTCTCACCTTGCCCCACCTTGCAACGGCGTTAGCGTCGGGAGTGGGATATTTGGTGGCGCTTATATCCGCTAAAATGAAAAATAAAACCGTAGTTGTTATGGCTTTGTATATGCTGTTTCTTTTTGCATATATGGCGGCTTATACCTACTTAATGGAGAATTTAGACGCTCTTATCGAAAATATAGTTAACAATTTCACAGACGTAGCCGAGAAGCTTTCCTTCGTCGGAATTGTAGGCTCTGTGTCGCTTCTCAATCCCATAGCGCTGATTATCTACCTTCTTTTAAGCTTTTGTGTGTCCGCTGTCGCTTATTTTGTTATATCAAAAAGCTTTATCTATATCGCAACAGGCAGCAAAACCTCAGCAAAGATTAAATACCACGCAAAAAAGCTGGAGCAAAAAAGCTTGTTTTCAGCTTTGGTTAAAAAGGAATTTTCAAAATTATTCTCGTCTGCGGGTTATATGCTGAATGGCGGGCTTGGTGTAATATTTATGCTTTTGCTCGGTGGCTTTGCCATAGTTAAGCGCGGTGATTTTGAAGTCGCTGTAGGCGAGATGCTTCAGATTCCCCTGGGTGTGGCATCGGAGCTTTTTGCGCCTATGATAATAGCTTTAATAGTATTTATGTCGTCTATGGTTATGATTTCCTCGTCGGCATTGTCACTTGAGGGAAAGAGCTTCTGGATTTTGAAAAGCATGCCTATAGAGCCTAAAACTTACCTTTTTGCAAAGGCGATGCCCCACGTCGTAATAGGAGCGGCATCTGGCGCAGTAACCGGGCTTCTTTTGGCAATAGCAACATCAGCTCCTGTATATCTTTGCCCCTTTTATCTTTTAATTCCCGCTCTTGCAAACGTATTCTTTGCCTTTGCAGGTATACTTCTTAACGTAGCATTCCCGAAATTCGAATTCACCAATGAGATGCAGGTTGTAAAGCAATCTATGGCAACCTTTTTATCTATGATGCTTGGTTTCCTCGTCGGCGGCGCATTTTTCGTTCTCGCAATTTTCGGTATGTCAATGACCTCTGCTGTGGTTATCGTGAGTTTAATGACCGCAACTCTGGTTATACTTAACGTAGGCGCATATCTTCTGATAGCAGGACCGGCATCACGCAGGGCGGCGAATTTTTAATTAAGCTTTGCCACGCATTGCTTGAAATCGGAGGCGGTCTGTCGCCATTATAAACTTAAACGAGGAGGAGCATTGTGGAAAGAGCGAAGAAATTTATAAACAAATATTTCACCGTAGCTTCAAAGGTGCTTCTCTGTTTGTTTTTGATTGCTATTCTGATACAAATAATAGCAAGTTTCAGCGCCGATTTTGCCGACAGGGTAAGTGAAGGAATAGGCTATACTCTTCGTTTAGGACTTGCCAAGCTATTTGGATTCTTACCTTTCTCTTTGGCTGAGCTGCTTATTATTCTTCTTCCGTTTTTTCTGACGGTTATAATAGCGATAACGGTTAAGCTATCCTCGGATAAGGAGCGCTATTTCCGATTTCTTATAACCGTTATATCGGTATTGACACTCTTTTACACACTTTATGTGTTCACTTTAGGCGTCGGATATAAAACGAAGTCCGTACAGGATAAAATGGAGCTCCCCGATGCAGAGGTTAATGCGGAAAATCTCCACTACGCATTTCTGAAATTGAAGGAGGGGTGCGAGCGTGAGCTTGAAAATATCAAGTTTTCGGAAAACGGCTCTTCTGTAAGCCCCCTTGATATTTATTCCTTAAGCGAGGAGCTTTGCCTCTCCTATGACACCCTTGCGGAGGAATATGAGGGGCTTGGAATTAAGAACTTTACTTCCTCGGTAAAGCCTGTTATATTAAGCCGAGGAATGACCGCTATCGAAATTACGGGTATATACTCCTACTTTACCGGAGAAGCAAACGTAAACGTTCATTTTCCGGATTACACAATACCATTTACTGCGGCGCACGAGCTGGCGCATCAGCGAGGCATAGCAAGAGAAAACGAAGCTAATTTTATAGCCTTTATGGTATGTATCCGCTCCTCTGACTCCTATATAAGATACAGCGGATACCTAAATATGCTGGAATACGTGGCATCAGCTCTCAGTAAAGCCGATAAGGAGCTATGTGCGTCTGCAGTAAAGCTCCTTGACCCGAGGATAAAAAAGGAAATTAGCGAATATACAAAGTTCTATAAAGAAAATAAAAATGAGCTTCTTGGGAAAATTTCGGGATTTCTTAATGATAATTACCTGAAAGCCCAGGGCACGGAGGGAATAGTCAGCTACAGTATGGTGACCAGACTGTGCGTAGCATATTACAGCAACTGAGCCTGTAACCCTAACGTGAAAAAAGAATAAAATGTAGTGATACTTAAAGTGGAGCTGCATTTTATGAAGAAAATAATTGTAAACGGCGGTTTAAGCCTGAGGGGCAAAGTGGTGCCTCAAGGCTCAAAAAACGCAGCCTTGCCGATACTCTTTGCAACACTCCTGACCGACGGAGTTTCGGTGTTGCGCCGTGTTCCTGAAATCGGAGACGTTGAGGTTGCCATAAGAATACTAAAATCCTTCGGCGCCTCGGTGATAAGAGATGGTGAGTGCCTGATAGTCGATACCCGAAGCTTAAAATACACTAAACCCGATAGCGCTCTGACCTCTAAAATCAGAGCTTCCTCATACCTGATAGGAGCATCTCTCGGAAGGTTTGGCTTGGTAGAAATTGCGCCGATTGGTGGGTGTGATTTCGATAAAAGACCCATTGATATGCATCTTGCGGCAGCTGCTGCACTTGGTGTGGAAAGATTCGGGGATACACTGACGGCAAAGAAGCTTGTTGGCGGCGAAATCACCTTTGATAAGGTTTCTGTCGGCGCCACAATAAATGCCCTTCTTATGGCATCGGTGGCGGAAGGGAAGACTGTTATAAAAGGGGGCGCCCGAGAGCCGCATGTCTTATCTCTTGCGGAGTTTCTCATATCCGCAGGTGCCGATATTGCCTATGATGGGGATAAGGTTTTTGTTACGGGAAGACCGCTTCGGGGTGGCAATTATACGGTGATTCCCGATATGATTGAGGCTGGAACCTATCTTTCACTGGCTCCTCTTACCGACGGGGAAATTACAGTAGAGGGGAATGTAGCGGTTTATTTAGACGCTTTCCTGAATCTATTCAAAGCCGGTGGCGCAAGCGTCACCGCCGACTCTGCTCAAACGACCTTTCGTGGAAATCTTACTGCGGAGATTAACGTCAAAACCGAGCCATATCCCGGCTATCCAACGGATTTGCAACCTCAATTATGCCCTCTTATGGCGAGGTTCTTTGGTGGTAGTATAGAGGAAACGGTATGGCGTGGGAGGTTTGGCTATCTTGAAGCGCTCTCCCGTTTCGGAGTCGGATATACAAGGTACGAATCCTTTGCAAAAATACACCCCTCAGAGCTTAAGGGCGCCTCGGTTCACTCACCGGATTTAAGAGGTGGCGCCGCCTGTCTTATGGCTGCTCTTGCGGCGAAGGGGAAAAGTGAAATATATATGCCCGAGGTTATCATGCGTGGATACGAAAGGCTTGAAGAAAAGCTCTCTTCACTCGGAGCAGATGTAAAAATTGTGGATTAATTATAAGAATTTAAACTTAAATGAAAGGATACATAAAATGAAAAGAATAATCACAATACAGGACATATCTTGCGTTGGGCGCTGCTCTCTTACAGTTGCTTCCCCTATTATATCTGCCGCAGGTGTAGAGGCGTGCATACTTCCTACTGCCGTTCTTTCAACTCATACGGCGTTTCCGAAGTTCACGTTTCACGACCTTACAGACGAGATAACACCTATATCCGATACCTTCCGTGAGCTTTCGATTGATTTTGATGCTATATACACAGGCTACCTTGGTTCTTTCAGACAAATAGAGCTTATGGAGAAATTCTTTGAAGAATTTAAAACCGAAAGCAACATAATTCTCGTTGACCCCGCCATGGCGGATAACGGTAAGCTCTATAAAGGCTTCACCGAGGAGTTTGCGAAGAAAATGGCAACTCTCGCCTCACGGGCAGATATAGTTATACCAAATCTTACCGAGGCGGCATTTATGCTTGGAGAAGAGTATAGGGAGGAGTATGACGAGGAGTACGTACGAGTAACGCTGAAAAAGCTTACCGATATGGGTGCGAAGGTTGCCGCCCTTACAGGAATAAGCTTTGAAAGTGACAAAATAGGATTTTACGCATACGATTCAGTTACCGACACCTACTGCTCATATTTTAATGAGCGCCTTCCCGTGACTTATCACGGAACAGGCGATATATTCGCCTCCGCAACTCTTGGAGGACTTATGCGCGGTCTTTCTCTTGAGGATTCCTTAACACTTGCAACAGATTTCACTCTTGAATCCATGAGATACACTATGAATGACGAATGCCGCAGGTTTTACGGTGTAAACTTTGAAGAAGCGCTTCCGTTCTATATCTCAAGAATACCGAAGTTGCTTTAATCTCTTTATAGTTTACGTATTAGTGCGGAAGAATTAGTAAAAAAATAAAAGCCTCTGCCAGAGAAAAATGCTCTGACGAGGCTTTTATTTTGCCTTTAGCACAGCGCTGAAAGGCAATTAAAACAATATAAGAAAGAACGTTACTTGCGAAAATGTCTTTTTTTACTATCCTTATCCCTTCCTTTTGAAATGATTGCAAAGAACAGGTAGACAAGAGCATAGCATCCGGAATTCATAAGGCAGGGAAGAAAAGCGCCGCCTGACAAAATCAGGCTCACACCAAAAATCACGAGAGCAACTATTATTCCAGGTATAAGACAGGAGCCGCTTCCGTACTTACGGTTTATTCTCGCCGATATAAAACCTGCCACCGCTCCCGAGAGCAGAAGTGAAATTAAAGAAAAAAGATTGATTTTTCCCAGCGGGTCGTCGCTACTGTAGCAAAAGATGCTGAAAATCAAGGAAAACAGAGGAATTGCTGCTCCGCAAATCAAACTTGATATCAATATTCTTTTTACGCTCCCCGAGCCCTGCTCGGCGCTGTGACGTTTCATAAATTCCATAACAAAAACCTCCGAATAGCTTTGTTAAACTATATTCGGAGGTTTTTGTTATTATTCTTCTTTGTGAGAACGAAGGGAAATTAATTCTCTTCGGTTACCTCTGTCTCCACGTTATCGGCAGGAGCTTCTTCAGCAACGGCCTCTTTGGGAGCATCAATCTGTTCGTCGGCCTTCTGACCTTCAATAACAGCAGCTGCAATATCTGCCGCCTTAACGTCAACGCTTCTTATAGCGCCCTTAAGGAAGCGAATCTTTGTCTTATCCTTGGTGGTTTCGATAACGAAGGTTTCACCCTTGATGGAAACGACTTTACCGATAATTCCGCCGATGGTTGTAATCTCGTCACCAACAGCAAGAGAATCACGCATTTCGCTGTCCTTCTTTTCCTGCTTCTTCTGAGGTCTTATCATAAAGAAATAAAATACCACAAAAACAAGAACGAGCATTATAACCGTTCCAACCCAACCGTAGGGATCTTCGGTTTTTTGCGTTGTCTGGTCAAGTAAGAAATTGAAATTCACAACTTATCTCCTTTTTGATTTAGTTCTAAACAATTATACACCATAAAAATTAAAAAAGCAAGAACAATGTAAATATTTTCCGTAAACGAAGCATAAAACGCCCGATTTGATAAAAAATTATAAAGGCATCGTCTTATTTTTTTGCTTTTTTAGCCTTTTCGGCTGCTGCGGTTATGGTTTTAATAACTTTGGTGGGGTATAGCCACCAGTCGCGGCTCCAAACTCTTATAAGATTCCAGCCCTTCGAGGTTAAGAATCTTGGCTGACAAACGTCACGCTCAAGGCAGGCGTCGGATGCGGCAAATGCGTCCTTGTCAAGGACTATACCGATAAGATATCTGTCGCTTTCCTCGTCGTAAACCGCAAGAGATATGGGGCTGTTTTTATTGCCGAGATTGGTGTCCACGGAATATCCCGCTTTTTCAAGCCTCTGCTTGATAGCCTCTTCGATAGAGGGAAGGGCGGAAATCTGAGCCGGTGTCACAGCCTCGGTGCCTTCAATCTCCTCGAGAATAGCGTGAGCCTCAGCTTTGTCACCCTTGTCAACAGCTCTTACGTACATAAGGTATTTTTGCAAGAGTTTGGGACCCAAATTCTTCGAGCTCTCCGTGCGCAGAGCCTCGGGCTCAATGCTGGTTACTACGTAAATCTTTTTCTTCGCTCTTGTTACGGCAACGTTAAGACGGTTTTCTCCGCCCTCCGCCGAGAGAGAACCAAAGTTTGTATAAACCTTTCCGTGCTCATTTTCGGCATATCCTATGGAGAATATTATAATATCGCGCTCGTCACCCTGAACGTTTTCTAAATTCTTAACGAATATACCCGTATCTTCACCATTCTCAAAACGTAGTCTTTCCTTAAGGATTTCGGAGCGGAATGCGGAATCCTTCGCACATTCCTTGTCAATAAGGTCGGAAATACAGGTCTGCTGGTCGGAGTTGAAGGTGATAATACCAACACTCTCATTTTCACGTCTTTCGGCAAAAATAGTCTTCAGAAGCTCCACAACCCGCTTTGCCTCTGCGGTGTTTTTTCTGTCTATCCATTTTCCCGAAACCTTGATTCTTTCAATAGGACGGGAGCCGTTGTTCTTTGAAATATTTGGAGCTATTTGAAGTCCGTCGGAATAGAATGCGTGGTTAGAGAAATCTATAAGCTCCTGATTTTGGCTTCTATAATGGTAGGTAAGATTTGCGCTGTTGTACCTTGAAACGGCAAGGTCAAGAAGGCTTTCAACCTCAAGAGCTGCCTGGACGGAGTAATCCTCCACCAGGTCAACGTCAGCTCCCATATACCTTTTCATAAATGCGGTAGAGGGAGGCAGCTGCTTTGAGTCGCCTGCAACGACGATGCTCTTACCTCTGTAAATAGATGGTATTGTGCTTTCTATAAACACCTGCGATGCCTCGTCGAAAATAACAAGGTCAAATAGATTTTTCGTAAGGGGCAGAAGGTTGGAAACGTTCTCAGGGGAGAGAAGCCAGCAGGGGAACAGAGTGAGAATAAAATCTCCGTAAACCTCCATGGTTTTGCGTATAGGCCAGAATTTCTGCTTTTTGGAAATCTGATAAAGATAGTCCTTGTTATTCTTTGCATTTTCGTAAAGCTCGTCGTAATCCTTACTTGATTTTCCTTCGCAGATTTTTATGGAAACGGCAAGCTGCTGCTCCTCGTATCTTGCAATCCTCGAGGTCACGTTCTCAAAATCGACAATCTTCGCAAGCTCTTCCTTGAATTCCTCCTCGCACTTGATTATTTCCTGATAGATTCGAATAGGAATCAGCTTTGACAAAACCTCCTTGTAATGCTGGTAGTTTTTGCTTATTCCGTAAGCAAAGTTAAGCACTGCAAGCTTGGTTTTATCAAGAGTTTCAAGCAGACTGTTCACATCTCTTATGGAAATGTAATTGTCTATTGCATCGTATACGTATTTGATGTAAGAGGTGTTGCCTCGAAGAATATTGTCGATAACAGCAAGGTATCCCTCGTCGGTCAGCACTCGTTTAAGACAGACGTATTCCTCGGAATATGCGTCAATCGCCTGCTTGGTTTCGATAAACTGATCCTTTATTACCTTTGGCTTAACCTTGAAGAAGCCGAGCCTTGCTCTTTCAAACTTAACCTCAAGCTTAACAGCAGCGTCGAGATATTTGTCTTGGTCTATCTCGTAATAATAGGTAAGCACCTGGCGGTAATAGGGGTATTTAGCCGTATTGAATATGCCTTTTCTTGATTTCTGGATTTCTTCAAGCTCTGCTTTAACCTCCGCAAGAGTAGTGATTTCCAGATTCTGGCGCATTCTGTCTATTATGGGGTTTTTGTCTTTGTCCTGAACGTAGTTGTAATAAAGCTCCTCAAGATTGTTGGATTTTATATCAGATAACGCCTCATTAAGCTCGTCGTATTTTAACTTGAGCATAACGGGTGTTTCGAGAAGCTTCGTATGTATAAAGTAGTCGGTGGAGGTCCTTGAAATGTTCACCGAGGAATTATACATTTCGAGCAGCGAAAGCCCGAAGGGGAGCTTCCTGCTCAACACTGTATGAATATCGTCAAGAAGCCTTTTCTGCTCGTCGATTTTGTCCTGAAGCTCCTTATATGAGGCTTCAAGCTCCTCAAGCTCAACGAGAGAGGAAATCATATTATCCTGGTGAGCCGAAAGGCAATTCTCATAAAAGGCTTTTCTCTCGCGGCTCTCGTCGGTTATATACATAGCCTTTTTGTTGAGAGCGCCAAGACGGTTGTAAACAACGTCCAGCGCCGCCTTCTTCTGGGATACCACCAGCACCCTTTTATTTTTCGAAATGGCGTTGGTTATAATGTTGACGATGGTTTGGGATTTACCCGTGCCGGGAGGGCCGTAAATTACCATATTGCCCTGCTCGTCAACCTTTTTTATGACGTCGGTCTGGGCATAGTCAAGAGCCTTTACGTTGTATATGTTATGCTCGTATTTTCCGGGCTTTTTCTTTTTCTTTTTCTTTTTCTTGATTTTACCGACACGCAAAAGCTCCGATATAGCATCGTTCGTGAGATGCTTTTTTTCAAGAGCGCTGTAATCGCTGAAAATTGAATTTGACAGTGGGAAGCGAGAAAGGAGCGCAGCGTATCTTACAGAGAGCGAGGAGTTAGCCTCTGGCTCCTTGAAGCGGTCGTAGTTGTATATATTTTTTGATTCGTAGTCGCTTCCGTCAAATTTGATATTGAAGCTTTCGAGATACTTAATCACAGCTCCTGAGTTCTGGAATTTAGATAGGTCGTCAAATTCCGTATCAAGGGCGTCTATATTTATTCTCTTAGACTGCGCATAAGCGAAAATGAGAGCCTTGTTTAACTGTACCTTCTCGCCCCTGTTAGCGTAAATTTCAACGGTGCTTTCATCGGGAAATTCGATAGTAATGGGGAAGAGAAGAAGAGGCGCCTTTACGGGAACCTTTTTTGAGCCTTGATTTATAGTTCCAAAAACAAAAGGATAGCCTATATAAAGCTCGGCTCTTCCTGTTTCACGCTCTATTTCCTCAACAGTTCTCTTAATGTCCTTGACCTTATTTATCTCGGCTTCAATAGCCCGTCCTATTTCCTCTCTTTTGATTTTTTCGTTTTTCTGGGAAGCTCGGAGCAGTTCCTCGCCTATGAGAGAGGATGTGTCAAGTCGGCGCTTCTCGAATCTGCTCTGTATATCAAGGTTTTCAAGTATAAGCTTTTTTTCTTTGTTTGATATAAGGGTGAAGGGTGCCTTGCCGCCAAACCACAGGAATTCAACGAATTCCGCAACCTTATCGCTTCTTCCCTCAAGTATTCTTCCTATATCGTAAACGCCCTTGCGAGCGGCGCTTTTAAGATATAGGCATTTGTTATTTCCGCCGATTTCAATCAGGCGTTCTTTGTAGTAAGTATATATGCTTTTCCTCAACGCAAGAGTTCTCCATTCCGTGTATTTTGCCACTGTGAGCAATTATTCCCCTCACCCCGTGTATCAGAAGGGAAGGGATTGCTCCGCCGCAAAAACTGCAGCGCAGCTTGTTTGTCGATAAAAGTTAAAAATCGGAAACTTAAAAAATCCGAGCCGCAAAAGCGGACAAAATATATCAATTATATTCTAACATATTTTGTAAAACCTTGTCAAGTCTGCGCACATAAAAAATATATAGAATTTTAAAAAGATTATGACACGCTCCCCGACAAAAAGGTGCGAAATGGTAAAAAAGGACTAAGAAAATCAGCGTATGAGAGCATCAATTTAGAAATGTGAAAATTGCGTAAAAAAGTCAAACTGTTGAAAAGCTCCGGCTTTGCTTGTACAAAAGACACAAAATTAAAGTGGAAATTTTGCCATATTGACGAGTTGATTTTTTTGTCCCACAATGATATAATATAATCGTATAAATAAAATATTTATTTTAGGAGACTCTTATGAAAATCACAAGGAAATTTTCCGTAGTTCTTCTGATTATGGCTCTCGCCGTTTCATGCTTTGCGATTTCCGCATTTGCAGAAGGCGCTACTATGACGAGCTATAAGGACGTTTTGGAATACTACGAGTCTGAAACATATCTTGAAGAAAGCTTTGACGGTGTTGACAGCGCAAACGAAGCCTTTGCAAAGGTTTCCGAATCTTTGAGCGTTGTCGGTTCGCTTTCGACAATGAGCATCGCCCCCTTGGAAGGCGGAAAGGCTCTGACGAGCAGCAACCTCGGACCCGTGATCTTTAAGGCAACCGAAGCGTCAGCTCCTGTGGGAATGGGCATAAATGCTCGCATATCCTTTAACGCCTCTTTCGCTTTGATTGTTTATGATGAGACCGGCGCTCCTCTTACAGTGTTCAAGGTAGACGATAAGATTAAGGCTACAAGCGGAAATGTAGAATATAGTGAAGATAATGCGGTTGAGGTTTATCCTAACGCAGAGTCCCGTGTCACCGTATCAAATGCTTTGTATTCCATCGGAGCATATTTCAAAAACGGTGAGGCAGGTGTCAGCGGTACTATAAATCTTAAGTCGACAGACGGCGCTGTTTCTGAAACCTATAACTTCTCAGTCGCAGATTATAAGGTAAGCTCTGTTGCTTTCGTCTACAACGCAGGAAACGAAGGCGTGATTACCGACTATCTCCAGATTTACGAGGGCTCCTATGCTCGCTCATTCGTTGAGAAGGACGAGATAGTAGGTCAGTGTATAAAAGGCATAATGACTCTTTACAAGGCTGAAATTGCTAAAGCAGCTCCCGATAAAGCTTATGCTAAGGACCTTCTTTCGACAGTTGACAGATTGGTTGCGTTCCACGGATACAGTCCCGAGGCGCTCACAGACTCCGCTCTTAAGGAGCAGGTTGCTGATGCAATAGACGCTTGCTACGGTTATTATGCAGCCGATTCCTTGGCTTCCTTTAAGGCATCTGTGGGTCTTATAAATACAAATGCGGCTTATCCCCAGCGTGTCCTTGCCGCTGATGGCGCTTATGCTTCCGTAAAAACCATCGAGTACATACTTGCAAATTATCCCACCTTGGTTCCCGCAGGAAATCTTGCGGCTGATATTCAGCTTGTAAAAGACGAGATGGCAGCTCTTGAGAATCTTGAGAACGAAACGATAGCTGTTATCGAAGAGGTGAAGAAGATTGGCGACCCTCTTATTTCCTCCTATGGAGAGCTTAAAGCTGTTTATGATGTTATTTCGGAGCTTGAGTTTTGTCCCACATACGTAAATGATTCTCTCGGCTATAGCGCAGAGGATATGGTAGGTATAACCGAAAAAGTAAATACTACTATTTCCAGATTCGAAACTGTTGAGGATAGCCTTGTTAGATTTGTAGAAAACGTAGCCTTGGCAAGTAATACAGGCAAGACTTTCCTTACAAGATACTATGCATATCTTCGTGCTGAAAGATACTATTTCTACGACGAAACCTTCACTCCTGACGGCTTCGCAGATATGAATGAGGTTCTTGAGGCATACGATTATGCAGCAACATACGTAGAGAACAAGAGCTCTATTGCAGACCCCTTCATTACAAATATAAACAACGCAGATGCTACTGAAAGCTATGCTGTAAGAGTAGAAGCCCTTGCTGCTGCTTCTTACTATTTAGAGAAGGTTGAGATGACCTATCCCGGTGTTGAGGAGGCTTACAATAAGTACCTCACTCTCACGAAGGCATGCGAGGATCAGGTAGCAGCAACCGAGTCGTACATTAAGGCCGTTCTTGCTATCGGACGTGCGACTACCGATGCGGAGAAAAATGCGGCGATAGAAATAGCGAGAGTTTATTCGGTTCTTGGAAGTGATGTATCGGTTAATGTTACTGTTGATGGCGTAACGGTAGCTCAGGCGAATGTTATTTTCTCTGATGCCGATATACATCTCCAGGTATTTGAAGCTGTTAACAACAACTTTATCAATGCGGTAAACAATATCGCTAAGGCAAAGACTCTTGCAGAGCGCAGGGCAGCTATCCACGAAGCGATTTATCGCAGAGATATCGAAGGCGTTGACGATACCGTTGCAGGAATTGCAGAAGCTAAGGTGACACTTGATGCGGCTATTGAAAAGTACAATAGCGATATTGAGGTATCTAATTCCGCAGCTGTAGCCACCACAAATGTTGCAACGGCGGTAACCTCCGGAACGGCTCCTACCTCTATCGTAGGCGCAATAGTTGCAATTATTAAGAAGATATTTGAATAATTTTAAGCTTACAAAGAATCCGCCGACGGTGACCGTTGGCGGATTTTAGTTTTCAATGTTTGCGTAAATATGAAATAAAAGCTTTGATTAAAGACAAAACTCTTTCTTAACGCTAATAAAGTAAATTTAATTATTTACTTGCATAAAATATCAAAGTATGATATACTTTCCTTGTAATTTATAGTGCAAACCGGTTGTATCAAAAAATGTGCGTAAAGGAGCTTTAAATTGGAGAACGTTGAATACGGAAAAATACTTGCGGAGATGTCAAAAGGCGGTTTTTCGGAAGGAAAACGCCTGCCTTCGCGGAAGATTGTGGTATCAATTCTGAAAAACATACAACACCTTATGTTCCCTGAGTATTTTTTGCCGAAGAATGGAGAAGGGCTTGATAGCGAAGGACTACTAAAAAAGGTTTATTCCGATATAAAGGGAGAGGTTTTTATAGCTCTTGGCGCAAACGGAGACGCTGAGGTGAGATCTGAAGAACTGGCGCACGATATAGTGGAGGAGCTGCCGAAAATTCAAGGGAAGCT
>CAJGCM010000041.1 GCA_904501765.1 uncultured Clostridia bacterium | reverse complement strand
TTAAAATATATAAAATACAACACTCAAAGCTCCGAGGAAACGGGGACCTCTCCCAGCACCGACAGTCAGTTCGTTCTCGCTCGGGCTCTGGCGGAGGAGCTTAAGGAATTAGGCTGCGCCGAGGTCATCCTCTCGGAATACTGCTACGTATATGCAAAGCTCCCCGCAACCGAAGGGTACGAGGGGGCGCCCACATTAGCCTTTATTGCGCATATGGACACTGCAACGGATTTCTCGGGAGATGGTGTCACGCCCAGGATAATCGAAAATTACGACGGAGATGACGTATCCTTATCCGACAGCGGTCTTATTCTTTCTCCCCGTGAGTTTCCCCACCTCAAAGGTCTTAAGGGACGCACCCTTATAACCACCGACGGAAAAACTCTTTTAGGAGCTGACGACAAAGCGGGAATTGCCGAAATTATGACTCTTATAGAGAATATACAGACCTGTAAAATTCCACACGGCCCCTTGTCCTTTGTCTTCACACCCGACGAGGAAATAGGCGAGGGCACAGTTCATTTCGACCTGTCGTTAGCGACAGCTGACATTGCCTTCACTGTTGACGGCGGCGAGGAGGGCTCCCTTGAGTATGAGAATTTCAATGCCGCTTCGGCAAAATTCAATATAAGAGGCTTCAGCGTTCACCCAGGCAGCGCAAAGGATAAAATGATTAACGCCTCGCTCGTTGCCTTTGAAATAAACTCAATGCTTCCCTCTGCCGAAATTCCAGCAAAAACAGAAGGATACGAAGGCTTTTATCACGTAACAGGTGTCGGAGGCTCTGTTTCGGAGGCTTGGATTTCTTATATAGTCAGAGACCACGATATGAGCCGATTTTCGTCAAGACTTGACACGCTCTCCCACATAGAGAAGGTTTTGAGCGAAAAATACGGCAAGGGTACGGTGACTCTTGAAATCAAACAGCAATATAAAAATATGAAGGAAAAGATTTTGCCCGTTATGCGAATCGTGGAATATGCAAAGGAGGCGGCAGCTGATGCTGGAGTGGAAGCAAAAGTAGAACCCATCAGAGGCGGCACTGACGGAGCAGGGCTTTCCTTTATGGGGCTTCCCTGTCCCAATCTCGGAACAGGCGGCTATGCCTTTCACGGTCCCTTTGAGCATATAACTGCTGAGGGCATGGACACGGTCGTAAAAATACTTGAAAATATCACACGCAGTATAGCTAACGAGGCGAAAAGCTGATTTTCTCTACTTATCACATATGCAAAAATTTATCTTCTATAAACTACTCAGGGAGGATTAAGCCCCTTTATGAATATTATAATTGTCGGAAGCGGCGCCGTCGGCGCTACAATATGCGGCCAGCTGGCAAAGGAAGGTCACAACATTGTAGTTATAGACACTGACGAGGGCGCAATAAACGAAATATCAAATTCAAGCGACGTTACGGGCATTATCGGAAACGGGGCCGATATATCGGTTCTGCGAGAGGCAGGCGCCGAGGATGCGGACTTGCTTATTGCCGTAACAAACGGCGACGAGGTTAATATCCTATGCTGCTATGCGGCAAAGAAGCTCGGAACTCTCCACACCGTTGCAAGAGTAAGGAACCCTGAATACAACGACCTGCTCACCCTCACAGGCGACGATATGGGAATTTCCATGACTGTAAACCCCGAGCATACCGTAGCTACCCAGATAGCGAGAATTTTGAAATTCCCCTCTGCAACAAGGCTTGACACCTTCTGCGGCGGCAGAGTTGAGCTTGCGGAATTTACCGTTTCAAAAAAATCTGCCATATGCGGCGCCTCTCTTTATAACATAAGAAAGGCTCTCACCTCAAAGTTTCTCGTTTGCAGCGTAAGACGCGGAGAAGAAATTTACATCCCTAACGGAGATTTCGTAATTGAAGAGGGAGACGACGTTTGTATTACCGCCTCAGAAGAGGAAATGGTTAAATTCTTCAAGGAGGAGGGCTCTTACAAGCGCCCTGCAAACGAGCTTCTGATTGTTGGAGGCGGAAGGACAACCTACTACCTTGGAGAGCTTTTAAAAAAGACTCACATCAACGTCGTTGCAATAGAAAAGGACAGGCGGCTGTGCCGTGAACTTGCGGAAGAATTCTCCTTTACCGTAATAAACGCAAACGGCACAAACCAGGACCTGTTAATAGAAGAGGGCATTGAATCCACAGACGCATTTCTCGCCCTGACTGACGAGGACGAGGAAAACGCAATAGTATCAATGTTTGCGAAAACGAAAAAGGTGCCTAAAATCATCACTATGATACGTTCCCTCCCCTACATTGATTTCTTCCGCGGCGTGGGAATTGAAAGTATAGTTTCTCCAAAATTTGCAACGGCGGAGCAGATAATAAAATTCGTTCGCTCCCTTGACGCAACCCATGACTCTGAAATAGAATCACTCCACAGAATAATGGGAAGCGAGGTTGAGGCTCTTGAATTCACCGTCAAGGAGCCTGTTGAGGGAATCACGGGTATTCCCCTGAAAGACCTTAAAAAGAAGAAAAACACAATTATCGCTTGTATAATCCACGAGGGCAATATAATAATCCCCTCAGGCTCTGATATTATCAGCTCGGGCGACTCTGTTATTGTCATTTGCGTGGATAAGAAAATGATGAGCATCAAGGACATAATTTAATGAATTACAGATTTCTTTTCAGAATACTGAGCTACGTTCTTTCAATAGAAGCGGCTCTTTTGCTGATACCTACTCTCGTATCCGCAATTTACAAAGAACCCCTGTACCCGTTCCTTATTACGATAGGCATTCTGCTTCTTATAGCCCTGCCGATAATGCTTATTCTGAAGCCAAAAAACGAACGTTTATACGCCAAAGAAGGCTTTGTTTGCGTAGGACTCAGCTGGATACTTATGTCCGTGTTCGGAGCGCTTCCATTCGTAGTAGGAGGCTCTATACCGAATTTTATAGACGCCTTTTTTGAGGTAGTATCAGGCTTCACCACCACGGGCGCTTCAATACTGACGGCAGTAGAGGGACTGCCTATGGGAATTTTATTCTGGCGCAGCTTTACCCACTGGATTGGCGGCATGGGAGTTCTCGTTTTCGTCCTCGCCTTAATCCCCAGCGAATCGGGAAACACGATACACCTTATGAGAGCCGAGGTGCCTGGACCTCAAAAGGGCAAGTTAGTGCCAAAAATGAGAAAAACAGCTATAATCCTATACGGAATTTATATAGGTCTTTCCGTTATAATGACTACTGCGCTTCTCTGCACGGGTATGCCCTTATACGACTCGTTAGTTAACACCTTCGCCACAGCGGGAACAGGAGGCTTCTCCGTTAAGAACGCCTCGATTGCCGCATACAACAATCCCGCGGCAGAATGGGTTATAGCATCTTTTATGCTTATATTCGGTATAAATTTCAACCTCTATTTCTTCATACTGATTAAAAAACTTCGCCCGATTGCAAAAAATGAGGAGCTTCGCGTCTATCTTCTGCTGACTGTCATATTCACAACTCTGATTGCTGTGAATATATGGAATTCGGCTTGCAGCACCTTCAGCTCGGTTGAGGAATGTATACGAGCATCCTTCTTCCAGGTAACGTCTATAATGTCCACCTCGGGATATTCCACCGTGGATTTCAACCTGTGGCCCGAATTTTCAAAATCAATTCTTTTGCTCCTTATGTTTACGGGAGCCTGCGCCGGTTCTACAGCCGGTGGCTTGAAGCTTTCAAGAATTATAATTATTTTCAAAACCATACGCCTCAGAATAAAGAAAATGCTGAAGCCAAACACGGTAATTCCCCTAAAGCTCGACGGCAACTCAATACCCCAGGAAACCGGTAGAAATGCTATAAATTATCTATCAATCTACGTGGTAATACTCATACTCACCACCTTCGTTATATCAATAAACGGCTTTGACCTCGTCACAAATCTGACCGCCACTGTTTCCTGCTTCAACAACGTAGGTCCCGGTTTCGGCGACGTGATAGGTCCTATGGGCAACTACTCTTCATTCTCTCCCTTCTCAAAACTGGTGCTTTCATTTGCTATGCTTTTCGGAAGACTTGAGATATTCCCTATGATAATTATGTTCTCCCCATCAAGCTGGAAAAGCCACAGGAAAAACGAGGGGTAACCTCTTTTTTGTAATTCTTCGGAAAAACTTTAAAAAAGGTATTGATTTTTCCGTTTCTTTATGGTAGAATACCTATATATTTTATAGCCTAAATGGCGCAAAACTCTTTGGAAGGAATAAAAAATGCTCGAATATATTCTTCTTGCCGTACTTTTAGTATGCGCAGTTATTATTGTAGTTGCAGTTGTTCTGCAGAAATCCAACGAGGGTCTTTCCGGCACTATCGCGGGCGGCTCCGAAACCTATTACGGAAAAGATAAGGGTAATGCGAAGGGCAAGCTTCTTTTCAAGATATCCTTGATTGCTTGTATCGTTTTCGCTGTTGCAGTTCTTGCAGTTTACGTTCTTCAGCCCGATTATTCTAACATCAAGAATAGCTGGACCGAGATTTCTCAGTACTCTTCTGACGTATTCAGC
This sequence comes from uncultured Clostridia bacterium, assembly GCA_904501765.1. Classification (GTDB taxonomy): domain Bacteria; phylum Bacillota; class Clostridia; order Oscillospirales; family CAG-272; genus UBA1740. The sequence continues at coordinate 10,142 of CAJGCM010000041.1, read as the reverse complement.
ACTAATGATTAAGTAATAAGACAAACGGAGTTTTGATTATCAAGACTCCGTTTATTTTTAATTTTACACTGCGGATTATTTGGAAGGAAACCGCAAAGACTAATTTTATGAGAAATAACAAAAAGAATTTTAAAATATTCAAAAGTAAGAGCGCTCGTAAGGCAGAAGAAAAAAGGGCGCTCATGAAGGCTCTCCGTGAGGTTGGGGTCGATTATTCGGGGGCAAAAATAAACGTATCCCGTGACTCGGGATACAGAGGACGCACCGGGAAGGGGGAGCTTGTAATAATAGGCACCTTCTCGGAAACTCCCCACTCCTACGGCTTCGTTGTAAATCCAGAGGGTGGGCGTGACATATTTATTCCCGGTGAAAGCACATCAGGCGCAGTAAACGGTGATATAGTCAAGGCAATATATCACACCTACACGACTGCAGGAGGAGAAGAGCGCACAGAGGGTCGGATAATCGAAATCACCGAGCCGAAAAGAACAGTCATAGGCACGGTATATACCGAGAGATTCCGCCACGGAAGGCGTTATGTGACAGAATCCTTCGTTATCTCCGACGACGGGAAAAGCAGAAGGAAATTCTACCTTACAAATCCCCTTGATGCCACCGAGGGAGATAAAGTTATCGGGAAAATAATAAGAAACGGCTCATATCTTTGCTGCGAAGTGCTTGAAAACCTCGGCAACAGTATGTCCAAGGAGGCAAATTACGGCGCAATTCTTGCGGAATTTGATATTGAAACGGAATTTTCCGAAAATGAAATAAAGGACGCAGAAGAAGCGGCGGCAACCCCGATAAGCTATGAGGGTCGCACTGTCAGAGAGGAGATAATTTTCACCATTGACAGCGAAAGCGCAAAGGACCTTGACGATGCCATTTCTTTAGAGAAAAATGCGCACGGGTGGACGCTTGGCGTTCATATTGCAGACGTTTCTTCATACGTGGCGGAAAAAACGGCTCTTGAAAGATTGGCAATGCGAAGAGGAAACAGCGTCTATTTTACCGATAAGGTTGTTCCTATGCTGCCCCCATCTCTGTCCAACGGAGCCTGCTCCTTAAACCCGGGAGAGGAAAAATACACTCTGTCCGCCATAATAAACCTGACAGATAACGGCGATATAGAAGACGTGCGAATCGAGCCGTCGGTGATAAAGAGCCGTATCAAGGGCATTTATTCCGAAATTAACAGTATTTTTTCGAATGAAGCAGAGGCTGATATTCTTAAAAAATACGAGGAGCTGATTCCCACCCTTACGCTTATGCGAGAGCTTTATCTTATTCTCGAAGAAAGAAGCCGAAAAAGAGGCGCCATAGAGCTTGACAGTGACGAAGCAGAGATTATACTGGACGAAAACGGCATACCAAAAGACATCATAAAGCGTACACGGGGTGATGCGGAACGGCTAATAGAGCAGTTTATGCTTACTGCCAATGAGGCTGTCGCATCTCTGTTATTCAAAAAGGATATTCCCTGCGTTTACCGCATTCACGAGCCGCCGCCGGAGGACAAGCTCTCCTCATTTATAACCTTCACCCACAATCTCGGATTTGACACCTCTTATATCTCCAAAGGTCAAGCAGATGGGCGCAGTATTTCAAGGCTCCTTGACGAGGCTAAGGGCAGAGGCATTTACGCTCCCCTATCATACGCCGCCCTCAGAGCTATGGCAAAAGCTGAATATTCTGAAATAAGGAAGGGGCATTTCGGCCTCGGAATTAAAAATTACTGCCATTTTACCTCCCCAATAAGAAGGCTTTCCGACCTTGCCACTCACAGAATCATTCACAAGGTTCTTATAGAGGGTCAGGGGGCAGAAAAATATCGAGGCTATGCCAAGAGAGCAGCTGCGGCTGCCACAGACGGTGAGCTTCGGGCAATCGGGGCAGAGCGAAAAATCGAGGACCTGTACAAAGTAATATATATGTCGGACAGAATCGGTGACGAGTACGAGGCTACCGTCAGTTCTATTACTTCCTTCGGAATATTTGCAACTCTTGATAACACCTGCGAGGGTCTTATTCCCATATCGGATTTGAACGGATATTTTATTTACGACGAAGCCAACATTACAATGCGCTCGGAGAACAAAATATACAAGCTGGGCGACAGAATAAATATAAAGGTTTCGGAGGCGGATATAAAGCGCGGCAAGTTACGTTTCTCTATTGTTTAAGAAAGGACGGGTAAGATAATGAAAAAAGCTATAATTTTTATCACGGGTATAGATTTATTCTTTATTCTTCTCATTGGAATAGCTGGTCTGTTTCAGGGAGTAGCGGGTGACCTTCTTCATTATCTTGCCTTTATTCTGCCGATTTTCATAGGCTTTATTTTTGTCAGACGGGAAAAGGGAGAGGAGGAAGCTAAAATAAGCTTCGGTATGAAGCCCTCAGCGCTCCCTCAATTTCTCCCCTTGATATTCCCTGCTACCCTCGCCATTATAGGCGTATCCTTTCTTACGAATTTAATTCTCACATCCTTGGGATATCTGCCAAACAGTATGCCAAGCGAGGATTTTATAACGGCTTTACTTATACACGCCCTCCTTCCTGCCGCCTGCGAGGAGCTGCTTTTCAGATACATACCTATAAAGCTTCTGTTGCCCCATAGCGGAAGATGGTGCATCATTTTATCCTCTATTTATTTCGCTATGTCACACGGAAATTTCTTCACCATCCCCTACGCCGCCTTGGCAGGGCTTATATTCGTTCTTATAGATATAAAGTTCTCAAGTGTTCTTCCTTCATTTATACTGCATCTGTTCAATAATGCCTTGGCTCTGTTCATAGGCTCGGAATTTTTCGTATCTGTTCCAGAATTTATACTGCCGCTTATATTTGTCATGGCAACCGCAGCTTCTGCCTTGATAATTTTCATAAAGCGCAAAAGCTACTCGGATTTACTTAATCCGTTTTTTGACAAAAAGCGTACGGAAGAGGTACACTATGCGCCCCTCATATTCGTATGCGTTACGGTAATCGTTGCCTTTGTTAATCTTGCGAGGTAAGCTATGAAAGAATTAAAAATTGATTTTGACACGAAAGTGGACGAAGAATTTATGAAAGAAGCGCTGAAGGAGGCGCACGCCGCCGCCGAGGAGGACGAGGTTCCGATTGGAGCGGTTATCGTGCGTGACGGGGTGATTATCGCCCGAGCGCACAACAAAAAAGAAGGCTCAAGGTGCGCCACTCACCATGCGGAAATTCTCGCAATTCAGGAGGCGTGTGAAAAATTAGGTGGCTGGCGGCTACCCGGTACAACCCTTTACGTCACCCTCGAGCCCTGCCCTATGTGTGCGGGTGCTATTATAAATTCAAGAATCCCGAGAGTTGTTTTCGGAGCCCCCGACGTAAGATTCGGCGCCCTCGGCTCTCTCATTGATTTATCGGAATACCCATTTAATCACAAGCCGAGAGTTGACAGAGGCATACTCGCTGACGAGGCAAAATGCACTCTCGGTGAATATTTTAAGAAAAAGAGAGCAAAATAAAAGGGACCAAACCCTATTTCAAGTCCGTGCTTGAATTTACGTCCTCAAAAATCCCTCATAAGCGAAGCGAAATTTTAATACATATTGGCTGTCAACATCGTGGCAGCCATATTTTATTAAATTCAAAGCGGCTTCTGCCGCATTTACCGGGGGGCGTGTATGAAAATTACCAATGTGCTGACAGATACAAACGTAGGGGGAGCAGGTGTCCTTGTAGCTTCGGTTGCAGGAGCGCTATCGGATAAATTTGATATAGAAATCATAATTCCGAAAGGCTCTGCTATAAAGAGCCGACTTGAAGAGTCGGGAGCAAAAATCACAGAGCTTCCGATTGTGGGCGACAAAAGCTTCTGTGCCTCCGACGTATCAGAGTTTTACCGCTATTTCAAAAGCCACCCATCGGATATAGTCCACACTCACGCATCCCTTTCGGCAAGAATAGGCGCAACTTTTGCAGGAGGCGCATTCCGTATATCCACAAGGCACTGCGCCTATGACGATAAGGGAAAGAAGAAAACGGGCTTTCTTCAGCGACGGCTTTATGACCTCTGTACGGACATTACCGTTTCCACTGCTGATTTTGCCACTAAAAATTTAGAAAACGAAGGAATACCAAGGAAGAAAATTGTCACTATAAGAAACGGAGTTGCACCACGCCGCATAACGAGCGCAGAGGAAAAAAGAAACCTTAAAGCCTCTCTCGGGATTCCCGCCAATGCAAAAATTTTAGGCTGCTGCGCAAGGCTTGAGTGGGTCAAGGGGCAGGACCTTTTGCTGAGAGCTATGACGGAGCTTTTGCAAAGCCATCAAGACCTTTACTGCCTCTTCGTCGGTGACGGAAGGTTAGCTGCCGACTATAAAAGGATAGCCGCCGCATTGGGTGTGCTGTCCCGTGTCAGATTTTGCGGCTATACAAGCGACCCTACCCCCTATCAGAATTTGTTTTTCCTGAACGTAAATACCTCCCGCGGAACGGAAACCTCCTGCCTTGCAAACTCGGAATGTATGTCCCTCGGCATACCCACCGTAGCCTCGGATTTCGGCGGAAACACAGAAATGATTACAGAGGAGAAAAACGGACTGCTTTTCAAAGCCGACGACTACAAGGCCCTTACTCGAGCTGTCGAAAGAGTGCTTTCGGACGCAGGTCTATATTCAAAGCTTAAGGCAGGTGCGCTTGATATTTACCAAAGCCGCTTCTCCATTGATATTATGAAAAACAACTATCTCAAGCTTTACGAGGAGTGTGTTGCCTTGAAGCGCAGATGACCTTATTCTTCCGTGCTGCGCAAGTTCAGCTCGTACAATACGCACCGAGGCATATACAAAGGCGAATACGCACACATATATTTTACGCTCATAGATTTTAAATCAGGTATTTTTTATAAATATTGACAAAGGTGCATATTTATGGTAAAATACATCGTATGAAAAAAGAATTTCTTGAATGCGGAAAAATACTTTCGCCCCACGGTGTCCGTGGTGTTGTAAAAATTGAAAGCTGGTGCGACACACCGAAAATTCTCGCTGCGCAAAAGCGCATTTTCTTCGCCGAAAAGGACGGCGGATATAAGGAGGCGAAGGTAATTTCGGCATCTGTCAGCGGCGCTCTTGTGCTTATGCATATAGAGGGGCTCGACGAAAGAGAGGCAGCGCAGGCTCTTAAAAACCGTGTGATATACCTGAACAGAGATGATATTCCCCTCCCCAAGGGTTCTCATTTTCTCGCCGATATTATAGGGTTGCCCGCTATTGACGTTGACACGGGTAGGACTCTCGGCACAGTTGTCGATATTACCGACGTACCCCGAGGCAAACTATACGTAATCGACACGGAGAACGGAAGACAAGCTCTTGTTCCCGACGTGGACGAATTTATAAAAGAAATTGATATTGACCGCGGCGTTATGATAAAGCCTATTCCCGGTCTTTTTGAGGACGTATGAAATTTCACGTTATGACCCTTTTTCCCCGTCTTGTATCCGATGTTTTGTCGGAAAGTATTATAGGTCGGGCGCAGAAAAACGGAATACTTGAGGTCCTTTGCTACGACATAAGAGAGTTTTCAAAGGATAAACACAGAAAAACCGACGATACTCCCTTCGGGGGAGGTGTCGGTATGGTTATGAGCTGTCAGCCCATATTCGACTGCTACCGTGAGGTTTTGTCAAAAACCTCGGACGATTCCAGAAAAAGAGTGATTTATATGTCACCGAAGGGGCGTATTTTTAACCACGGGGTGGCTCGTGAGCTTGCAGAGTACGACGAGCTTATATTCTTATGCGGTCACTACGAGGGCGTTGACCAGAGGGTAATCGATGGCATTATAGATGAGGAACTATCCATCGGAGATTACGTTGTAACCGGCGGTGAAATCCCCGCTTGTATCGTAATAGACGCAGTTTCAAGGCTGAAGGACGGCGTTCTTGCCGAAAGCGCTTGCTACGAGGAGGAGTCCGTCGCCTCGGGACTTCTTGAATATCCGCAATACACCAAGCCAAGAGTCTTTGAAGGTATGGAGGTGCCCGCCGTTCTTGTGGGCGGCGACCATAAAAAGGTTGACCAGTGGCGCCTTGAAAAGGCTTTGGAGCTGACCAAAATCCGTCGCCCCGACCTATATGACGCTTGGGAAAAGGAACACCCAAAGACAAACAAAAAGAAAAAATGATACGCCGTTTTTTAACACGATGACCCATTAAGTGCGCTTCACTTTATGAATTCGACAAAAGAAAGGAGGGAGACTCTTGAAAAAATCGAACCTACTTGATTTTCTCTTCGGCTATGAGAGCTCCGAGGAGAAATTCCGAAAGAGCGGAATCAGCCGTGCGGGAAAAACTTTTTCCGACAAGCTTATAAGCGGCGTAGGCTCAACCTACGCAAAAAAGCTTCTTGAAAGCCCTGTTGCAAAATTTTTCGAGCGGCTCACCTCAATACTGTCACACATATACGTAAGAAGCTATGGAGTGATTCTTATGTCCTTCGCCATAGTGACGCTTCTTATGAATTTCGCAAGCTATTATTTCAGTGAGGCGGCAGAAATCCCCGTATCAGACCTTATTATAGGAGCGGTCTGCTCTGTAATTTCAATTCCCCTTCTTTTGACGGATAAGCCCTTGGCATACGCCGTATCCTCGGGAGGCGGCCTTGTGACGGTGATTTTCGACGCCCTCTGCCTTAAGAGATATAAAAGCGATGCGGTAAACGAAAAGATTCTTACCCTTCCCGCCGCCGCCTTCATAGGAATTGTTCCTGCTGTTATCGGCTTCTTTGTTCCGATATGGACGGTGTTTGCCGTAGTGGGTGGCTTGATTTACCTGATTCTCGCTATGTATTCCCCCGAATTTTCCTTTATGTTCACAATACTGACCCTGCCGGCACTCCCATTGCTCCCCCACAGCGGCATAATTCTTGCTTCCCTCGTCTTGCTGACAGTGGTATCCTTCCTTCTTAAGGTCACCCTCGGAAAGCGACTTTTGCATTTTGAGCAATACGACCTTATACTTATTCTCCTCTTCGTATTCATTCTCATAAGCGGAATTTTCAACAAGGGCTTCAACTCCTTTGAAAGCGCCCTTCTTATGATAGCATTAGCCTTTGGCTATTTTCTTGCAAGCAATATCATAGTAAACCGCAGACTTGCGGATAACGCTATCAATTTACTGTTATTCTCCTCTGTCCCCGTGGCGATATACGGAATCATAACATATATTATCAGCCCCAGCGGACTTACCCATCCTGAATGGGTTGACCCCTCCTTTGCCGAAAGCATTGCATCAAGAGCCTATTCCACCTTTGGCAATCCCAATATATACGCTATCTTTCTTATCGTTGCGATAATATTTTCTCTAACATTCGCTCTTGACAAAAACAGAGGATGGAGCAGAATTCTTTATTTTGCGGTATTCCTCATAAACCTCGCCCTTATGATAATGACCTGGACCAGAGGCGCATGGGTCGCTCTTCTTCTTTCTATCCCCGCATATCTTATTCTTCACTTTAAAAAAGTCCCCAAGCTTTTGCTTATTCCTTTAGGTATCATACCTCTCTTAGTCTTTGCTCTCCCCGAGGCTTTTTTGGAAAGAATACTCTCCGTCTTTAACCTTGCGGACACCTCAATTTCGACACGGCTGTCCATTTGGCGCTCATCCCTCAGTATGTTCGGAGAAAATATTTTCATAGGAGCGGGTGTTGGAGCCGAAGCCTATGGAGAAGAGTTTCTCAAATACGCTGAGGACGGTGTCACCGCCATTCACAGCCACAACCTGTTTCTTGAGATTGGCTGCCAGTGCGGTATTTTTGCCCTTATCCTCTTCGTTTTTATTCTCCTTGTCAGAATAAGACATATCGCTACCTATAAGCCTTATATCAAAAAGTCCTCTATAACATCTCCCGTTACTATGACGGGTATAGCTATATTCGCCCTCGTGTGCTTCGGTATGACAGATTATATCTGGTACAGCTCCTCTATGTACTACCTGTTCTGGCTTGTATTCGGTCTTGGAAGCGCCACTCTCCGCATTGCCAAAAAAGAGTATGAAGAAAACTTAGAATATGCGGGTATGGATGGCTCAGCTTATTCAGCTGTGGCAGATATTCCCATTGCGGATTGGGAAAAGAGCGAATAAATCCAAAGCGTGCGCAAAAAATATTATCGGCGGATGTAATAAGTGACTGTTTTTGCCGTTTTGGCATACACGCCCTACGGCTTAAAGCAAAAATAGCTTTATATTTATGGCTGCGTCTTCCCTGGAGGTCGCAGCCTATTTTATTTTCTGTAAGGAGCGGTAATTATGAAAACAACTACTTCGGAGTTAGCGAAGAGCGATATTTCAAGAAAAATATACCTTGGAGATTTCATTATACTCACCGCCGCCTTTTTAATTCTTTCCTCCTCGGTCTTTTTGCTCCACAGGCTGCTTTACACGGAAGAGGTTCCCACAAAAAATATAATAAAAATCGTCACGTCCCCCATGGAAGAGGAGTTTTGCGCCCTTGTTTGCGAGGGGGATGAGATATTTGACGCCATTACAAAGCGCAGGGTGGGAGTTGCCGAGAGCGTAAGTATTGAGGAGGCGGATGAAGGCAGTGTTCTCGTTATAGAAATTCTGGCGGAGAGGAACCCGAACGGGCATCCTTTGAGAACCAGAAAACTATGGTTTGAATACTCACCTTATGAGGAATGAGGCTATCCTTATCAAGAATTTATTCCAGTGAGGGTTTTATGAAAATAAATTTTTTTGACAAATTATTTATCCTCTTTATCCTCTTTGCCCTCTTCACCGTTGGATACCACATAGGAAAAGAGAGGAGCGAGGACGGTTCCGTTACATTTGCTCTTTCGATAGCTCCCGAGGAAGAAATGAATGGCGCTTTTTTTGAAACCGAGGGTTATATCGACGGTAAGTACAAAATATACGGCGTGCGGTACGAGGATGGGGTATACGTTTTTATGTGTGATGGCCTTATAGGTCCGCTTGGATTTCTTGCGGGAGGAGCTAAATACCTGGCTAAAAACCAGCCCATAAAAATTTGGGGCGAATATTCTTTAATCGTTGGAAGAATCACGGATATGGAAAAATATAGGTAAAAAAGGCGAAATTTATTGATTTTTTAAAAGATTTTTAAATAAACTATTGATTTTTAAACAACAATTTGTTATACTGTTTACATTAAGGTGTCGGCAGGTATATTTATATCTTGAGCCTCGGCGCAAAGGCTTCCGTCTAAGCTGTCCGTCGCTTCCCAAGGTGGAATTTCCCGCTGCAAAGACCGCCAATAAAATTCGTCGTAAAATTTGTGTACAAGAAGGCTCGGAGCTGTATAGTCAGGATGCAAAATTCATCCTCGGCTATGAAATTCCGCTTCCTGCGGCAGCAAAATTATTTACGGCATTCAAGGAGCGTTTCAATGATTACTCGTAGTGTAACAATGCAAAACGGAGTAGGGCTTCACGCAAATCCCGCATCGCTTTTTATACGCAAAGCGAATTCTTACAAGTGCTCAATCTGGGTCGAGAAGGACGATTGCCGCGTTAACGCCAAGAGTCTGCTCGGCGTTCTTTCCCTGGGTATTTCCAAGGGAACGAGCATAACTCTCATCGCTGACGGAAGCGACGAGGAGGAGGCTGTTGCGGGCCTGGCAGATCTCATAAACAACGATTTGGCTGACTAATCTCTGCCCGTGTGGTGTACTACATAAAATAGGCGTTGCATTTAAGAACCCGCCCATCTTTTTGCGGCGGAGAAAGCTTTTATCGGGCAGCCGATGGCTTTGTTCTTTTTTGCGGCGCCCCTTTTATTAGCGCCTAAGACAAAGCTCACCGAGATATCCCGGCAGAAAACAAATCGCAAAATTCAGGGAGAGAGGAGAAGAAAAATGACCGTTACGGAAAGACTGCGGGATAAGGCCAATTCCCTACCGCAAACCCCGGGCGTCTATATTATGAAGGACGCGGACGGGAATATTATTTACGTCGGAAAATCAAAAAAGCTGAAAAACCGCGTAAGCAGTTATTTTTCCGGTACTCACGCCTCACCGAAAACAGTAAGGCTCGTTTCTCTTATCAGAGACTTCGACTACATTCTTTGCAAGACCGAAATAGAAGCTCTCACTCTTGAAAACGTGCTTATAAAAAAGCACTCT
>CAJGCM010000040.1 GCA_904501765.1 uncultured Clostridia bacterium | reverse complement strand
GTTCCATCTTTAACCTCAATTGCCGATACTTCGGTGTCCTTAAGGGCGACAAGCCATTTTCCAATATAAATTTCATTTGTGGGAGAGTTGTTATAAGCTGCGGTTTCCAAAAATGCGGAATCTCCCATTTTGACAAGCCCGTCTCCTATGGATACCGAGGATAGCTCGGAGCTATAATAAAATGCTCCTTTACCAATGGATTCAAGGCTGTTCGGCAAAACTACTGAGGTAAGAGAAACCGCCTTTGAGAAGGCGAATTCACCGATTTTTATAAGCCCCTCCGAAAACTCTATCTCTGTTACGTCAGCGCAAGCGGCAAAGGCAAAGCCACCGATACTTTTCAAGCTTCCGGGCAGAGTTATTGATTTAAGGTCCGAAAGGTCGGTAAAAGCATTATCTCCGATTGATATAAGGTTTTCGCCGAAAGAAATTTCCTCTATGCCAGAGCAATACGCAAATGCCCCTTTTGGAATTTCTGTAAGCCCAGATGGCAAGAAAAGCTTCCCTCCAAGCATACGGCAACCCGAAAAAGCGCTCTCTCCAAGAGCTGTAAGCCCTGCGGGAAGATTTATTTTTTCAAGATAGGAGCAGTTTGCAAAGGCAAATGCACCGATACTTCTTATTCCATCGGGCAGAACAACCTCACTTACGTCGCCTGCGTTAAAAAAGGCTTTTTCTCCTATTGATTTCACAGTCTTTTGTCTGTACGTTGCGGGAATTTCTATCTTTCCTGTGGCATCTCCCTTTCCCAAAACCTCGTATCCGTCACCGACAAGCTTGAATACAAGTCCGCATTCCTCATCACGGATAAAATCTATTGGCTCAGAATAGGGTGATTCCCCTTCCGTCTGCCCGACGGCAGAAACGGATATTCTATACTCGCCCGCAGGCAGGTCTTCAAGAGAATATTGAGCCTTGCTTACGTCGGTTAAAACAGGCTCTGTTCCTTGCCCCTCTATACAGACTTTATATATTCTCGCCCCCTTGACCTCGCACCACTGCAGGGTCAGAGTTTCGTACTCTACCTCAACATCTTCCGGCGCGTCAAGTCCGTCTCCGTCACCACAGGCGACGAGGGCTGTAAGGCTCAAAATTACTATTAAACAAAGTGCAAGTAAACGAATAAGCTTCATCTACTTCTCCTTTCGGTTTTATGACAGCGCACAAGGTCCCGCCAACAGTATTGTAAACTGTGCCGGCAGAACCGAATGCTTACTGCTTTTCTTTCCTGCGCTCCTCAAAAATCTCGTGGAGCCATTTAAATTTAAACTTACGAACCGCAATGTCAAGTAAAACAAGAATAATAGCGGCAATTATCAATATAAGTCTTGGGTCATATCGCTGTGTGAGAGTTTCCTCAAGGCTGCTGAATACCCCCGCAGGGTCTTCCACCTCTATACCTCCGCCCGTTTTTGCAAGGTCTGCCATAAGGCGCTCGCCCTCTTCGGGAGTAACTGTGAAATTATCATACTCCCGAGAATAGGAAAACGTTTTATATACGGGTATTTCGATTATCTGACTCCCCGCTTCGTCTGAAGAGGTTATCATAATCTTGTAAAGCCCGGGCTCGGTAACGGAAAACGTAAATCTTCTGTTATTCTCTGCAACCATAACGTCTATTTCTCCGTAAAGATGCTGCAAATGCGGGCTAACGGGATTAACCTCTACGCTGACGATGTGCCCTTCCGGCGCTCCGTGTACATTTATCCAGTTAAGGTAATTATCCGACTTAAGCTCGTATTTTACCGAATCCGCTCTTACGTCCTCGTGTGGGAATATACTCTCCACTATATTTGTTATAAGAGCCTGCCCAACAACACTTTCAACAAACTCGCCCGACCACTCACCGCCAAGGTCAGACATAAAGCTTCCAACCGTACCTCGACCGTATTTATGCGTTGCGTAAATCGGAACATACTCTCCAACGAGAGGAACGGTGGCGCCCTTCTTGGCAACAGTGCCGAAAAATCCGGAAAGTTGTGGAATAGTTTTAACGTCTATCCCGGAAAAAATAGAGCTTTTATCTTTAACTGCGGGCGTAAACTTCTCGTATTTTACCTCGGGAATTGCCTTTACGGTAAGCTCGTTATAAATATTATCCGAGATAGAGCCTGAATCGGTTATTTTGTAGAAGTTTCCGTGGCCTGCGTCAGCGGCGCTCTTCATATCCGCCTCGTTGCCTACTCCATCCTTACCAACGGTCATCATTATAGACATAGTTATTCCGCGGTTAAAATTATTCTCTATATCCTCCTTGTAAGCATTGTAGCCATCGGTCGGCTTACCGTCGGTAATGAGAATAATGTGTTTTTTCTCAACGTTGTTTATAACGGATAATGCATGTCCTGCCTTCATAATAGCATTGTGAAAATTGGTAGAACCTCCGGGCTCATTTGCGACGTTCTTTATCGCTTCTTTTATCGTTTCACGCTGGGACACAGGAAGAACACTGAGCCTTTCATTCGACACGCTACTAAAGGAAAACATTCCGCAATAATCCCTATCGTGAAGTGCATCAAGACAGGCTAATGCGCCTTCGGTTGCCTCGTCGAGCATACCTTCCATAGAGGTTGACGTATCGACCACAAGCATAACAGCAATGGGGGGCGTATAGTTCTCTGCTTTTACAGGAAGCATATCCTTAAAATATTTGGATTTTTCGATATCTTCTTTGTTATAGGCGTGCGGTACAATTTTATTATTGCTGTCATAGTCACACTCGCCGCCTACCGTGAACAAGCCTCCGCCGAGATTATACACGTATTCGTGAAGCAGGGCTTCAAAGCCCTGAGGCATATCGGAGTAAGCAATATTGACCAAGATAACCTGCTCGTATTCCGCTATTTCCGTTATATCTTTCGGAAACTGCGAAACATCGTCTTCGACACTTATGTCTGTTACTCTTTTGGTTTCTGACAATATTTCCTTAAGCTTTGCACCTTCTCCTTCATACCTTTCAATCAAGAGTATGTTTTCAAACTCCTCAAAGTTTACGTAGGTACGGTAGGTATTGTTTTCGGCTGAAGCATCTGCAAGGGGTTCTCCAAACAATTCATAGTCCGTTACAAGCTCAAAGGCAAGTTCGTGCATTCCGCTATCCTGAATTGAAAGAGATACTGAAATTTCATTATCACCGTTCTTAATTCCGACAACGTTTTCGCCGTAAAGCTCTCCGTTATCGTAAAGACGTAAAACAGCAGCCTCCTCACTTTCAGTCGAGTTGCTTTTAATTAACAAATCCACGGTGAAGCTCTCGCCGAGCACTATTTCATTTTCCTTTATCACGGCGGACACAATCTGTATATCAGCCTCGTTCTGTTTTTTAATGAGAGCCGTATCGACAGCCGTTCCTTCAGATACGATTTCGTGAAGCGCAATCAAGGCATCACCGTCGGTTTCAATTCCATCTGAGACTACCACTATTTTCGACGTTTCTTTATGCTCAAAAAGCGTCGCTGTATATTTAAGTGCGTCTGCAAGTGCAGTTGCAGAGCCGCTCGGATTTTCCGATGCGGTGTATTTTTCAAAAACCCCGTTTTTATCCGTGGTGAGCTTCACCGCATAGTTATGACCATTTCCGAACTTTACAATTCCGATTTTGCAGCCCTCACCGCATACGTCGATAACAGAGCGCACAAATTCGTCCTTTTCCTCGCTATTACCCTCTCCGCTATCCGATACGTCAACAAGCAGTATTACCTCATTCTCCTCGTTGGGCACTTCATACGAAAAGCCAATACCCGCAAGTAGATTTATTGCAATAACCATTGCTGTTATATGCAGGGTGATTGATATAATTCTGTTTCTCGTTCTGCGATATTTCTTTTCAAGTCTGAAATACGGTATCAGCGCAAGAAGCACCGCCGGAATGATAAGTAAAAGCAACCAGGGGTAATTATACGTTATTTGAAAATTTGACATACACATCCCCCTCGCTTAATAATTCTTTTTAATTTCGAGAATCCATTCGGCAAACATAAACGCAACAAGCGCTATGGCAAAATAAAGAATAAGGTCCTCGTATTCTATGCTACGCGCGCTCTCCGCCTCGGTGAAGGGTAAAATCTCCACAGTTTTTGAGGTATTGCTTTCAGAGGACGGAATTTTAACGTAAAATTTCTCATCCGGAAGCTCCTTTGCAGCTGTGCTTTGAGTTACCTCATAGGTTCCTGTGCGTGTAGGTGTAAATTCCCCCTTTACACCGCCCTTAAAGACCTCTTCACCGTCTAATTTAACCTGCAGCTCATCTCCTCTGCCGTTAAACCGTACAGTTTCTCCAACCTCAAACACGCTGCCCTCAAAGGTTTCTGTAATGAAATAATTGAACATATTATATGTAAGGATAGAAAAATCAGGAATGGCAATAAGGTTTGAATAGTTCAAATCAAAGGCCCATACCACTACCTTGGATTCGGGAGTGTCACGCATAAGCATCACAGGTCTTCCGCTATAGAACATCAGTTCCTCATATCCTTCACTCAATACCACGTCGTTATATTTGGCAATAGTTATACGCTCGGCAGACGTATATTTTGTAAGGGGGTGGGAAGCCCCCGGGGATAGCACTGACGAGCTATCCACTAAATAGGACGTGCCTATCTGAAGATCCGAGCCGAGGGGTGCCGTCGTCGGGTCAACGAGAAGCACTACGCCATCTGTCGGAAGCGCATCAGGCATTTTATGCTCGAAAATATATATATCAAAGCCCTCGGTTGCAAAGGGCTCGCCTTCACCGGGCATTGAAATCTGAACGTCCCATTTATCTCTGTTATTTTGGCGAATAGTGCGCACTGCGCTCTCAAAGAAGTTGTTTGGCGCAGAGCTTGCATACTGAATCTTTATAACTTCCTTTTTACCGCCGTAAAGGAAATAAAAGTTGTCGTCGGTAAGCGAATCTTTTGTGTTAACGTAACATTCTATTTGGTCATAAGAATATATATCGCCACTGCTTATGTCCTCAGATGTAAACGTTATTTCCTTTTCCTCTGCAGACGGATCAAAAAATTCGCCCTTTTCGAGGGTGATAATACTGTTTTCATCACCATTTACGCCGTGAATTTTACAATACACGGTTATAAAATCGGTTTTACCGTAGCACGCCGCATTAACCGTTATTTTGTAATGGTTATCATTGTCAAGCTCTGCCTTGCAGTCAAGTATAGAGGCATTCCATTCATCCTTCTCTGAAACGTTGATAACGTTTACACCGTTATCGTATACGTACTCCGTACCCGTATAGAGATAAACCTTTGCGCATGAATTGGATTCAAGCACAGCCTCTGCAAGAGTCAAGGCTCCGCTTATATCCGCCTCACCGAAAATACAGCATTCATCCGCCGTATTGTAAATGCCGTCTATTTCTGCAAGCAGCTCGCTTTTTTTATCGACGCCCTTGCGTACAAAAAGATAATCCGGCGTATCGTCTGCAACGATAAAAGTAACCGCTGAGCCTTTGTCTAAGGTGCTTTCTGCTTTTTCTTTCGCTTTCATAACAGCGCGCTCAAACCTGGTATTCTCCCCATTCGATATACGCATTCCTGCCGAAGCATCGACTATTATAACCGCCTCATTCTCGTCCTCTCCGCTAAGGGCCTCGACAACAGGTCCCGCAAGAAGAGTTCCGAGTATGGCGAGTATCAACACCTGACAGATAAACGTAAGAAGGTCCTGTATTTTACTGACAGGTATTCTCTGCTTTTTATATTTAAGGCTAAGCTGCCATATGTACGTGGAAGATATGCGCTTGTTCTGATAGTTAGGCTTGATTATATAAATCAAAACCAATACCAACAAGCCTAACAACCCCAAAAATCCAATGGGTGTAAGCCAACTCATTATTATAAATCCTACCTTTGGTAATGCTTAAATGTGCATTTTTTAACTAAATTCCATCAAAATACGTTTCGAAGAATTCCAAAATTTCAGGTGGTATGTCGGTTTCCGATTCAAAAATTCCAGTTGAATACTGATAATAGAATTCCAAATAATCTCTGTAATAAGTAGCACCGTCGATAAACTGGTTTCTATCCTGAAACTTTCCGCCACCCTCGCTGTCGCCGTCGTCCTTTACATTATCTCCGCCGAGCTGGTCAGAATTTCCACCGCCCGACTCCTCTATAACGCTTCCGTAAGGCAAATCGTCGGCAGAGTCGCTATCCTCTTCATCAGCTGAACCACTGTCAATCTTTTTGAACACCGCCTTTACGGTTATGTCGGAAAATACGTTCGATTCACACCGCTCCGGGCTCGTAACACCGTCATCCCAACCGACGAACATCCATCCGTCGCCAGCTATTGCTCGTACAGGCTCCGTAGCCAATCCATAACCGACACTCTGCTCCGATTTTCCGCGGATAGCTCCCTCCCCCTCTGTGGTATATACTACCTCAAAGGTGCCGTCGCCGCCCTGCGCTATAATATCCTTGCCGTAAAGGATTAACCCACTATCCGCTAACGCAGAAAGTGCGCCAAACAAAAGGCTTACCGCTATGACGGAAGAAGCTATGACTATAAGCCAAGCGGGGATTTTAAACTTCATTTCTTTTGCAGGAAAATCGGCAAGATTCTCTGCGGCATCTGTGCGTTGAAGCTCTGCTATGGAAGAATTTTCACCCTGAAGCTCCACCATTGTTATCATTCGCTCTTCAAGGCCATGAGAATCTATCCTTCTGGCAAGGGTCTTCTCTGTCAATTTGAATTTGGCATAGTAAATAACAATGCCGAAAGCCACGCCAAGCGGCAGACCTATTGCCGTACCGAGCCAAGCGCTGCCAAAGGTGAGCATCCAGTACAGGAAAGAGAAAACACCGTTAATTAAGAAGCTGACCGAGATGCCCGATAAGACCGATTTAATAATAGCTTCGGTCAGAAGACGTCTGTAGTGCTTGCCGAAAATTTGCTTTTTGTTCATTTATATATTCCTTATAAATTGGTTTTTCCAAATAAATTTCAACTTTAAGTTTTTTCAGTGCTAATGCAAAATTGAAATTCAAAATCTGCATATCTGAAACATGCGCAAAAACGCAAATGCTTATAAAACGGTTTATTTTTGTAAGTTATAACTATTGCTTGCGCTTAGGCAAGAGCAAATAATCCGAACTCGTTTTGACGATGCAAATTTTGCGTATTGCTTCGGTAAAAATTCTTATAATATCCGCATATTATCTCAAATTTTAACCTTGCACTTCGCAAAATTTGCTATCCTCAAAATTCGGAGAACTCTGAGCCTTAATTTTAAGATGATTTTGGTGCTTGGAGCTCGCCGCCAAGTACAACTTTGCAAGAGCGATAAGTGCCGAAAACGCTGAAAATTCAGGTTTAGAGCGGGTTCGGATTATTTACTCTTGCCTAACGATGCGCCTCTGTGAAATTCGAGGCGCATCAGCGCTTTTTGCCATCTGTGAGAGATGCTTTAACCAATGCTGAGCATCTCTCAATACGGATGAAAGAATTTTAAAAAACGTAGTATTATTTTTTTGTGAATGTAACAGGATAGCTTCCCGGGTTCGCCTTGGGATCCTTATATCCAAGCCCTATGTAGTAAGTGCCGCCCTTCTCAAAGGTGTAATCGTAGTTTAGCTCAAAATTAGGATCGACGATCGCCGACGTATAGGTCAGCAATACCTTTCCGCTCTCGTCATAAATACATAATTTGTGATATTTGTAGCCTGTAGGCGTAGATATATTCCAAATCTCGCCTGCGCTGACTGTTAAGACAAAGTAATTCTGAGTTCCTTTGCTTCTTATATCAACGTTATAAGTTCCACTACCCGAAATACTGTAAGCATATTCCATTGATTGACCTCTCAAATAACGCTCGATATATTCGTCCTCTTCCATAAAGCTTGCGTAAAGAGTGGTTTTTTCGGAGCTATAGTATACGTCTGATAACGGTTCACCTGTAAGCTCCTCGTTATCATACCAGCCTAAGAATACATGATTTTCAAGCTTCGGAGTC
Organism: uncultured Clostridia bacterium; assembly: GCA_904501765.1. Classification (GTDB taxonomy): domain Bacteria; phylum Bacillota; class Clostridia; order Oscillospirales; family CAG-272; genus UBA1740. The sequence continues at coordinate 6,921 of CAJGCM010000040.1, read as the reverse complement.
TGGAGAGTTATAATATCAGATGTAGTTATCGGCGCAATAGGAGCGGCTTCTCCTGTTACAAAGGTGTAAGTATTATTCTCGCCTGTATAACCCGCAAATGCCGGAATTCCGCTGTTCCATACGCTGCTCCAAGCTTCGGGGATTCTACCCTTAGATAAAATCACCTCAAGATTCGTGCATCCGGAGAATATAAAGCTTCCGCTGAGGCTTACTCCTTCGGGAACAATCAGCTTGGTCAAGGAGGTGTTATTGCAAAACATATAAGAGGTAACCTCATACGTACCATCAGGAAGGGTTACCACACCGCTATCCCCCTCGTAGCCTATAAGCCTTTTCGCACCGTTTACGTTAGTAAATACAAATTCACCCTCGCGGTAAATAACAGGTGCTCCCTCGGTAGGAGTATAAATGTTAACCTTGCCGCCGACAAGAGGATCGACACTGACGTAATCAATAGACGTATTTTTGGTTATATTTTGTATTGACGATTCGTTGCAAACATCGAAAAGCGTTCCACATTTAGTAAACGCTCTGTCTCCGATGCTCTTTACGTTTTTGGGAATCCTTATGGAATTCAGAGCATAGCATTCTCTGAACGCATAAGAGCCTATGGAAACCAGTCTTTCAGGGAGAGATACCCGTCTTAACTGATAGCATCCGTCAAAGGCGTAGTTTCCTATAGAAAGCGGAGAGGTTCCACCCTCCTCGAATATAACCTCTTTAAGTCCGTCGCAATACTGGAAATTACTGTTGCTTATACTTACAACCTCTTTTGGTATAATGAGAGTTTTTGTTTTGAATTTGGGAGGGAAACAAACAATCTGCGTCTTTGAAGAATTATAAACAATTCCGCTGACAGAAACAAGGGTCTTGCTTTCCTTTGAAACGTCAAAGCCTTCTATTCCGGTTCCCAAGAAGCATTTTTCACCAATTTCCGAAACGGTGGCGGGAATGAAGATATAAGAAAGACTCTCACAGTTTTCAAACATATTCGCAGGAAGCTTATCAGTACCTGTATCCATACCAACATCGTAAAGCGCAGTGCATCCCGAGAACAGACCTTCTCCAAGCTTGATGGTAGCTCTGTGAAGAGTTATTTTCTCAAGGGCGGTACACCCCGAGAATGCATATTTTCCGAGAGTGCCAACAGTCAATGGAATGTCGAATTCGGTAACCGAATTGCAGCCGTAGAATGCAAAGTCGCCTATTACGGAGCAAAAATCGTCGCTCTCAAAAATAACCGTCTTAAGAGAAGTGCAATTATAAAACGCTCCGTTATTATCCGTTCCGCCTATTTCCTTTACAAAAGTGGGAATAGTTATGCTCTCAAGTGAGGTACAACCGAAGAACGTGCCCTCTGCAACAGCCTGAAGCTGTGAGCCAGAAGCAAAGGAAACCATCTCAAGGGATTCGCAGTTATAGAACGCTGCCGCTCCGAGATTCTTTAGGCTTCGAGGAAGCTTAACCGTTTTCACGGAAGAATTTTTAAAAGCTTCTGCTCCGATAGTTTCAAGTCCCTCGCCAAAGGTTATTTCCAAAAGCTCGGTGGTATCGGAGAATGCGCCCTCGCCGACAACGGTTACACCGCTCGGGAAGATTACCTTTTCAAGGCGCGTTGCATAAAACGCCTTGTTTCCAATTTCCGTAAGCTGATATACATCTGAACTCTCAAAGGCAAGAGAAGAAATCTTTGAAGCAAAGAATGCCTCGGCTCCAATAGCCGAAAGTCTTGCGGGAAGTATAATAGCACCGGCGCCGCAATTCTTAAACGCTCCGTCACCTATAACGAGCTTATTGCTTCCGCCGAAATCAAAGCTGATGCTCTCAGCGGACACTGAACCCGCAAAGGCGCTGTCCCCTATTATTTCAACCGAGGCCGGGATTACCACAGTTTTAAGAGATGCGCAATTTTCAAATGCGGAATCGTTTATTTCCAAAAGACCTGCGGGCAGAATTACCGCCTCAAGAGCGGTGTTCCCGAAGAACGCCCGCTTTCCAATGGAAACGACGGAATTCTTAACGGTATAGCTGATATCGGTTCTGCCTACGGGATAAAGAACAAGCCCCGTTTTATTTAAGTTGTAAAGAACTCCTCCGTCACTTGAGAAGCTTCCGTTGCCAAGCTCAACAAAAACAGTCTTGAGGGACGCGCAGCCGTCAAGAGTTGAAACGTCAAAGCTTGCGAGGCTCTTTGAAAGAGTGAGACTTTCGAGCGCTAAAGCATTACAAAACGCCCCTTCACCTACAGATACAACTCCCGAGGGAAGAACTACATTCTTAATAGACTTGCAATTATAAAATGCGAAATCTCCGATTGCAGTAAGAGCGCTGTTTGATGCAAAGCTGACAGATGTGATTTTTCCACAGTTCAAGAACGCTCTTGGGTGAATTTTCGTTACGGTTGAAGGAACCGAAACCTCACCGCTCAACGAAGCAGGGCAGAAGACGAGCTCCGTCATATCGGCGGTATAAAGCACTCCGCCTACAACCTTGTACGGACATCCGCTCTCCGCAGTTATTTCGGAAAGCAAACTCATACCGTAAAATGCCAAAGGACCATCTGCCAAAGGCGCAATTACCTCTCCGTTCGCACTGAGGTAGGTCGTGAGTCTTGCAGGCAACTCGATAGATGAAAGAGCTGTCTGATTTTCAAAAGCACCGTATCCTATCGTAAGAGGGTATGAATTAGAATCCTTTAAGAATGTGAAGGATGTAAGCTTTGTAGCGGTGGAGGCAAAGGCGTAATCACCTATACCGAGCCTGTTATAAAGTAATCCAAGCTCCTCTATAGGAGGCAGGTTGCGCACGCTTGCCGGAACGGTAAAGCTATCAAGGCGAGACTTATAGAAACAAAATGCGCCTATCGTGGCAAGCTTTGAATCAGCAGGGATAACAACCTTGAACTCCGAGCCTCCCGCATTTGTGAAGCAATAATCGCCGAGGGCGGTTATGTTAGCGGAAAGCGTGACGGTAGAAAGCCTCGTACAGGATGCGAAAACGTTACCGCGTTCAACGGAGAACATTTCAACTCCGTCGCTCTCATATCTTCTGCGATATGCAGAGCCGAGAACCAGCTCGGGAGAATTCACCGTCCCCTCAAAGGTAACGGTTGTAAGAAGCTGGCAATTCTCAAAGGCGCGAGCTCCAACGTAGCTGACCCCTTCGGGAATAGTGATAGCGCTTATCGGCACCAGGTAGGCATTTGCCGATGCCGCGAAGGCATAAGCGCCTATTGTTTCAAGAGATGCAGAAAGTGTTACACTCGTGAGATTCTGACACTGGTAAAATGCGTAATTTCCTATCGTTTTGACGGTAGACGGAAGTGTCACAGAAGCAATCTTTGTATTTTTATAGAATGCATAATCTCCGATTGTAGTAAGATGCGGGTTTTCCACAGAAAATACAGCGCCAACGAAATGATGCGCAGTATGATAAGAGTCCGACACGGTTACTCCGGAGAAGCAGTATTCGCCTATCGAAACTACGCTTGACGGTATGAGAACGTCTGCTCCGTTATCGTTGTTGGGATGATAAAATGTATAATTTCCAATGCTTTCAAGTCCCTCGTTCAAAACTATCTTCTGATAGAAAATTCCAGAGAAAGCGTAATCACCTATATGCTTGGTGTGCGAAGGCAATTTAAAATCGTAACCCTCAAAATATGCTTTTTCAAAGGCAGATTTTGCGATAACAAGCTCATCGGCATGCTTATCACCGATAAATACAATGTTATCGATATGTGTACCCTTAAAGGCTTCCTCACCTATGTAAGATACGGTATTGGGAATAGCGAGAAGCTCAAGAGAATTATTTCCTCTGAACACCCCTGCCGCTATTGACGTTACTGCAGCGGGAATGGTATACGAGCCGCCCTTACCTTGTGGGAAATAAACTATTTCCGTTCTGTCCTTACTGAATACTACTCCGCCAACACTCACGAATTTCTGGTTTCCTGAGTCAACCTTAACCTCTGTAAGCGAGGTACAGCCGGTAAATATACCGGGAATTTCAGTTACGTTAGCAGGAATTTGCACCGAGGTAAGTTTCGTGCAGTTATAGAATACATTTGTACCGAATTCAAGTGCGGTCTTTCCGCCCTCAAAGGTTACTGTTTCAAGTCCTACACAATTTTCGAAGGCATTATTCCTTATCTCCGAAACAGAGGATGTGATAGTGAAATCCGAAAGAGCCTTACAGCCGGAGAAAGCTCCTTTGCCTATAACGGAAATACGGCTTCCCTGACCGAAGGTAACGGATGAAAGCGCTTTACAGTCTGCAAAAGAATAATCTCCTATCGTAACCGAGCTGAATCCCTTTCCGCCAAATACCACCTTATTTATGGGAAGTGCGCGGAAAGCATTTTCGCCTATATAGGTCACACTCGAGGGGATAAAGATTTCCGTAATACCCGAACAGCCTACAAAAGCTCCGTCGCCAATAAACTGCGTGCCTGTGGGAACGGTAACCGCACCGCTCTTGGCATCAGGGCAGTATATAAGCTCTTTGCCGTCAGCAGAATATATCATTCCTCCGATAACTTTATAATCAGAGGAGCCGGAATCAACTCCTATCGACTCAAGAGCTGTACATCCTACAAAGGCATAATCTTCACTCACGGCAAATTTACCCGTAGAGTCCTCGTGGAACTTTGAAAGCTCAATAAACGTAAGCCTTTCGGGAAGAATAATTCGTACAAGAGCAGTACAGTAAGCAAATGCTCTCTTACCTATAGTCAGCTCAGTATTTTCCCCTGTATCGGATACGGCAAAGGATATATCACAAAGCTCACGGCTGCCGTAAAACGCATCGTTTGCTATTTTCGCAACATCTGCCGAAACCACGACCGACTGAATGGAGGATTCAATGAACGCACACTCTGAAATTTCAGTCACCCCATCGGGTATAACGTATCCTCCCTCTCTGCCCGCAGGCATACGGATAAGAGCTTTCCCTTCTGATTTGTTTTCAAACAGAACTCCTCCCTCGGAAGAGTATTTCGGCGACAGATAACCATCAACCAAATAAACGTTTATATTCTCAAGTGAATTACAATCCGCAAATGGGTCTATGTTTGATATTATCTCTATCGTAGCGGGAAGGTTTATAGTTTTGAGAGTGGTACATCTTTCAAAGGCGCCGCCCTTTACCATAGCTACGGGGAGACCGTTATACGTAGCAGGAACGGTGACCTCCGAAATCAGAGCAACCTTCGGACCGGCGGATACCGCATATGCATCCTTACCATTTACCTTAACTGCTTCAAAAACAAGAGTTTCGTCTATCCAGAAAGCGTAAACCTCTCCGCCTCCCACAATATTCCAGGGATTCAGGCTTTTTCCGGTTCCGTCTGTATACTGAGTTCCCTTGCCGTATGGCGAGCTGAACCAACCGCCGAATGACACTGTTATTTCGTTAGCCGTAGGTATTTCAAGTGTATAATCTCTCTCGTATTCTACTGTGCCATTTACACCGAGCCCCGTACCGCCTAAGCCGTAGTTATAGATAACCTCGTACCTTTCGGGAATATAATGCGCATAAAGGATAACGTTTTCCGTCATTTTGAGTGATTCGGCAATTATCTCTTTACCGTTTGCCATAGGTCCGCCCGGTACGTTATACCAACTTTCGAATTTATACCCCGCCTTCGTTGGCTTGGGAAGCGAAATTGCGTCACCTGTCGATACAAACTGCTTTTCAACTAAGCTTCCTCCAATTGTATCAAAGGTAACCGCAAAAGCCTCAACCGAAACCCGGGTCCATTCAGAGCGATTATCTCCCTTGACAAATCGAAGCTTTATTACATTCTCACCTTGACATACAAGGCTGATTTTTGCATAATTTGCGCCTGATATTTTCTTAATATCGCCATCATTCACTTGCACCTCATAATATTCGGCGCCAATGGCATAATCCCAGAATAGCGTGTTATTTGAATATCTCGGCGCACCGTTCAATGCGTTTGTGTAACACTTTATAGTATTTGACCACAGAGAGTCGGAAGAGCCCCTCGCTCGTATCTTTATCTCGTAAAGCGCTCCACTCTCATCTCCAATTACGGAGGCAAGGTCGAAGCTGTTCACAGAGCTTTCATATGCTGTTCCATTAACGGAAATCTCGTATTTCGAAGCATCAGCGTCTTCGTTCCATCCGAGAACCGTTCCCGTAAGAGTAATTCCCCCGGGGGTTTTAAGGCTTGTTTTGTTCACCTTTATTTCTGCGGAGGTTGACGGCGCATATCCGTCTGCCACAGGGTAAACCTTGATGGTGACGCCCCCGCTTACGTTTGAGCATTCCTTTATATCAATTGACGTTTTGTTTCCGTTCGACCTAAGAGTATGGACATGTTTCTGATTTCCGCAGGTTACAGAAACCATATAATATTCCGCATTTTCCACTGTATTCCAGGAAACCGTGCCCGTCTGCTCGTTCCATTCAAGTCCGCTGACAGCATCAAGCTCTTTTTTATATGTAAAAGTATCTGATATGGAGGTAAAATAACCGTCAGCAACTGCTTTAACCGTAAATTTTATTCCATCTGCCGGCATCGGGCAGTTTACAAAGCTGAAGGTTTTTGAGCTTCCGTTGTCATAATCGGTATGGTTATGGTCCTTGTTGCCGCAAACAACGGTAATAAGATACTTTTGTGCATTATCTACCCCATTAAACACAAGGGTGGAATTTCCGGATACAAACATTCCCGAAACCTTGTCAAGCCCTTTATTCACGTAGGTGTAGTAGGATTTTGAATTATCGTCATCTCCGGTGTTCGCATTTGCAATTACACTTATTTTATAAACTCCGGGGGCGTAGTCCGCAAAGGCAATTTTTACGTTTGTTACGCTTACCGCCCTCGAGATTATAACCGTGCCGTTTGAATCCTCAACCTTTACCTCGTAGGAACGCGCCCCTGTGACGCTGTTC
>CAJGCM010000039.1 GCA_904501765.1 uncultured Clostridia bacterium | reverse complement strand
AGCTTTTATATAATATCACAAAGATTAAATTTTGTCAATACTTTTTTTGAAAATAATTATTATTTTTTAAACGACGTTGTTTTTATATGAGCGAAGACACTTTATTTAAGACAATAAAGCATCCTCGCTCTTTTTTGTTTTTTAATTTTCCGAATTTCTAAGAATTATTTTACCACTATATTGATTATCTTACCGGGAACTACTATTTCCTTAACGACGCTCTTTCCCAAGATGGCCGCAGATATTTTCTCGTCAGCCTTAGCTATTCCAAGAATTGCGTCATTGTCAGCCGTTCTCGGCACCATAACGGTGGAGCGCACCTTTCCGTTTATCTGTACGGGCATCTCCAACGTATCGTCAATCGTCTTTGCCTCGTCGTATTCCGGCCACTTAGCAAGAGAAATAAGGCTTGTGTTGCCCATAAGAGCATTTATTTCCTCGCAAATATGAGGTGCGAAGGGTGAAAGCAGCTTCGCAAAGGTAACAAGCTCACATTTAGTGATTTTGCCTGCATCGTAAATGGTATTCACCATTGCCATCATTGCAGCTATAGCAGTGTTGAATCTCATATTATCAATATCGTTTGTAACCTTCTTGATAAGCTTATGCATAGGCTTTTCAAGCTCGGGTGTTACGCCTTCGCCTGAAGCTATGTCCACAAGGTTCAATACTCTCTCCAAGAATCTCTTGCACCCTTTAATGGATTGTGTATTCCAAGGAGCAGACTGCTCAAAATCTCCTATGAACATCTCGTAAAGACGCATAGTATCTGCGCCGTAATCATTAATGATATCATCGGGGTTGACTACGTTACCGCGGGACTTGGACATTTTTTCACCGTTCTCACCGAGAATCATACCGTGGCTTGTTCTTTTAAGATAAGGTTCTTTCTCGTCAAGAATATCTATATCATAGAGGAACTTTGACCAGAATCTCGAATAAAGAAGGTGGAGTGTGGTATGCTCCATACCGCCGTTGTACCAGTTTACAGGCATCCAGTACTTAAGAGCCTCGGGAGATGCAAGCGCATCATTATTGTGAGGGTCGCAGTAACGAAGGAAATACCAGGAAGAGCCTGCCCACTGAGGCATCGTGTCTGTTTCACGCTTTGCTGCTCCGCCACAAACCGGGCATTTGCAATTTACCCAATCTGTGATAAGCGACAGGGGGGACTCACCGTTTTCGGTAGGCTCGTATGATTCAACGTCGGGAAGCTCAAGAGGAAGCTCTGACTCGGGAATTGGTACCCAACCGCATTTCTCACATTCAATAAGAGGAATAGGTTCACCCCAGTATCTCTGGCGGGAGAATACCCAGTCACGAAGCTTAAAGTTTACCTTTCTTTCCCCAATTCCGCGCTCTTCAAGATACTTAATCATTGCCTCTTTCGCCTCTGCTACCTCAAGACCGTTAAGGAAGCCGGAATTGATAAGCTTACCTGTTTCGACGTCGGTAAAAGCTTTCTCCTGAACGTCACCGCCGCCAACTACTTCAACTATTGGAAGGTCGAACTTTTTAGCAAAGTCAAAGTCACGGTCGTCGTGCGCAGGAACTGCCATAATTGCGCCTGTGCCGTATCCGGAAAGCACGTAATCTGAAATAAAGATAGGAATTTCCTTTCCTGTAGCAGGATTTATAGCGTTTACACCTATGAGCTTAACGCCTGTTTTCTCCTTAACAAGCTCGGTTCTCTCAAAATCGGATTTTCTTGCTGCTTCTGCCTTATAAGCTTCAATTTCCTCAATGTTTTTAAGGAGAGGACGCCATTTTTCAATATAAGCGTGCTCGGGAGCAATAACCATATAGGTAGCTCCGAAAAGGGTGTCGCATCTTGTGGTGTAAACACGAAGCTTATCCCCTGCTGTGGTTTCAAAATCAATCTCTGCGCCGTAAGACTTGCCTATCCAGTTTATCTGCTGAGTCTTAACTCTTTCTATGTAGTCAAGTCCGTCAAGGTCGGATATAAGTCTGTCGGCATATTCGGTAATTTTGAGCATCCACTGGCTCTTTACCTTCCTTATAACAGGAGATGCGCATCTTTCGCAAACACCGTTAACAACCTCTTCGTTAGCAAGAACAACCTTACAAGATGTGCAGAAATTAACAGCCATTTTCTTCTTATAAGCAAGTCCTTTTTTGAAGAGCTGAAGGAAAATCCACTGAGTCCACTTGTAATAAGAGGGGTCGGTGGTATTAATCTCTCTGTTCCAGTCGAACGAAAGACCGAGAGCCTTAAGCTGTCCTTTGAATCTTGCAACATTACGTTCGGTAACGATTTTAGGATGTATCTTGTTTTTTATAGCATAGTTCTCAGTAGGAAGACCGAAAGCGTCCCAGCCCATAGGGAAAAGCACGTTATACCCCTGCATTCTCTTCTTTCTTGAAACTATATCAAGAGCTGTGTAAGGACGGGGGTGCCCTACGTGAAGTCCCTGTCCCGAAGGATAAGGGAACTCAACCAAAGCGTAATACTTAGGAAGAGTGTAATCCTGTTTTGCGGCGAAGGCATCAGCCTCGTCCCACGCCTTTTGCCATTTTGGCTCTAATTCTTTGTAATTGTAAAGCATATCTATGTTTCCTTTTAAAAAATTATTCGAACTGTTTATCAACCTCAGCCGCTATTTCTGATATATCTCTTGCGGCTTCTTGGGGCAAGAGTCTGTCAAAATTATAAAAGCTTCGTGATTCGGAATCAAAAACATTGACAATGAGAGAACCGAAGTCAATCAGTATCCAGGAATTGCCTCTCTTACCTTCAACTCTCAAAGCATCTGTGCCTTTTTTAGAAAAATCGTCTACTAAATCGTCAGACAAAGCGCCAACGTGAGTCGAGGAACGCGCTGTTACGTTTACGTAATAGTCGGTAACCGAGGTATATTCACAAACGTCGTACATTTTAACGTCAATTCCCTTTTTAGAAAGAAAAAGTTTTACCGCCGCCCGCGCCAAATCGACAGGTTCAGCGTTTTTTAATTCTTCGGTTCTTTCATTATCCGTCATAATTTCCTCCGATGAGTAATTATTCTACTTGTTGTTAGTAAGCGATATTCTGATGTCTTTAATATCTTCGTCGCTATATTCCTTATAATTTTCCGAACTGTCTCTATATACGTTTTCAAAAGCAACCTCAGAGGAATTGCAAAATCTGCCTTCTGGGTCAAATTCTTTATTCGCATACATATATTTTCTTGCAATTTTTTCCGCCGAATACTTCTGCAAAACATAGTATGACAGCCCCCCGGCACTCTGGATTGCCTCGCCCGGTACTGTTACAAAGTATTTTGTAAGCTCCCGTTCCTTGTTAAATCCACCTAAAACGATTTTAACTATATCTATAATCTGCACATCTGTAACTGCGTCAGACTGTATTCCGGCTACCAGCGAAAAAATTGATGGAAGCGAAATCCCCGACGTTATTTTTCGAAAAAGAGCTTCGAGAAATATTTTTTGAGCATCAATTCGCCCTAAGTCCTGCCCTGCATAACCACTTCTGTAACGCACGAAAACGGTAGCTTCATTGCCGTTTATATGATTAGAACCTGATTTCAGACTTAAGGTGGGCTCTCCATCAATGGCTATGGTCATATCGGACGATAATTCGATATCCACACCACCGATGCTTTCAACAATTTTTTTGAAAGTATTGGTAGTTATTCCAAGGAATCCGTCAAACTCTGTGCCAAAAGCCGACGATATAGCATCAGAGGTCCTCTTGAGTGCTTCCTTTTTATCATACCCCTTCACTCTCATAGTAGCATAAAACTGATTGATTTTGTTTTGAGAAGAGCCGAAATTGAAATAGGTATCTCGGGGAATCTGTGCTATTTTAATTGAATTTTCATTTTTATTATAGTTTACAGTGAAAAGAACGTCAGTGTTTTCTGCGGCATCATCAAACCCTACCACTAAAAACACAAAACCGCCCTTATCATAAGTGTGATTCATAACGCGGTCAATGGCTCCGGAACAGGACGGTAAAGCCAGCATGACAACGATAATAATTAATACAAGTTTAAATATAAGCTTCATGCGCAAACTCCAAAAATCTTTTTTGTTTAGTTTGTGCAAGCATATAAGAATTTAAATTTGTATTTTTTTCTGGAGAAGAGAATTTCTGGTAATATATACTCGCTCGTTTAAGGGACGCCCCGCTGCTTTTATAGCATTTATTATTCCGTCAGTCGCCATAAGACAAGCATCATCAAGCCGTTTTAATCTACCTTGATAATCAAGGCTATGAATATCCTCAAACAAGAATTTTCTTACTCTTTTGCAGGAATCGTATTCACGTGTTTTTTCTGCATAATCGGATAAATAAATTATTTTTTCAAACAGTGACATATCCCCATCTCCCAGGGTATGCTTAAATACCGCCGAAAGAATCTCAGGTGTGCTAAATTCATGAAAATTTCTTTTTATATAAGATGCTCCCGAGAAGGAATGAATCACCCCAGGGCTCATACGGTCGCCCTCGGTAAGCTCAACGCCGTCCTCGTTCAGCATTGAAATCTGGCGGTCTAAATCAAATTCCTTTGTAACGTCGTGTAAAATTGCCGCTGCCCTTATATCAAACACTTTATCAGGTATAAAAAGCTCAGCAAGCTCTTTTGCAGTTTCTTCAACAGAGAGCGTATGTAAAAAACGCTTCTCTGACATCAAAGGACGAACGTTGTTTTTTAACTCCCTCAGCTTTTTTTCGTCAGATGCGCCATAAAGATTATGACCTTCTATATACTCCATAACCTCAGAAGTAACAAGCTCTGTTGCATCTTTCCCTTCGCTGATAAGGATTCTTACATCAGATGAGGACATCTGAAGAACGTTTTTTCTGATTTCGGTTATCTCTGCACCGAATTTTTCTCGGTATAAAAGCTTCTTTTCTTCTATTTTACCATCTAACCCGCAGTCGCTTTCCCGCCTTACAAAATATATCTTGGCAAGGGAGAAAATCTTCTCGGGAAAACGCCACTCATCAAGAGTTAGAAACATATCCGTGCCCACAAGAAAATAAAGCTCGGTATTCCCGTCGGAAAGCTCCTCTAGCGTAATGTAGGTGTAGCTTTTTCCTCCTCTTGAAATTTCAATATCGGAAATTTCCGTCCCATCTATTCCTCGAAAAGCTATTCTGCACATTGCAAGTCTTTGTTCAGGACTTATCACCTCGTTTACCGCTTTATGAGGCGGCAGATAGGACGGAACAATCAAAAGCTTATCCGGATTGATAGCTTTAACAAACGCCTTTGCGGCGTCTATATGGCCGATGTGAGGAGGGTTGAAGGTCCCTCCGAATATTCCGATTTTCTTTTTATTCATATCAAAGCTCTATCTTTTTCTTTTTGGTCGATGCTCTGTAAAGAACGAATTTTGTCCCGACGCAGGCAACGACCTCACAACCGATAGCCTCAGCTATTTCTGCAGCAGCCTCCTTCGCCGTATATCCGCTATTATCAAGAACTCGCGCCTTTATAAGCTCTCTCGCTTCAAGGGCATTGCTGATTTGAGTACAGGTTTCTTCGGATATACCGCCTTTTCCTATCTGAAAAATGGTATCAAGGTCTGTTGCCAAAGAACGAAGATAAGCTCTTTGCTTACTTGTTAACATAAATCGCTCCCTGTTTCTTATTTATTATGGCTTTCAAAAAGCGCAGATGCAAAATCCTCGGAATCAAATGGCTTCATATCGTCAATCTGCTCGCCAACACCTATGAATTTAACGGGTATTCCAAGCTCTTTCTTGATTGAAAGTATAATACCGCCCTTTGCAGTTCCGTCAAGCTTTGTAAGCACAAGCCCCGTAAGGTGCGCTGCCGTTTTGAATTCCTTCGCCTGCATTACCGCATTCTGACCTGTTGTAGCGTCAAGAACAAGAAGGGTTTCTCTTGCAGAATCGGGAAGCTCTCTTGTGATGACTCTGTCAATCTTGGCAAGCTCATCCATAAGATTCTTTTTATTGTGAAGCCTTCCTGCGGTGTCTATAATAAGAACGTCTGCTTTACGGCTCTTAACAGCACTGATAGCGTCGAACACAACAGCCGCAGGGTCTGCACCCGCATTCTGTTTGACTATATCAACACCCGCTCTCTCGCACCACACAGTAAGCTGTTCTGCCGCAGCCGCTCTGAAGGTGTCCGCTGCCGCAACCACAACCTTTTTCCCTTGGTTTTTAAGCTCCTTGGAAATCTTACCGATAGATGTCGTTTTTCCAACGCCGTTTACTCCAACCACAAGAATTACTGAGGGCTTGGTAGTAAGATTAAGTGGCTCATGCTCCCCTATCATTCTCTTAAGAATGCCAAAAAGAATACTCTTTACATCCTCGGGGTCTTTAATTTTATTGTCAATAACAGTAGTGCGAAGCTCCTCAAGAATTTCCTCGGTAGTGGTAAATCCCACGTCTGCTGACACGAGAAGCTCTTCTAATTCCTCAAAAAGGTCCTCGTCTACCTTTCTGAACATTTTGAAAAGACTGTCTATTTTGCCGACAATCGCATCCTTGGTTTTTTTCAGTCCAAGCTTAAGTTTGTCAAAGAACCCCATCGAGTAACTCCTTCTGTTTTCCTTCTATTTCGCTTACGTTAAGCTCTATTGCCTGAGAAATACCCCTTTGCGGCATAGTGACGCCGTAAAGTCTGTCACCAACCTCCATAGTACCTCTTCTGTGCGTGATAAGAATAAACTGTGTGCCCTCCGCCAGCTTTTTAATGTATTCGCCAAATCTGAATACGTTAACTTCGTCAAGAGCCGCCTCAATCTCGTCAAGGATACAGAAGGGAGTCGGGTTAACCTTAAGTATCGCAAACAGGAGCGCTATGGCAACGAACGACTGTTCTCCACCCGAAAGAAGTGAAAGGCTCTTGATAATTTTACCGGGAGGAGCCGCTTTGATTTCAATTCCGGAATTAAGAACGTCCTCCGGCTCTGTGAGGTTTAGCTCTGCACTACCTCCGCCGAACAGCTCCTTGAAGGTGATGCCAAAGTTTTTGTTTATAGCTTCAAAGGCGGAAACGAAGCTGGTCTTCATTTCCTCTTCAAGCCGGGATATGATGCCCGTCAGCTCGTCATAGGAGTTTGTAAGGTCAACGTATTGCGTATTAAGAGAATCATAGCGCATTTTAACCTCGGCATACTGCTCAATAGCCCCCGGGTTGTAATTACCGAGTGCTCTGAGCCTTGCTTTACTTGAAGACTGTACTGCCGCAACCTCTTCTCTGTTTTCGGCAGTAACCGCAGGATAATCAAGAGCTACGGCTTCCTCATAAGAAATCTCGTAATCGTCCCAAAGCTGGGCGCCAAGCTTTTCCTGTCTTTCAACCAGCTGATTTAGCCTGTTCTCATCCCTAATTGTCGCTTCGTAGCAAACATCTCTTGAAGCGCTCTTTTCTTTGAGTTTATTTCTTATATCATTAAGTATTCTGTCAAAATCGTCAGCTCCGCTGTCTGCTGCACGACGCTCGTCGTTCAGCTTTGCAAGCTTAGCTTCAAGCTCTTCATACTCGCGTCTGTTGTTTTCCTTAGTTTCGTCAATATTATCGCGCTTTCCACGTATATCAGCAATTCTGACATTCTGACCGTCACGCTCCGAGGAAAGTTCTGAAATACGTGCGTCAATAACGGCAATAGACTGCTCAACGCTTTCCACGTCCTTACGTGCTTCGGTCGCCTGAATGAATATCTCATTGGCGCGGTCCGCAAGCTCGTCGCATTTCTCGTCTTTTATACCTGTTTCGGTAGAAAGACCCGAGCGGTAGGATTTCAAAGCAGCTATTCTCTCGCATGCCGCATCGTATTGAGCTGTAAGTTTGTTAATTTCCTCTTCGGCCTTCGATTGCTGACCAATAAGATTATTATAGTCAAATTTTAGCTTTTCAATAATATTGCTGTTAGCAGAATATTCAGCATTGGCTCTGTCAAGAGCGGCAAACTGCCCTCTCGATAGAGTGAGAAGAATTTCCTTTTCTTCCTCGGCAATACTAATTTTTTCCTTTGCTTCACTCAACTTCAGAGAAAGCTCGGAAATTTCGATTTCGTATTTTTCAATTTCGGAGGAAAGCTTATCCGCCTTATCCTTAAGAGCAGCGATTTCAGAGCCTCGTGAAAGAATTCCGCTGTCCCGCTTTGCAGCACCTCCTGTGAATGCGCCACCCGCATTTATGACCTGACCGTCAAGGGTTACAAGCTTTACACGATAGCCGAGCTGCTTTGCGGCAAATGATGCATTGTCGATGTTGTCAAAGACAACAGTTCGGAGAAGCAAAAATTCAACTATAGACCGATATTTTGCATCGGTATGTACAAGGGTATCAGCCCGTCCGACATAGCCTTCAAAATTTTTTGCACGTCTGATTTCATCGGTTTCCGTAGCGGGACGAATAGCCGTTATAGGATAAAACGTTGCTCTGCCGGCAGAAGCCCTCTTAAGAGCATAAATTGCTGCCTTTGCAGTTTCTTCATCATCAACTACAATATTCTGAAGGCTTCCGCCAAGTGCGGTTTCAATGGCAGTAATGTAAGTCTTATCAACGTTTATCAGCGACGAAAGAGGACCGTGTATTTTCCCAGATGCATCAAGTCTTCCGGCGCCATATTCACGCATAACGAACTTTACGCTCTCGCCATAGCCTTCAAAATGGTCATTCATTCGCTGAAGAACATCAGCTCTCTGTAAAAATTCATCACGGCGAAGCTTTGCTCCGTTTAAAGTTTCCGAAAGAGTTTGCTTTTCTTCGGATAGCTCACGACAAAGCTCCTCATTTTCGTGAATTATCGCCTCTTTTTCAGCAATCTGTGACTTAAATCCTGCGGCATTCTCCTCGCATTTGTCAGCCTCTTCCTTAAGAGATACTCCTGCCTCTTCATACTTCGCAATTTCCTCTTCGAGGTCCTGGGATTTGGTACCGTCAGCCACCTTGGAATTTTTAAGAACGTCTATTCTCACCTTTAAGTCGGTTGCGAGATTTTCCTCGACGGTAAGCTCATCGAGAGCCTCTTCGAGCTTTCTTTTAGCTTCATTCACTTCGCCAATCAGCTTCTGTTGCTCTGCGAGATATTCAAGCCTAATATCACAAAATTCCTTGTATCTTGCGGATAGTTCCGTTCTTCTTGCTTCAAGCTCTTCTCTGTTTTTGCGTACGTTTTCTTCGCTGCGGTTAATCTCGGCAATTCTCTCATTGCACTGCTCAATCATTTCGGCGGAATGAGCGAATTCCGATTCAGCGACACGAAGCGCATTATCAAGTCTGTGAAGATTTTCCGTGGTTTCTCTTATTTCCTCGTAAATTCTTGAAGAAAGAAGCTTGTTTTCCTGGGCTTTATTATAGGTTTCGTCCTGCTGCGCATTCAGCTCTTCAATTATGCCGTCAACTATTTCAAGCTGATGGCGAGAAAGCTTCAAAGCATCAGAGGCATTCTGAATATCCTCTCTTATTTGCTTGGTGTCATAAAGCCAAAGCGATACGTCTGCCCTTTTCTTTTCTTCGTATATAGCAAGACCTCGCCTTGCCTTCTCAGCCTCTTTTTCAAGAGGACCAACCTGGCTCTCAAGCTCAAGGAGTATATCCTTAACCCTGTCAAGGTTATCCTGCGTATTTTTAAGCTTTCTTTCGGATTCCTCTTTTCTGTGTCTGTACTTGGAAATTCCGGCAGCTTCTTCAAATATATTTCTTCGCTCGTCGCTCTTTTTGGAGATAATTTCCGCAATTTTACCCTGACCTATTATAGAATAACCTTCACGGCCAACTCCCGTATTCATAAACAACTCGTAAATATCACGTAAACGCTTTGGCTCGCGGTTGATAAGATACTCGCTTTCACCCGTGCGATAATATCTACGGGTAACAACAACCTCATCAAAGGGAGAATCAAGGCGATTATCAGAATCTGAGTTGTCAAAAACTACCGAAACCTCTGCGAATCCCATAGGGCGACGTGAATCGGTTCCACCGAATATAACGTCCTCCATCTTCGTTCCTCGGATATTTCGGCTTGAAAGCTCACCAAGTACCCATCGCATAGCGTCGGATATGTTTGATTTTCCGCTTCCGTTAGGACCGACAATAACCGTAGCCCCTCGCTCAAAGGTGAGGGTGGTTCTATTCGGGAAGGATTTGAAGCCGTGCAGCTCAAGTGATTTTAAATACATTTTATTTCCTCTCATCCGCATATACGGTCAATTCGTAACCGCAAAGCGCTGAATTTTCTATTACCTTAATTGCTGATAAACCGAATTCTTTTTTCAGTCTATCTTTGTTGCGCCTTTTATGTCCGGCAACCTTCGAAGTTTGCCCTAAGGGAGCCTCTAAAGTCACCGAAGCATTTTTTTCTAAATTAAGCCTGCTGATTTTATCAGCAGCGATATTATAATAAACCTCACCGACAACAAGCTCACCTATCGCAGGATGATTGGGACCTGCGTAATAAGTGCTGTCGTTATGTAAATTTTCGGAGTCACAAAGTCCAACCCTGAGAATCTTAACGCCCCCGGCCGAGAGTATTTTGAATACTTTCGCCGTACGCACCACAGCCGCTTCCGTAGTAAGCGGCTCATATACGCCATTCAGCGTCATATCATACAGTTCTGTATCACGAAAGACCACCGTAGGATAAATCCTCGCTTCCTTCGCCCCACTGTTAACTATAAATTCGGCAGTCGTGAGTTCGTCTTCTTCTGTCGCTCCTGGCAAACCAATCATCATCTGACCGCCCAAAGTAAAGCCTTTTTGAACAACTTTGCGACAGGCATCCGCCTCTGCTGTAAATCCATGACCGCGTTTGCAACACATGAGCACCGAATCTGACACACTCTGAAGTCCAAGCTCTATATTTCTGACACCCATATCCCAAAGCAAATCAAGTATATCGTCGTCAATGTAATCAGGACGGGTAGAACATCTTATAGATTTAATTCTGCCTGATTTTATGTATTTATTTGCCTCATTTAGAAGCGAAATCATTAAATTTCGTTCAATCCCCGTAAAGGATCCTCCGAAAAATGCAATCTCGCATTCGTCATCAGGCGCAGTTGTGACAAGGGATTTTTCAATAATCCCCACAACCTCTCTAAAATCAAACTCCTTCGTTCCGGATATAGTTCTTTGATTACAGAATACACACTGGTTGGGACACCCGAGATGAGGTATAAAAATCGGAATATTTATATGTCTTCCCATAACTTAGACGTCCTTATATCCAAAAAGCTCAAGCGCCATTTTTGCCGCAGCCATTTCAGCATCACGCTTCTTTGCCGCAACGCCCTTTCCCACCTCGTTATTATTCACCATCGCCACAACCGTATAGCTTTTTTTATGGTCGGGACCGCTCTCGTCAATAACACGATATTCAAGTACGGCAGAGCCGTCCTTTTCAACGAGCTTCTGCAAAAGCGTCTTGTAGTCGTGCTTTGTAAAGCACACAGCCGAGGAAAATTCATACTTCATAAGGCTCGATATAACCTCTTTATATTCCTCTGAATTTCTCTCTCTGCAATCAAGGAATATAGCTCCTATAAGGGCTTCAAGCGTGTTTGCAAGTATCTTTGGGCGCTTACGGCAATCGCCTTCCTCTCCTCGTCCCAGGTGTATATAATCACCAAGTGAGATGGATTCGGCAACCTTTGCCAGAGTTCTCTCGCAAACAAGCTTCTGACGCATAACCGTAAGATTGCCTTCGTTAAATTCCTTGAAATTGTCGTAAAGGTATTCCGATATAACTATCTGGAGAACAGCATCACCCAAAAACTCCAGTCTTTCGTTAGATGGCAGATTTAAACCCTTGCTCCTATACTCATTGGAATACGAAGCGTGTGTAAGCGCATTTTCAAGATACGATTGATCTGAAAAGCTATATCCTATTTTAAATAGCAATTCGGAAAAATCCTTTCCTATCGCCATAAGCACCTCCGTATTTCAGTAAATAGTCTTAAAAATCAGACCCCGTAAGCCTTATCAGCATCTGCGATAAGCTTTTTCTCATCATAGTCTTGCGCAAAGCTGAATATATCCTTGTTAATTTCAGATTCAACGAAGAATATAGCCTGTCTTACAGCATTCTTAATAGCATTTGCATCAGATGAGCCATGAGCCTTAATAACAGGCTTCGTTATACCGAGCAACGGTGCGCCACCGTGCTCCGATGCATCGAATCTATGCTTGATTTCCTTTATCTTCGCTTTCATTGTAAGGGTTGAAGCCTTTGTCACAAAGTTAGTGGTGAGCACCTCTTTAAGCATTTTAAGCAGGAATTTGCCCATACCCTCAATAGATTTAAGCAATATATTTCCTGTATAGCCATCTGTTACAAGTACGTCGCAAACTCCGAAGGGAACCTCCTTCGACTCAACGTTTCCGACAAAGTTGAGTCCGCTCTCCGTAAGCAGCTGATAGGACTCAACCTGAAGGGCGTTACCCTTGTTATATTCAGTACCGTTGTTAAGCTGACCTATTCTCGGGCGGTCAATATTGTAAATTTTCTCCATATACTTTGCGCCCATAAAGGCAAACTGGCATATATTATCCGAGCTTACGTTAAGGTTTGCGCCGGAGTCCATAAGCATAACGGGACATGTAAGCGGAAGTATCGAAGCTATTGCCGCTCTGTTAATTCCGGGAATACGTTTTACGATAAGGGTTGCGCCTGTTATAAGAGCGCCTGTATTACCCGCACTTACAAAGGCATCGCCCTCGCCGTCAGCAAGAAGCTTAAGACCAACACCCATAGATGAGTCCTTTTTTTCTCTCACGACAGCTAAAGGCCTGTCCTCCATATTTATTACGTTAGGTGCATGGTGAATTTTAATGTTTCCAAGGTCGAATTCATTTTTAACAACAACATCAGAAATTATATTTTCATCGCCAACAATCACAAACTCGTGGCCTTTGTATTCCTTTTCTGCAAGTATTGCACCCTTAATAAGCTCGAGAGGAGCGTTATCTCCGCTCATTACGTCAATAAGTATTTTCATTTTACACAAAATCCAAGAAGCCTTCCTTGATTATTTCAAGGGAGCGCTCAGCATAAGCCTCATTCCTGAATTTCTTGCCTCCTTTTACTTTTTTGTTAAGTGGAGCTATTATTCCAAAATTAGCATTCATAGGCTGAAAAACCGAAGAAATTCCACCATGGCTTACGTAATCAGCCAAAGCGCCTATTTGAGTTTCCTTGGGGAAAACCGTCTTTTCCATACCGAGATAAAGTTTTGCTGCGTTTATACCTGCCACAAATCCGGAGGAAGCAGATTCAACGTATCCCTCGACGCCTGTCATCTGTCCTGCGAAGAACAGCTTGGGATATTTCAGAGTAGCGTAGGTTGAATCAAGCTTACCGGGCGAATTAATATAAGTATTGCGATGCATTACCCCATATCTGAAAAACTCTGCGTTTTCAAGCCCGGGTATCATCCTGAATACCCTCTTCTGCTCACCAAAGGTGAGGTGAGTCTGAAAGCCGACTAAATTATACATAGTCCCTTCCCTGTTCTCTCGCCTTAACTGAACCGTAGCAAACGCATCCTCGCCGGTTTTAGGGGTGGGAAGCCCCACGGGCTTCATAGGCCCGTAGCGAAGGGTATCATACCCTCTTGAAGCCATGACCTCAACAGGCATACATCCCTCAAACACCTGAAGCTCCCCCTGCTCTTCCCTATCAAACTCCTTGAGAGCGGCAACCTCTGCGGTGATAAGAGCATGATAAAATGCATCATATTCTTCTTTAGTCATAGGGCAGTTAAGATAATCCTCGGGGTCGCCCTTACCGTATCTTGAAGCGAAAAATGCTTTTTCTAAATTGATAGTGGAAAAATCCACGATAGGAGCTGCTGCATCGAAGAAATGAAGCTCGTCTCCTCCCATTATCTCGCTTATTGTTTCTGCCATAGAATCTGAGGTAAGAGGTCCTGTGGCAACCACCGTGATTTTTTCAAAATCAATTTTATCAATTTCCTCTTCCACCACGGTGATAAGAGGATTTTCTTTAATTTTTTTTGTAACGTATTCGCTGAAGAGTTCTCTGTTTACCGCAAGAGCGCTTCCTGCCGGCACCTCGGTGGCATAAGCTGCCTCCATTATAAGAGAACCCATAACTTTCAGCTCTTCCTTGAGGAGCCCGACGGCATTGCTTAACTGATTTGACCTTAAAGAATTAGAGCATACAAGCTCTGCAAAACCGTCGGCATGGTGGGCAGGGGTTTTCTTATTCGGCTTCATCTCATAAAGAGTTACAGGAACACCAAGCCTCGCCGCTTGATAAGCCGCCTCCGCTCCTGCAAGACCTGCGCCAATAACAACAATTCCTTCGTTTTTCATAATTATTCCTCGGTCTTGATTTCTTCCTCGGACTGATAGCCGCATCCACGTCTTTTACACAAAACAAGCTTTTTCGCCTTTTTGTAATAAAGAGTGTCGGAGCAATCAGGGCATTTTCTCTCAAGAGGCATATCCCAGGAGGAAAAATCGCACTTTGGATAGTCAGAACAACTGTAAAACAGTACGTTTTCCTTTGCGTGCTTACCTATAACCTTACTGCCACACCGAGGACAATCGACGCCAATATCTATAGTTTTTTGCTTGGTGTATTTGCATTTTGGGTAATTCTGGCAAGCGTAAAATTCACCGTATTTTCCGTTTCTTATAACTACCTCTGAGCCGCATCTTTCGCACTTGAAGCCTGCAAGCTCCACTGCCTTCGGCTCTCTTGGCTTCTGCGGTTTTCCTTCTTTATCCACTGCAACCGTGCTTTTACAGGTTGGATAATCGGGACAGGCGAGGAATCTGCCAAATCTGCCGTTTTTATAGACCATATGCTTTCCGCATTTAGGGCATTCGTATTCGCTCTCCTCTGCAGGGATTTTTACTTCCTTTTTATCAGATGCCTCCGCTTTTTCAAGCTCCTCGGCAAACTTTTTGTAAAAATCACCGATAACACCTTCTATAGTGTTCTTGCTCTGTTCTATTGAGTCAAGCTCGTTTTCCATAAAGGCTGT
>CAJGCM010000038.1 GCA_904501765.1 uncultured Clostridia bacterium | reverse complement strand
CTACGAGCATTATAGGTCGGAGAGTAAGACGTAATGTATTCAGCCGACCGATACTTGCGGCGGTCGCCTTTCGGCATCTTTCCCCTATTACGTCCCCTTCGCCGTACTTTTGTACGCCTTCGGGGCGCAATATTGGAAATCTGCTCGAAATCCGCCTCGCCGCACCATTCACCGAGGGCCCTCACAGCTATTTTGTGAAATGCAGTTCAGCAAAAATCCCCCGCTTCGTTTCCTGCCTTTTTTCGGTTTCGGGTGGATACATTAAGAAGAGCAAACGAAATGATTAACTTCATTTCTTTATATATGGAGTTCCGCAACAGCGGAGCTTTTTTGTTTTTATAAGTAAAAAATATTAAGAGCAAAAAGAAGAGAGTAAAAGAATAATATAGGTAATAGAAAATTGAGTATTAATAGCTAACGCCGCCTTTAGATGTGAATGCAAGCATTCCCCCTAAAGGTAGGCTTTTTTGCTCTGCCGTGTCTGCTAAAGCATACACGCCCACGGTGTGGGCAACAAAATACGCCACTTAAAGTGCCGATTTTGGCAGAGCAGCTAACCTTAGTACGAGAGTGGCGGGGTAGACGTACCTGTGGTGCATCGGTTGTTCTGCCAAGGGCATAGCCTGGTAGCCGCATACGGATGTAATAAACGCTGGAGGGATTTGAGCGTAAAGAGAAAACTAAGGAAAAATAAATCCTTTACAAACAGCTTTATATAGTATATAATTGTAATTGGATATGAAGGCGCACAAGGTATTGAGTGAGTTGAAGGATAGTCTTGTGTCGAAAATAACTAAAAAGGAAAGAGTTTGAGCATTGGTTGCAGACTAAGGCTTCTTTGGAGCGTAAAATGAAGGTATTAGCTATTGGAAACAGTTTTTCTCAAGATGCAACAAGATATTTACATTCTATCGCAAAAGCAGATGGCGTAGATATAAAGGTTGTCAATCTTTATATAGGTGGGTGCTCGTTGGAAACTCACTATAAGAATTTATCGGATGATTTATCTGCTTATTCTCTTGAGTTAAACGGAGAGAAAACAGGTCGGATGATTTCAATAAAAGATGCACTTCTTATGGAAGAGTGGGATGTTGTAACTCTGCAACAGGTAAGTAGCTTGTCTCCATTTATAGAAAGTTTTTACCCTTATATAAACCTATTGGCGGATTATGTGCACTGTTATTCAAAGAGAGCTAAAATCTATGTCCATAGAATATGGGGTTATGAAGATGATTCCGAAAGGTTAGCCAATTTAAATTTTGCTTCCTATGAAGAAATGTTTTCTCGTATCAAGGAATCTTATGAAGATGCAGCGAAATCTATACACGCAGACGGGGTGATTCCTGCGGGTGATATTGTATCAAGGCTTTTAGCTGCCGGCTTGCGCAATGTTCACCGTGATACATTTCATTTGGCTTATGGAAAAGGGCGCTACGCTGCAGGGCTTATATGGTATAAAGCTTTGTGTGGCGCAGATGTTATGAAAAACAGCTTTTGTGATTTTGATGAGGTTATTGATGCAGAGGAAATTGAACTTATAAAAAGATTGGTTAACAGTATAGAGTTGTAAATTGGATATGAGAGATAAAAAGAAAATTATTTTAATAATTTTACAAAATTATTAACAAAATGTATTAAAATCCTTGACAAAACGATTCTTTACTTATATAATAGTAGCATAAGTTCCATATTATTTGGGATTTTAATATTATTTTTGGGAGGATTCACTATGACATTCGAAGAATGGTCTGGCGGAGCAGACGACGAAACTCTATACGAGCTCTATGATGCAGCTAACAGAAAGTATAAGATGTTTCTTCTGATTAGCCTTATTCCCATCGTTAACTGGATTACAATGGGTTGCGCTATCTTCGCTTACAACAACAAGTGCTACATCAAATCTCGCGGAAGATCTACAGGAAACGGACTTTGGAGACTTATACTTATGGTATATGCCTTCATCATTCCTCCGCTCCTTGTTGTTAAGGCTTGCGCAAGCATTGAGGCTCTTGGAAACAAGGTTCTCGGCTGGGTAAACGTCGAATAACGAATGCTTTACATAAAAAAACAGAGCCCATTCAGGCTCTGTTTTTTTCTTTTCTATCTTATGCTTCGCTGAAGTTATCCTTGCCTACGCCGCAAAGGGGGCAGAGGAAATCCTCAGGAAGGTCCTCAAATTTCGTGCCGGGGGCAATTCCGTTCTCGGGGTCGCCGATAGCCTCGTCATATTCCCAGCCGCAAACGTCGCATACGTATTTTTTCATATCTGTTTCCTTTCGTTCTGTGTGAAAGCCGCTCGGCGTTGTTGCCGAGGACTTTTTGTTTTGAGTTTGATTGTTGGTTATATTGAGCAAAAACGCTATTTTACTATTAGTTATGATCGATATTCTATTGCTTTATTAGCTTGTTTTAGTTATTATTTTTTGTGTTTGTTTTTATATCTATCGAATTTTTGGATATTTCGAAATTTCAAGCACCTATCAAGTCTGTCAAAGAACAAGGGATGGCGCAGAGTAAATTCTTCCGGCGAGCTCCTGATTGAGCATATAAAGGCTCTTTGGATCGGAGCCAAAAAGCTCCATTTTTGAGATAAGGTCGTTTGCGTTGGTTTCCTCCTCGCCCTGCTCCTTTACGAACCAATCAAGGAATTGCATCGTTCTGAAATCCTTAACGTCGTATGCGGCGCTATATATATCGTTGATAAGAGATGTAACGTATTTCTCATGCTCAAGCCCTGCTTCAAGGACTGCCATATGGCTGTCAAATACCTTATCAGGCTTTGCGATAGCATCAAGGGTTACGGGCATATTTTCATTCTGCAGATAGGTGTAGAAGAGCATTGCGTGGTCACGCTCCTCCTGCGCCTGAATCATATACCAGTTTGCAAAGCCGTCAAGCCCTTTTGCCTTAAAATAGTTTGAAAAATCGAGATAGAGATATGCTGAATAAAATTCTTTATTTATTTGCTGATTTAAAAGCTCGTGTACCTTTCCGTTCATGCTGTTTTTAATTCCTTTCGTTTATATTTATTGAATACAAATCAAATTATTCGGTATTGATATAAAGATTTGCCTTTATTTTTTGAAAATCAGATTTCTGTTTTCCAAAGGCCGTGAAGGTTGCAGTAAGCAAATACTGCCACGGGCTTCTCATCCTTAAGGGCGAAGCTTACTGTAGGCGCATCTCCGGGAGTGAGATTCTTCCTCTGTCCTCCGCGATTTGTCTGCAGGTAAACCCATGTAATGCTATGCTCTTCTGTCATAGGATGCGCAACCGAACCTACATTCACGGTAACAACGCCATCTTCATAGGTCACCACGGGTACGTGCTTTTCAAGACTTGCATCAACAGTTCCGGGGACGATTTCGGTCATTTTCTGACCGCAGCAAACAACAGGTACTCCCGAATCGTTAATCTTTCCTATGATATTGCCGCAGTGCTCGCAGATATAAAACTTGTGATCTTTCATTTTTGTTCCTCCAAGAATTAAATATTTATATTTTTAATGTTGCTTTATTTTTGCTTTTTAATCTAATATCTTTCCGTCGGTAGATAGTGTAACTACCTGCCAGGGAATAAATTTTCCACTTGCTAAAAGTGCTCTTTTTACAGAATTCTCTATGCCGCCGCAGCAGGGAACCTCCATTCGGACTACCTTAACGCTCCTTATATCGTTTCTGCGGATAATTTCCGTAAGCTTCTCGGTGTAGTCCCCTTCGTCAAGCTTGGGACAGCCTATTAGGGTTATATGATTTCTTATAAAATCATTGTGGAAATTTCCATAGGCGAATGCCGTACAGTCAGCGGCTATAAGCAGGTTAGCTCCGTCGAAGTAGGGGGCGTTTGTTGGCGCCAGCTTTATCTGGCAGGGCCACTGAGAAAGTCTGCTGGGAGCTGCGTTCTTTCTGCTTTGCTCTGTGTCGTGCTCACGCGTTATGGCTCTTGACTGTGTGCCGGCACAACCGCAAGGAAGCTTCGTTTTCTGCTTTTTTGCTTTTGCTTCCGTTACTGCCGCCTCATTATAGGCAGGCGCTTCTCTTTCCTCGAAATTTATAGCATCGGCGGGACAGGCGGGAAGACAATCACCAAGACCGTCGCAGAAGTCTTCTCGTATAAGTCTTGCTTTCCCGTTTATCATTTCAATGGCGTCCTCGTGACAGGCGGTAGCGCAGGCTCCGCATCCGTTGCATTTTTCCTCATCTATTTTTATAATTTTTCTTTTCATCTAAAAGCCTCCTTGACTTTCTGGCACTATTATAGTATAATTCATACAGAAAGTATGTTGAATTTTCAACAAAAGGAGAATTTTTTGAAAAAATATTTGCCAATTTTAAAAAAATGCCCTCTCTTTTTCTCGGTTGATGACGAGAGCCTCATAAGAATGCTGGGGTGCCTCGGGGCAAGAATAGAATCTTTTGATAAAAAATATACGATTATGGCGGAAGGTAATGCCGCAAAATATATAGGAATAGTTCTTTCCGGCTCCGCTCAGCTCATAAGCACGGATTATTACGGAAATAGGAGTATTATAAGTCGAATAGAGGCTTCGGAAATTTTTGCGGAGGCATTCGCCTGCGCCGAGATATCGGCGATTCCCGTATCTGTGGAGGCTAACGAGCCATCCGAGGTTATGTTTATCGATTGCTCTCACATTCTTCATACCTGTCATAACAACTGCGGATTTCACCAGCAGCTTATATTTAATTTAATGAAGAGTTTAGCGGAGAAATCCTTGAAATTCCACGAGAAAATAGACGTTGTTTCCAAACGCACAACCAGGGAAAAGCTTATGGCGTATCTTATGCTTCAAGCAAAGCTTACGGGTAGCTCAGAGTTTTATATCCCATATGACAGGCAGGAGCTTGCTGATTATCTTGACGTTGACCGAAGCGGTCTTTCGGCAGAGATAAGTAAGCTGAGAGCGGAGGGAATAATAGAGAGCAACAAAAGGTATTTCAAGCTGCTTTGACGCGTGGGAAGAGAATGTGCTGTATAAATTATACATCAGAAAAATTTAAAAGCCAAGAGAAGGATTTGATTATGAATTTTTATGAAATAGCTGAAAATCGGCAGTCCTGCAGAAGCTATGATGCAGGCAGAGCCGTTGAGGGAGAAAAGCTTGATGCGGTGATTGAGTCAGCGCGTCTTGCCCCGTCTGCCTGCAACGGTCAGCCCTACCATATCAGTGTGTGCCTCGGAGATAAGGCGAAGGAGGCTGCAAGGGCAACTCAAGGCATGGGTATGAACAGATTTGCCACAGACGCCCCCGTGATAATAGTTATATCCGAGGAGCCTTACGTTCCCTCGGCAGCGCTTGGAGCAAAGGTGAAAAAGAACGACTACCGCTCTATTGATATAGGCATTCTTGCTTCATATATCACTGCGGAGGCGGCGTCACAGGGGCTGAGCACCTGTATTATCGGCTGGTTTGACAATGATAAAATTCGAAAAATATGTAGCCTTAACGCAGACGTGCGCTTAGTGATAACTCTCGGGTATGCAAAAGAGGGCGATGCACTACGTGCAAAGAAGCGTAAGAGCCTTGCTGAGCTTGTAAGCTTTATAGGAGAATGAAAAGGAGCTTTTTGGGCAAAGACCCCTATATGCGTGTTAAATTTTGTTGCAAAGCAAGGGGTATAAACAACTTTTGATAACAGATATGAAACAGAGGACGGAACAATGCAAAAGTCGATTCTTATAACAGGAGCCCGAGGAGGCATGGGGAGGGCGACAGCTCTTGCCGCAGCAGAGTGCGGATTTCGTGTTTTCGCTCTTGATAGAGATGCAGGTGAAGAAATCCGGAACGATAATATTATTTTTATAGAAGCGGACGTTACGAATGAGGATAGCGTAAAGGCGGCCTTTGATATAGTCAAGGAAAAGACTGACACCCTTTTTGCCATCGTACACTTTGCGGGGATTTACATGCTTGATTCCTTGATAGAGATGGAGTGCGAGGATTTCGAAAAAATATTTAAAATAAATCTTGGCGGTGTATTTCTCATCAACAAGACCTTTATGCAAATGCTTGGCGAGGGGTCGAGGATTCTCATAACAACAAGTGAGCTTGCGCCTCTTGACCCTCTGCCTTTCACGGGGATATACGCTGTGACAAAGGGCGCTCTTGACAAGTACGCCTATTCTCTTCGTATGGAGCTTCAGCTTAAAAACATCCAGGTCAGCGTTCTCCGCGCAGGAGCGGTTTCTACGGGGATGCTCGGCGTTTCAACGGCCGCTCTTGACAGATTTTGTGAAAAAACCGAGCTTTACACCTGTAACGCTGATAGATTCAAGAAAATTGTAGACAGCGTCGAGGCGAGGAGCATCGCGCCTGAGGCGATAGCCAAGAAGGTGATGGGAATACTCTCAAAGAAGCGTGCGCACTTTGCTTACAGCATTAACCGTAATCCATTGCTTCTTATGTTGAATGCGATGCCGAAAAGGCTTCAGTTCTTCATAATAAGGCAGGTGCTTAAAGAAAAAAAGCAAAAGCACCCCGATAAATAAAATATACACGCTCGAGGGCATTTTTTAGATTAAGCCCCCGGGCGTGTATTGGTTTTTATATAAAACCTGCTTTTTATCAGTTGCGCCTCACGGCGCATTTTTTATTTAAACTGTGAGTGATACAGTGAGTGATAGAAGCCTTCTTTAGCTATAAGCTCCCCGTGCTTGCCTTGCTCTATTATAGCACCGTCCTTCACAACGAGAATGGTGTCTGCGTTTTGTATCGTGGATAGTCTGTGAGCAATTATAAAGCAGGTCTTGTTTTTCATAAGCTCCGTCATGGCGTTTTGTATTTGTATCTCTGTCCTGGAGTCAACGTTTGATGTGGCTTCGTCAAGAATAAGTATGGGGGCGTGTGAAAGAAAAGCCCTGGCTATGGTTATTAGTTGCTTTTGCCCTTTTGAGATGTTAACACCGTCGTCAGAGAGAATGGTGCCGTATCCGTCGGGAAGACTTTCAATGTAAGAATCAATTTTAGCCTTCTTCGCTGCCGCCCTTACCTCCTCCTCGGTTGCATCCTCTCTTCCGTAGACTATATTTTCGAATATCGTGCCTCGGAAAAGCCAGGTTTCCTGAAGAACCATAGTGAATGCCCGACGTAGATCACCACGCTTGATTTCTACCGAGGGAATACCGTCTATTGTTATTTTTCCGCTTTTGTGGTCGTAGAAGCGCATGAGCAGGTTGATTATGGTGGTTTTTCCGGCTCCCGTAGGGCCGACTATTGCAACGATTTGCCCACGTTCTGCGGATACCGTGACGTTTTTCAGAACGGTTTTCTCCTCAGTATAGCCGAAGGTTACGTCATTGATATCAACGTCACCCCGAACCTCGGTGAGCGCTTTGGCATCAGGCGCATCCTCCGGTTCAGGCTCCTCGTCAAGTATTGCGAACACTCGTTCTGCTGCGGAAAATGCGGACTGAAATTCGTGAAGTATATTGGAAAACTCATTGATGGGACCTGCGAATTTTCTTGAATACTGAACAAACTGGGCGACGCCCCCAAGGGTTATATAAAACGCAGAGGCTGCAAGAATTGTACCGTTTTGCGAGTACATATATAGTATGCCTCCCATAACAGCAACGAGGGTTAAGGATATGTTGTTAATTAGGTTGATGGTAGGGAAGAGCATTGCGCTTTGGTATTCTGCACCGTAAAAGGCGCTCATAGCTTCGTCGTTTATTTTATTGAAGCGGTAGGATACAGTATCCTCCTTTCCGTAGGCGGAAATCGTGCGGGAGCCTGTGAGCATCTCTTCCGCAAAGCCGTTAAGCTCACCGTACTTTTTAGCCCTCTTCTTGAACAGAGGTCTGACAACCTTGGAACGATAGCGTGTGAATAATATGGAGAGAGGAACGGTCAGTACGAAAATAAGTATCATAGGCTTTGAAATCTGCCACATGAACACTAAAGAGCCGATTACCGTGTAAAGACTTGTCATAACCTGTATGAGGTCGTGGGACAGAGTGCTGTTTATGGTGTCTATATCATAGGAGAGATGGCTGATTATATCACCTGTTGCGTGTGTGTCAAAGAAGCTTATGGGAAGAGAAGTAAGCTTTTCAAAGACCTGAGTGCGCATTTTGTAGGTTATTCTTTGGCTCAAAGCTATCATAACCACCGATAAAACGTAGGCGAGAGCGGCAGATATTACGTAACAGGCGAGCATATGAATAACGTTTTCCCAAACAGTGGGGAAATCAACCCCACCCTCCTTTACGATTGCGTCTATTGCGGCGCCCGAGTAGCGAGGACCGAGGAGCGCTAATTGGTTAGACAAAAGCGTAAGCGCTATAGCCACCAGAAAAAGCGGCCACTGTTGAAGAACGTATTTTGACAGCCTCAAGAAAACGCCTTTTTTGTTTCTTTTAACTTCGGTAGTGTTATTCAAGGAAAGCACCCCCCATCTGTGAGTCGCTGATTTCCTTGTATTCGGGGCAGTCCCGCAGAAGCTCCTCGTGCTTTCCGTGACCGATAATTTCACCGTCATCAATGACGAGAATCAGGTCGCACCCCTTAACCGAGCTTACTCTTTGAGCCACGGTTATTACCGTTGAATTGGGGAGTGATTTTGCGAGAGCCTCACGAAGATTTGCGTCAGTCCTATAGTCGAGCGCTGAGGAGGAGTCGTCAAGAACGAGGATTTCAGGCCGCCCCGCCACAGCTCTTGATATGAGCAGCCTTTGTTTCTGACCGCCTGACAAATTAGTACCTCCACTTGACACGGGGTAGGAGTAACCTTCCGAAAAAGCCGTTATAAAGTCGTGAGCTTGGGCAATTTTTGCAGCTTCTGTAATTTCCTCTGCTGAAAGCTCACGTCCGAAGCGTATATTCTCCTCTATGGAGTCGGCATAAATAAAATCATTCTGGAATACTGCGCCAAACATAGAGGTAAGCTCCTCTCTGTCGTATGAGCGCACGTCCTTGCCATTTATCCGTACAATCCCGCTATCCGTGTCGTAAAAACGCATAAGAATACGCAGAAGAGTAGACTTTCCGCTTCCCGTTGCGCCGATAATTCCGAGGTGCTCGCCCTTCCTAAGACAAAAGGATATGTCTTTCAGGTTATTCTTCTTTCCGAGATACGAGAAGGAAACTCTCTCGAAGGATATGTGAAGCTCGGGGTTTCCCTCGCCGTCGTCCTCACAGGGCGTAAGCTCGTTTTCGCACTCTATAACCTCACAGATGCGCTTAGCCGAGGCGGCGCATTTTGTATACATGACGAACATTCTCGACAGTGACATCATTGCCATTGAAATAAGCGTGAAATACTGCATAAATGCGATTACGGTGGTGGCTGACGAGGTACCCGTGGAAACGAAATATGCACTGACGGCGATTACAGCTACGATTCCTCCGTTCATAAGAAGGTTCATAAGCGGGTTGACGGAGCCCATAATGATACCCGCCAGGCTCTCGTTTTTCTTAAGCTCCGCATTTGCTTTGTCGTATCTTTGGTTTTCGTATTCAACCTTTGAGAGCGCTTTGATAACCCTTATTCCCTGGGCATCCTCTCTGACGACCCTCACCATTCCGTCAACCGAAGCCTGCACCTTTGAATAAAGGGGGACGCCCATTCGGGAAATGCTGTAAACCACGATAAATATCAAGGGAAGCGTTGCTATCATAACCAGAGCTAACATTCTGTCCATTATCAAAGTGATAATACTTCCGCCAAGTAGGAGAATAGGGGCGCGAATACCCATTCTTTGCATCATACCTATGAAATTCTGAACGTTATACGTATCCGACGTTATTCTTGATTCCAGTGAAGGAATCGTGAATTTATCCGTATTTCTTGCCGATAAGTGAAGGGTTTTCGAAAACAGCTCTCGTCTCATTTCCGAGGAGAAAATCATAGTCGTTTTTGCGGCCATTCTATTGGCTATTATGTTGCCAAGACAGGCAACGGCAGCGCAAAGCGCCATAAGAATTCCGTAGAACAATATATACTCTATACGCCCCTCGTGTATTACATTCTCAAGGATGTGCGACAGAATAAATGGAATCATAAGCTCTGCCACGGTACCAATTACCTTAATCAGTACGCCAACGGTTATCCTTGATTTTAAGGGGGATAAATAGGAAAAAATCCATTTCATTTTAGTTACTCTCCACCCTCCGTAAGCTCTCTCGCTTTAGCCTCCATACGTGTAAGCACGGAGCTGAATATTTCAAGCTCCTCCTCGGAAATTCCCTCGGAGAGAAGCACCGACCATTCTAAGGAGGCTTTTCTTATTTCCGGTACAGCCGAGAGTAGCTTTTCGGTAGGATAAACCGAAAACTGTCTTTTGTCGGTCGGAATGGTGCGCCTCGTTATATATCCTCTCTCTTCAAGAGTGGATAGATTCCTTGCGGCGGTGCTCTTGTTTATACAAAGTTCCCTTGCCAGCTCCTCTTGGGAGCGACCCGGCTCTCGGCATATAACCAAAGCAAAGGCGTAATGAGCGCTCGAAAGGTCGGAGGCGGATACTCTTTTTCGTCTGAATACAGCTTGGGAGCGGCTGATATTATTCAGAGCCTTCATAAATTTCGGCATAGCTTACCTCACATAAATAGTTGCATATGCAACGGTTTCTTATGCAACTATTATACCAATGCGGAGCGAATTTGTCAATAGCAAAAAAGCTTTTTGGTTATGGCTATAACCGATTTGCGTTACAGAGCGTTTTGACTGTTTTGCGTTCTGAACTTGCAAATTTTGCGCACCCTTACCGATTTGTACGTCATTAAATTTTTCGTTTCATTGCCGGTCACTTCAAATATTTATGCAGAATGCACAAATCGATTGCTGATTTTCTCGGATGTTTAGGTTATATTATTATTTATTTCTTTAAATTTCCTGTATTACCTTGACTTTCGCGTGCTGATGTGATAAAATTTATATATTATTTTGGCCAAAATCCTTTTTTATATTAAATCTTCTATGAGGCTTTTGCATGATACTGATTCATTTCTCTCATTTTGCAAAACATTTTGACAAAAGGACCTGGCTTGAAAATTGCTCACATTTTTAAGGAGGATGCAAATATGGCATTCAATCTTCCAAAGAACAAATGGTTTTACGCTTTTCTGATTGCGGCAGTGCTGGCGTTAGTAGCTATCGTAGTTGCTGTGGTGATAGGCGTAACCTCCGCACTTCAGCCCGAATATACAGAAGGGCAGGAGGTCGGAATATACTACTACGACACGACCGACGGAGAGTCGCAGCTGACCCTCAGCGGAGGTAACAGGTTTACTCTCGCAGGGCCCAATGCGAACAAAACAGGTACGTATACCGTTGAAGGCAACGTCGTAACACTTGATTTCTTCAAGGAGGGTGACGGTACCGCTACCGCAACTATCGACGGTGATAAAATCCTTCTCGTTTTGGACGGCAGAACCTTGCCATTCCTCAAGAAGATTAACTATACCGTAAACTTCGGTGACAGCGGAGTTTCCTCCGTAACCGTTGTTAACGGAAAGACCGTTGATAAACCTGAGGACCCCATCAAGGAAAATAAGGTGTTCCTCGGCTGGTATGCAGATCAAGCGTTTACTACTCCCTTTGATTTCGAAACGACCGTTATTAAGGCGAACGTTACGATTTATGCAAAGTGGGCGGTGAAGGTTGCGGGTGTTCCCGATTATAACGTAAGCTTTGACCTCGGCTACGATGGCGCTGAGCTTCCTGCGAAAACTACCATATCCGGTAAGCTCTACGGTCTTGAGGACCCCGTTCGTGAAGGCTACACCTTCGGCGGATGGTTTATCAGTATGTACGAGGACGGTGAGAAGCTGTCTTACGCATACGATGCCGATACAGTCTTTAAAGCAGATACTACGCTCTACGCCGTATGGCACGACGATAGCGCTCAGACACTCAAATCTCCTGCAGTTTCCGTAACGGATAAGGCTATAAGATGGAATGCGGTTGATGGAGCAAGCGCATATAAGCTTACGGTTATTGCGCCCAACGGCTCCAAGGTTATAGATAACGAAACAATTGGCGCTACCACAAGGGCATTCGATTTTGCTTCTAAAACAGAAGGCGAATACATAATTCAGGTAGTGGCTGTTTCGGGCAACTCCTCTAAGAACTCTCCCGCCGCTGTCAGATATTTCGCTAACAAGGCGCTTGACAGAGTTTCCTCCTTCCACATAGAAAACGGCATACTTATCTTCGGCGCCGTTGAAAATGCAGAGAGATATCTCATTACAATCTCCTGCGGTACAGACGGACACGTTCACACGGATATTGATAACGGTTCTTCTACCGTTTACTATCTCGGAAACTGCCGTATGCAGAGCGGTGGCATAATTATTTCAGTCAAAGCAACAGCCAGCGGCTATGCAGCTTCAACCGCAAGCTATGTTTATGACAAAACGTTAGCACCCGTGGAAGGATTCGTTTACGACAGCGAAAACGACAAGGTTACCTGGAATGCCGTTCCCGGAGCGACCAACTACAAGGTAGTGGTTACCGTAGGTACAAACGTACATACAATAAACAACGGAACCTCCACAAGCTACAGCCTCGCAGGCTATTCGGGAAGCTTTACGGTTGACGTAATTCCCGAGGCAAACGGGTACAATTCGGCTGAAAAGAAAACCGTCAACGTTAAAAAAACCGCTCCCGCATCTCCCTCAGGTCTTAAGGTGCGCGGCAACGTGATAAGCTGGGGCGCAGTTGACGGAGCAGAGCTTTATGAGGTAAATATCGGCGGTGCGACCGTTGAGGTTTCCGCAAATTCCATTAACATTGACAATTATCTTGCGCAGTTCAATCTATCCCAGGGTCAGATTTACACTGTTAGGGTTAAGGCAATAAGTGACAGTGGCGAGACTTCCGCTTATTCCGAGGGCTTCAAGGTTGGCTATCACGCATTTGACACCGCTCTTTCTTACAATCAAAACAGAGTATATTGGACACCTGTTCTTTCACCCGACGCATCCTACGACGTAAGAGTTAACGGCGTAGGAATCAGAAACGTAGAGGACGTTACCTCCGCAAAGATTAGCCTCACCAAGGCAGGAGATAACGTAATCGAGGTCAGATTCGTTTCCGATTCATACACCTCCGATTGGGCGTCTATCACCGTAAAGGCGTATACCGTTGAGTACGACACTCGCTCCTTCGATTCGGGCGCTATATTCGAATATCTCGCAATCGGCGACTTAATGTCCCTTCCCGAAGCCGGCGTTACACAGGCAGGCTACACCTTCGACGGTTGGTACAGCGCACCTGAAGGAAATAAGGGTAACGGCAAGGCTTACACAGATGGTTCTGCACTTGAGGTCGGTAGCTATACAGTAGTATACGCAAGCTGGCGCCC
Organism: uncultured Clostridia bacterium; assembly: GCA_904501765.1. Taxonomy (GTDB): domain Bacteria; phylum Bacillota; class Clostridia; order Oscillospirales; family CAG-272; genus UBA1740. The sequence goes on along the minus strand of CAJGCM010000038.1, from coordinate 1,680 downwards.
CAATACTTACAAGGTCACCCTTAACCTTTCGGGATATACCGCATCGAACGTTACGAACGGACAGACTGAAGATGTAATCTACAAGGAATTTTTCACCCTTCCCGTTCCAACTCTCGTCGGCGATGACAGACTTGTGTTCATGGGCTGGTTTACGCATCCTGACGGAACCGGTGATGAAATAGCAACCTCGGGTGGAAATTCAATTAAGCCTTACGATAAATTAAGTAACATTGAGGTTTACGCTCACTTTGCCGATGCTTTTGCGTTCGTAGAGCTTGGCGACGGAACGTACGGAGTTAAAAAAGGCGAAATTTTTGATAATTTCCAAAGCATCAGAATCCCTGCATATTACAATAGTATGCCCGTCAGCACCATAATTGAGGGCGGATTCCGTAATTGCAGCAGTCTTGTATCCATAGATATTCCCGACACGATAGAGCTTGTGGGTGTTAATGCTTTCGGCGGCTGCAGTAAGCTTGAAGAGATTAACGTATACGTGGTAAATCCGGACGAAACCTATGAAACCGTTTATTCTTCCTATGACGGCACTCTTATCCGTTACGATACTGCGTCAAGCACCTCTTACCTTGAGGTAGTCCCCAGAGGTAAGACGGGAAGCTACACAATTCCCGACAGCGTAGAAAAGATTCTCGCAAAGGCGTTTGATTATTCAAGCCTTACCTCCGTAGAAATTTCCGCTAACGTAACGGCAATTCCCAAAAACGCTTTTTATTACTGCAACAATCTTAAAACGATAACCTTCGCCGAGAGGGAAGGCGCCATTGAGCTGAACGCTGAGTCGTTCTATCAGTGTCCTGAGGTCACCTCGGTCAGCTTTGCTTCAAATCTTGACTTTGACATCGTGAATCTAAGCACGATGCTTGACTCCTTCGAGAAGCTTAAATCGGTTTCCGTTGGCGATGGCGGCACTACATACGCTTCAATCGGCGGAATTCTTACAAACAGCTCAAAAACAGAAATTCTTTACTGTCCCAAAGCGTTTGACACTCAGCTGCTTACCATTCCCAAGGGCGTTGATACCATTGCAGAGAGAGCCTTTTATGGTAGAACAAGCATCAGAGCAATTTACATACCCTCAGGCGTGAGTGAGGTCGGAGACTATGCCTTCTACGGATGCTACGGTGTAACCGAGATTACCTTTGAGGGTGCGCGCACCTCATCTCTTGCAATCGGATATGGGGCTTTTGCAAACCACAGAAATCTCGAAACCGTAACATTCCTTGGCAACGGAACTACCACTCTTGATATTGGTAAAATAACCATAGGGGAGTTTGCGTTCTGCGCAAATTCTGCAGAGATATACAGAAATCTTGAAGCGGTTGTTATTGAGGATGGCGTAAATATCAGCGCTATTGGCACAGCTGCTTTTAAGGATAACAGTAAAATGACAAGCTTTGGCGTCAGCGACAGTGTGCGCATAGGAAAGATTGGCGCAAATGCTTTCGAAAACTGCGCAAGACTCACTGCTTTCAATTTCCCCGCAACCGTTACTTCTATTGAAGAGTACGCATTTGCAAATTGCGCCCTTCTTTCTGCGGTGAATTTCAAGCCCGGTGGCGCAACCACCGTTGACATTGAGGATTATGCGTTCTATAACTGCCATAAGCTTACGTCAATCACGCTTCCCGATCATCTTAATGAGTTCAGGTCCTCCGCCTT
>CAJGCM010000037.1 GCA_904501765.1 uncultured Clostridia bacterium | reverse complement strand
TCATAGGATTGTATCCCCACGCCATATAGGAGCAGGTGTCGGTGTGCTTTTTCTCAACTGAAATCTTGTGTACCATTGCCTGAATGGGGGTTTTCTGATGCTTTCCGCCAAAGGGCATAAGCACTGTTCCTGCGCCGATTGTGGAGTCAAATCTCTCGGAAAGTCCTCTCTTGGAGCAAACGTTGAGGTCCTCTACCAACGCGCGGTAGCCGTACTCGAAGCAGCAGGGGATCTCGGGCTTGTAAGCCTTAGGAGCTGCGGGGGTGATATCAATGTGCTTTTCAGCACCGTTGGAGTTCAAGAATTCACGGCTTATATCGACTATCGTATTGCCGTTCCATACCATTTTAAGCCTTGCTTCCTCGGTAACGGTCGCAACAACCGTTGCCTCAAGGTTCTCGGAAGCCGCAAGCTCCATAAATCTGTCAACGTCCCCGGGCTCAACGACAACAGCCATTCTTTCCTGGGACTCACTTATAGCAAGTTCAGTTCCGTCAAGACCGTCGTATTTTTTGGGAACCTTGTTAAGGTCAATGAAAAGACCGTCTGCAAGCTCTCCGATAGCGACGGAAACACCGCCCGCACCAAAGTCGTTACATCTCTTTATCATACGGCACGCCTCGGGGTTTCTGAAGAGGCGCTGAAGCTTTCTTTCCTCGGGGGCGTTACCCTTCTGAACCTCTGCTCCGCAGCTTTCAAGAGAAGCTACGGTGTGCTTCTTCGAGGAGCCGGTAGCACCGCCGCAGCCGTCGCGACCTGTTCTTCCGCCCAGAAGAATAACCACGTCGTTGGGGTCGGGGCGCTCACGGCGAACGTTCTCCTGAGGAGCGGCAGCGATAACAGCGCCTATCTCCATACGCTTTGCGGCATAGCCGTCGTGATAAAGCTCGTCTACCATACCGGTAGCAAGTCCTATCTGGTTGCCGTAAGAGGAATATCCTGCCGCAGCAGTCTGAACAATCTTTCTCTGGGGAAGCTTACCCTTTATAGTTTCGGAAATGGGTCGAGTGGGATCGGCAGCACCCGTTACTCTCATTGCCGCATATACGTATGAGCGTCCCGAAAGGGGGTCACGGATAGCTCCGCCGATACAGGTTGCGGCTCCGCCGAAGGGCTCTATTTCCGTGGGGTGGTTATGAGTTTCGTTTTTGAACAGAAGCAGCCAGGGCTCAGTAACACCGTCTACCTCTACCTCAATCTTTACGGTACAAGCGTTTATTTCCTCGGATTCGTCAAGCTTGGGAAGCATACCCTTTACCTTGAGGTATCTTGTTGCAAGAGTTGCAATATCCATAAGGTTCGAAGGCTTCGTTCTGCCAAGTTCGCATCTTGTTTCAACATACTTATTGTACGCCTCCTCAAGAAGCTTGTCCTCAAACTTTACGCTGTCAATAGTGGTGAGGAAGGTTGTATGACGGCAGTGGTCTGACCAGTAGGTGTCTATCATACGAATCTCGGTGATTGTGGGACATCTTCCCTCTCCCTTAAAGTAGGATTGGCAGAACTTGATATCGTCAAGGTCCATAGCAAGGCCGTAATTTGCCACGAAATCACGGAGACCCGCCTCGTCAAGGTCAATAAATCCGTTAAGGGTTGCAACCTCGGTGGGAATTTCGTATTTCATCACGAGAGTTGCGGGAACATCAAGAGATGCCTCTCTTGCCTCTACGGGGTTTATAACGTATTTTTTGATTTCCGAAATTTCCCTATCGGTAAGCTGACCTTCAAGAAGGTAAACCTTAGCTGTTCTTATGATAGGGCGCTCCTGACAGGAAATTATCTGTATACATTGAGCGGCGGAGTCGGCTCTCTGGTCGAACTGACCGGGCAGGTATTCAACGGCGAATACGAAGTCAGCGCCTGAGGGAAGCTCCGCAGTTGCAATATCAAGCTGAGGCTCGGAGAAAACGGTCTTAACCGCCTCGGAAAAAAGCTCCTCGGAAATATTTTCGGCATCGTAGCGGTTGAGAAGACGAAGCCCTTTAAGACCTTCGATGCCAAGCATTGAGCGGATTTCACCGAGAAGAGCCTTCGCCTCGTTTTCAAGTCCCTCTTTCTTTTCTACATAAATTCTGTAAACCATTATTTACTCTCCTTTGCCATAAGGGCGCGCTTTCCAATGTCGCGGCGCCAGAAGGCGTTGTCAAAGTGTATTTTATCAACTAAAGCATATGCGCCTGCAATAGCAGCCTCAAGAGTGTCAGCGGTTTCGGTAGCTCCGAGAACACGCCCGCCGTTAGTGAGAAGCTTATCTCCCTCAAGCCTTGCCCCCGCAACGTAAACCTTGTCTGCCACGGACGGGTCTATCTTGATTTCGAAGCCCTTATCGTATTTCTCGGGATAACCCTTGGACGCCATAATAACGCAACAAGCATTTTTGTCCGAGAACTTAACCTCGGTGTCCTTAAGAGTTCCAAAGGTCGTAGCCTTCATAACCGTGAGCAGGTCACTTTCAAGAAGGGGGAGAACAACCTGTGTTTCAGGGTCGCCGAAGCGGCAGTTGTACTCAATAACCTTGGGCCCGTCCTTCGTCAGCATAAGTCCGAAGTAAAGGCAACCCTTGAAGGTTCTGCCTTCAGCCTTCATAGCCTCAATAGTAGGAATGAATATCTTTTCCATACAAATATCGGCTATCTCAGGGGTGTAATAGGGGTTGGGAGCAACGGTTCCCATACCGCCCGTGTTAAGTCCTTCGTCGTTGTCGTGTGCTCTCTTGTGGTCCTGGGAGGAAATCATAGGAACAACCACTTCACCGTCGGTAAAGGAAAGCACAGATACCTCGGGACCTGTGAGAAATTCTTCAATGACTATATTATCACCGCTCTTGCCGAAGACCTTGTCCTCCATAATGGAAAGAACCGCAGCCTTAGCTTCTTCTCTCGTCATAGCGATAATAACGCCCTTGCCGAGGGCAAGACCGTCAGCCTTGATTACAGTGGGAATGGGAGCTGTGTCAAGATATTTAAGAGCCTCGTCTGCGCTGTTGAATACCTCGTATTCCGCAGTGGGAATTCCGTATTTTTTCATAAGGTTCTTGGAAAATACCTTACTTCCCTCGATTATAGCCGCGCAGGCTCTGGGGCCGAAGCAGGGAATACCTGCCGCCTCAAGAGCATCAACTGCGCCCAGCACCAGCGGGTCGTCTGGAGCGACTATCGCATAGTCGATTTTGCTTGAAAGTGCGAAATCAACGATTTTGTCAATTTCGGTAGCCCCAATCGGAACGAGGGTTGCATCAGATGCCATACCGCCGTTTCCGGGGAGGGCGAATATTTCTTTTACGTCTTTGTTAAGCTTGATTTTTTTAATGATGGCGTGTTCACGTCCGCCGCCACCTACTACAAGTATTTTCATTGAAAATTCTCCGAATAATATTTTTTACTCTGAGTGATATCAGTGATGGAACAAGCGCATACCGGTGAAGCATATAGCCATACCGTATTTGTCGGCGCAGTCGATAACCGCATCGTCACGGATAGAGCCGCCGGGCTCCGCAATATATTTAACTCCGCTCTTTTTAGCCCTCTCGATATTGTCGCTGAAGGGGAAGAAGGCGTCGGAGCCGAGAGCAACGCCGTCTATTTTTGCCAGATATTCGCGCGCTTCCTCGTCGGTGAGAGGCTCAGGTCTTTCGGTAAAGTAATTCTGCCATACGCCCTCTGCGCAAACGTCCTCTTCGTTCTTATTTATATATCCGTCGATAACGTTATCTCTGTCGGGTCTGCCGAGAGTAGGCTTGAAGGGAAGGGAAAGTACCTTCTCGTGCTGACGGAGGAACCAGGTGTCAGCCTTGTCGCCTGCAAGGCGTGTGCAGTGAATTCTTGACTGCTGACCTGCTCCGACGCCTATTGCCTGACCGTCAACGGCATAGCAAACGGAATTGGACTGTGTGTATTTAAGGGTTATAAGCGCAATTATAAGGTCCCTTATTCCTTCCTTCGGAATATCCTTGTTTTTAGTAACGATGTTCTGAAGAAGCGCCTCGTTTATCTCGAAATTATTTCTGCCCTGCTCGAAGGTAATACCGAACACCTGCTTTGTTTCGATGGGGGCGGGTACGTAATTTTCGTCTATCTTTACAATGTTATAATTTCCGTTTCTTTTGCTCTTAAGAATTTCAAGAGCCTCGGGCTCGTAGCCGGGAGCTATGATACCGTCGGAAACCTCTCTCTTAATAAGCTTTGCGGTTGTAACGTCGCATACGTCGGAAAGAGCAACCCAATCTCCAAAGGAGCACATTCTGTCAGTGCCTCTTGCTCTTGCGTAAGCGCAGGCAAGGGGAGAGTCGTCAAGACCCTCAATGTCATCAACGAAGCAAGCGCGCTTGAGAGTGTCGGAAAGCTTGATTCCAACAGCTGCAGAGGTGGGGCTTACGTGCTTGAAGGAGGTAACTGCGGGGAGCCCAAGAGCTGCCTTAAGCTCCTTGACGAGCTGCCAGGAATTGAATGCGTCAAGGAAATTTATATATCCGGGTCTGCCGGAAAGTATTTCAATAGGAAGCTCCTCTCCGTTCTGCATATAAATTTTTGAGGGCTTCTGGTTAGGGTTGCAGCCGTATTTTAACTGAAATTCTTTCATTGCTTTAGCACCTTTCGGATTAGTTGTTTTCGTTCTTGTTTATCATTCTGCTCTCGTATCTTACGCCGTCTACGTCAATATAGCGAACGTAAAGGGAGATTTTATTATCCTCGTCAAGAGAATTCCAAAGAGCGTTTGTGAATTCGTCAATATCGCTTGGGATAGCAACTCTTTCGGGCTCACCCTGGAAGGTGGGAATAGGATTGCCGTCACACACATAGGTGTGGATAAAGTGTCCAAGCCCGGGAAGTGAGGGGTAGGAGAAGGTGTAGCGGTTGCAGGCGGTTCCGAGAGCATCGGCGCTCTTGAGAATACTCATTTCATAGGAGAAATCTCCCTTCTCGAAGGTAAGCATACCGCTGATACGGGGAGTGAGATTAGGAGCGTCAGGCTCGAATTCACGTGCCTTAAGCGCCTCAGAGAAGGGAAGACCTGCCACAAGGCCATCGTAAACTGTGTCCGTCTGGTCGCCGTTTGTAACAATCAGCTTATTCTGATAGGAGCGGAGCGCCGCATAGATAATAAGGCTGGGGTCCTCAACCTTCGACGCATCGAAGGGCTCGGTGTAAATGCTGCCGCCTCTTTCCTTGAAAACTCTGTTACGGCTGTTTGCGCTTCTGCCCATTATGAAGTAGGCAACGCAGGCGTGCTTACTGTCGGCGGTTTTTCCTATCACAATACCGCGTCCAACGTAGGAGTTTCCTTTTATGAGTTCGGATATATCGTTAATCTTGTAAATATTCATTAGCTTCGCGCCTTTCTTTTTCTATTCGGAAATTATATTTTTCGATACCAGCTCTGCTGCTTCGGGCAGAATTTTCCACTCTGCCTCCTCCATTACTCTCCTCTGGAGAACATCCGGGGTGTCGCCCTCCTTGATGTATACCGCTTTTTGGAGTATAATTTTTCCGCCGTCGGGAATTTCGTTCACAAAATGAACGGTAGCTCCCGTGACCTTTACTCCGTAGGCAAGGGCTGCCTCGTGAACCTTTAGTCCGTAGAATCCCTTGCCGCAGAATGAGGGAATGAGTGAGGGGTGAACGTTTATAATTCTGTCCTTGAATTCAGAGGTGAATCTCTCGGAGAGAATTGACATAAAGCCTGCGAGGATTATCAAATCAATTTTCTCACCTTTCAGGGTGGCGATAAGCTTTTCTTCAAAAGCCTCCTGGCCTCCAAGCTCCTTTTTCAAAAGAGTTTCGGTTTTAATTCCCGCTCTCTCCGCTCTCGTAAGAGCGTATGCGTCCTTTACGTTTGAAACCACGAGAGCTATCTTTCCGCTTTTGATAATACCTGCCGCCTCGGCGTCTATCAGGGCCTGAAGGTTTGTACCTCCGCCCGAAACCAGCACGGCTATCCTTGCCCTCGTCATATGAGAGTTACCTTATCCTCGGATTCGATTATCTCGCCGATAACGTAAGCGTCCTCGCCTGCCGCACGAAGGATTTCAACAGCACGCTCAGCGTCCTCCTTGGCAACAACAACGCTCATACCAACACCCATATTGAAGGTGTTGAACATATCGTGGTCGTCAATTCCGCCAACCTTCTGGAGAAGCTTGAAGATGGGGAGAACCTTTACGTCGGAGAGCTTTATTTTTACGCCAAGACCGTCGGGAATGGACCTGGGCATATTTTCGTAGAAGCCGCCTCCTGTGATATGGGAAACGCCCTTTACCTTAACCTCGTCAAAGAGCTTAACCATAGGCTTAACGTAAATTCTGGTGGGAGTGAGAAGAGTCTCACCGAGAGATTTTCCACCAAGCTCAGCAACGGGAGCTTTGAGGTCGCAGTTCTCAACGTCGAACACCTTTCTTACAAGAGAAAATCCGTTGGAGTGAACGCCGGAGGAGGGGAGAGCTATCATAACGTCGCCCGCTTTCATAGAGGTTTTGTCAATAACCTTATCTCTGTCAACGATACCAACCGCAAATCCTGCAAGGTCGTATTCGTCAATGGGATAGAAGCCGGGCATCTCAGCGGTTTCTCCGCCTATAAGCTCACAGCCGGACTGAACGCAGCCCTCAGCGATACCTGCAACGATGTCTGCAATCTTCTCGGGATAGTTCTTTCCGCAAGCTATGTAGTCGAGGAAGAACAGGGGCTTTGCTCCGCAGCAAAGAACGTCGTTAACGCTCATTGCAACGCAGTCGATACCAACCGTGTCGTGCTTGTCCATAAGGAAAGCAAGCTTGAGCTTTGTTCCGACGCCGTCTGTTCCGGAAACAAGAATAGGCTTTTTATATCCCTCAAGGTCGAGAGGGAAAAGTCCGCCGAAGCCGCCGATGTCGTCAGCCTTGCCGTTTACCATAGTTCTCGCAATGTGCTTTTTCATAAGCTCAACTGCCTTGTAGCCGGCTGTAATATCAACGCCTGCTGCAGCGTAGCTGTCAGATTTAGATTTCATATTCATAATTTTAATCTTCCTTTCCGTTCCAACAATAAGTGCATAATTTACAAGGGTCAATTCCTATAGCTTTAACGATTCCTTCCAATGTCTGGAATTCGAGGGTTTCAAAATGAAGCTTATCGCAGATGGCTTTTCTCATTTTTTTGCCGCGCTTGGTTTTTCCGTCGGCATATTCATCGAGATATTTAAAGCCTTCCTCGCCTTCAAGCTCCATAATAACCTGTCTTGCTATAAGCTCCATCTCCGAGGTTGACCTGGAGAAATTCAGGTATTTGCAGCCGTACATAATTGGCGGGCATGCAGAACGCATATGAACCGATTTAGCTCCGTTATCATAAAGGAAATCAACCGTTTCCTTAAGCTGCGTTCCCCTTACTATTGAGTCGTCGACGAAGAGAAGATTCTTGTCGACTATAAGCTCGTGAACCGGTACCAGCTTCATTTTCGCAACCTTGCTTCTGTCAGCCTGCTTCGCTGTGAGGAAGCTTCTCGGCCAGGTTGGCGTGTATTTTATGAACGGGCGGGAGAAGGGCTTGTGGCTCCTGTTTGCATAACCTATCGCATGCGGGGTGCCCGAATCCGGAACACCGCCTATATAATCGGTGTCCTGCCCGATGCCCAGCTCCTTATCACGCTCCGCCATAATCTCGCCGTTTTTGTATCTCATAGCCTCAACGTTGACCCCCTCGTAGTTTGACGTGGGGTAACCAAAATAAGACCAGAGAAAAGCGCAGATTTTCATTTTTTCACCGGGGGGAACAAGCGTTATGCATTCCTCTGGTGTAATTTCAACAATTTCTCCGGGGCCAAGCTCACGTAATATCTCATAGCCCAGCTTCTGCGCCGCAAATGACTCAAAGGTAACGCATATTCCGTCTTCGGATTTGCCAATTATTACGGGTATTCTGCCAAGCTTATCCCTGGCGGCGACAAGGTGTCCGTCGTCCTTCAGAATAAGAATATTCGCAGTTCCGTCAATGGATTCTTGGGCAAAACGAATGCCCTCGGCGAAGCTTTCCTTAAGGTTTATTATAGAAGCAACAAGCTCCGTAGAGTTTACTGCGCCTCCTGTCATAGCGTCAAAATGACCGCCAAGAGAAAGGCTCTTTTCTATAAGCTCTCCCGGATTGTTTATCCTGCCTATCGTCGAGATAGCGTAGGTGCCGAGCCTCGAACGAATAAGCATCGGTTGGGGGTCTGTGTCGCTTATGCTTCCGATAGCGGAGCAGCCCTTCATTTCTTCAAGCACGTGCTCGAACTTTGTTCTGAAGGGAGAGCTTTCTATATTGTGTATTGTTCTCTGAAGACCGATTTGCCTGTCGTATGCCGCAACACCGCCTCTTTTCGTACCTAAGTGCGAATGGTAGTCGGTGCCGAAGAATACGTCGAGCATACAGTCCTTTTTAGATGCTATACCAAAAAATCCACCCATTATGAATCTTTCCGTTTCTGAATTTGATTTATGCGAAGAAGAGCTTTGAGAGAGTCATAGGGTCGATGTATTCGCCATTCTTGTAAACTCTCATATTTCCTGAAGCGATTTCGTCAATAAGCATTACTGCGCCGTCCTTGTCGTAGCCGAACTCAAATTTGATATCGTAAAGTACAAGGCCCTTTTCTTTAAGGTCATCGGCAACAATCTGTGTTATTTTCTGTGTCATAACCTTGATGTCGTCATACTGAGCAGCAGTCATAACGCCAAGGTCAACAAGTCCGTCCTTAGTAACGAGGGGGTCACCCTTTGCGTCGTTCTTGAAGGTGGTTTCAACGTATGCGGGAAGGTCTGCGCCCTCTTCTATATAATCGCTGTAACGGCGGTAGAAGCTACCAACAGCCTTATGGCGGCAAATAACCTCAAGACCCTTTCCGAAGGGCTTTGCAGGAAGAACCTCCATAGTTGTGTTGTCGAGGTCTGCGCTTACGTAGTGGGTTTTTATTCCTGCGGCATTTACTTTTTCGAAGAAATAGATAGACATACGGAGGTTAACGTCACCAACACCGTCGATAGTAAGACCGACGGAGTTTTCACCGGGATCGAACACACCGTCTTTTCCTGTGCAGTCGTCCTTGAATTTGAGCATATAATTGCCGTTGTCAAGAGCGAATACGTCCTTTGTTTTTCCGCAGTAGATAAGATTGTTTGCCATTGTTTTGTACCTCTTTTATTTTATTTTTTTTATTTTTATTTAATTTGAAATTAGAGTTTTGCCAGCTCGTCGGCAAGTTCCTTGTCCTTTTTGAGAATTTCAGCCGCAGCGATGCGTCTTGCCTCGTCGAGCTTCTTAGCAAGCTCCTCCTCGGTGAGGGAGAGAATCTGGATTGCCAGAAGCGCTGCATTTTTAGCTCCGTCTATTGCAACGGTTGCCACGGGAATACCCGATGGCATCTGAACTGTGGCTAGGAGGGCGTCCATACCGTCAAGATTTGTGGACTTGCATGGAATACCGATTACAGGGAGGGTGGTGTTTGCTGCGATAGCTCCCGCCAGGTGAGCCGCCATACCTGCCGCCGCAATAATAGCTCCGAAGCCCGCCGCACGAGCGCCAAGCGCAAAGTCCCTCGCTTCCTCCGGTGTTCTGTGAGCCGAGAAAATATGAGCCTCAAAGGGAACTCCGTATTCCTTCAGCACGTCAAACGCTTTTCTTACAGTGGGCAAATCACTTGCGCTGCCCATAACTATACCGATTTTTTTCATAGTCTTTTCCTTTTCCTTCCTTTAAGCTTGTGTAAAGGTAACTCTTTGGTCATTTTTGTAAAATCTACTTGGTTTTCGCCGCAAAAAGGCGCACTTATCCTGAATAATAGAATAAGTGCGCCCAGACGGTCGGCAAAAAGGGATATCTGCTCCACTGTGGTTAGCCCACAATTATCCGTCAGTCGCAGTATCCTCATCAAGTTACTTCAGTATTTTAACATAAATATTTTATAAAGTCAATATAATATTTAAATTTAGCGCAAATTTGACGATTTCCGAGCAAAAAGCTCTCATGTTAAGAGGAGCCTTTGTGCATTTTCGCAAAAAAAGTTGGCAGGGGAGATGCTATGAGCAATACCCCTGCCGCATTTTTTAGGGTTTGTCATGTAAGACAGCCCTGCGCTTATGTATTTTAAGCGAGTATAGGATGCTTGTAAATGATAACGGAAATAAGGTCTATAATCCAGGTTATAGAACAAGCACCGATAATCCAGATAATTCCTATTACAACGAGAGTCATGTTGTTCTCTGTAACACCCTTTACAATTCTGTAAATTGCCCAGACGATATCAAGAGCGGGAATGCAAAGTATGATTTTAAGAAGCCAAGGAAGCTCGTCGAAGGTTTTGATTAAAGAACTTTTCTTTGCCATTGTGTTTTCTCCTTTATAAAGAATTACGTACACAGTTTAGCATATTGCGGAATAAAAATCAATATTTTAACCCAAAAATCTTGAGATTTTCCGCATTTTACCTCCAGTCCCTTCGGGAGAGCTACGCCCCCTCCGGACTCCCCGGGTTTGCGGCATCACCGTTTGCGTTAGGCTGCGGAACCTCGGCAGCATTATAATCGGCGCCTTGGATTATTGCAATTCCGTCATAAACCGAAAGGAAGCAGTCAAGGCTTGACGGCACGGCGAACCTGACGCCTACGATTTTTATAAATCTTGAGTAGTCGTAGTCGTAGGAAGAAAGAGGCCTGTTAAAGGCATCGTCGGTTTGCGCTGCCACCAGAATATCGTCGCCTTCAAAGCCGACAATCAGAAGAGTGTGATAATAACCGTCCTCATTCCTTCCCAGTTGTATTACGTCGCCTATCTCACATTCGTCCGCCTCTGCCACTCTGCCGAAGGGGCCGAGCCCGTTGTTTTCGGTAAGGAAATTATAAAAATACTCCACTCCCGTCCAGGCGGGCGCTCGCTCCTCCATAGAGATGTAATACCAGCCGAAGGTCTTAGTGTAATTCATTTGGCAACTGCCGGCGTAAAGGCACTGGGACACAAAATTAGTACAATTCCCTCCGATACCTCTGAAATTTCCAAATATAGGGTTTTGAGAAAAGGCATATCTTTTTGCATAGGCGAGAGCCTTTTCTCTTTCGTATTGCCTGATTACTAACAAATTAAATCCTCCACGTGCTTTGGTATTTATATGATATGAAGTCGGTGGCAAAACGTGACCGAAGATAAGGCATAATAAAAAGAGGAAATCGACCCTTGTCCAACTTCCTCTTTTCGGGTAGCGTGAATTGGCAACACCGTCACGCATACTATAATGTTAAATTTCTATAAGCTCTCTGTTGCCAGCCTCGGCAATTATTCTGTCATACTCCTCGTAAATATCGTCAAACGTGTGTATACCGAGCTTCTCGTGAACCTTATCTCTGTGCCACTGTTTTATGTTATAGGAGGTGAGAATAGGCCCCCACCACTTATAGCCTTTGCAGAAATGCTTGTATACCGTTTCAGGTTTTATATCCCTTTGCTCGTTAAAACGGTAGGGAAGAACGAGCTTTGCCTTGGCGTGGCGGTTGATTGCTGATTGGTCGGGCATCATAAGGCTTCTTGTTCTTACCATAACTCTTGCCTTTTCAAAAAGCCCGGTTTCCCGTATCTTCGGTATATTCAGCATAAGAACGCCGGCGTTGCAGTATTTTCTCGGGAAAAACCTATGCCCGACTACGTCAAGAGTCGCGGCAAATTCATACCCCTCTATATCAATATCGAAATGCTCCTTTATGTCAGAGCAGCACATTACGTCAGCATCAAGGTAGATTATTTTGTCGGGGACCTCCAAAAGGTCGAGGAAAAGTCTTGCGTTGGTGTAGGGCGTGTATGAGTTGTTTTGGTTTTTGCCCCCGTCAAAGTATTTTTTCTGATATTCGGATACGTCGATTATTTCCACGGTGCTCTCCGGGTTTTTCCGCTTTACGGTCCTCTCGAGCAGGGCACGCTGCTCCTCGGTAAAGGGGACGAATTTCTCGTTCTTATAGGAGATATCCATAGTCATAAGAATGACCTGCAGAGGCTCGCTTGTGTGCTTTATAACCGACAGCATAGACATAAAAACGCCGCCGAAAATCCGTCTGTTTCCGCAATAGCATACCGGAATCCTTGTCATTTTACGTCCTCCTCGGGAGAATTTAACTTTTGTGAGGCTGCATCGCTTTTAATATCGGAAGAGTCCGAGAGGTCGGGGGTTGTGTCAGAGCTTTCGTAGCCTTCTGTTGGCTGCAAATCCTCACCGTCATAGCCTTCAGTCGCAATTTCCGCCTTTGCTTTAGCCCGTCTTGAAAAATAAATTTCAAGACCTATATAGCAGAACAGGGATAGGAGCATTACGACGTAATAGCTCATAAGTCTCCATATCAGCATACCGCCGTAGGAAACCGTAACAGCCGCGCCCATGGCAAGGGATGCAAACACCGTACGGAATGCAAATTCTATTCCGCCACTGGAGCCGGGGGTGGGAAGGAATACTACCATAGTAATAGCGAATGACGTGCCGCAAATGATAAAGAACAAATCGTTAGGCGTAACGTTGACGCCAAGCGCCAAAAGGATAAAGTAGGTGGTGGTATAATACGCCGCCATTGAAAGAATTTTAGTGAATATTGCTAATAAGAAAGCGCATTTTTTCTTCATAAGGTGGGAAAACGCTTCCTGAACCTGCTTGAAATATTCTTTAACACCCTCTGCCTTTGGAGCTAAAAATTTGTTTAAGAATTTTATTTTGCAAAGAAGGTCGAGAATTTTGCATAAAATACCTCTTGCCCTTTTGCTCGTGGCGAGAAGGAAGGTGAAAATAAGCACGGCAAAATTCATAGTGAAGCCCACTATGGCTATAATCGTCATAACAAGGTCGACAACGAAATACTTGAAATAAATCAGTGATAGCAGGGCAAAGCCGTTTGTAACCAGCATATGCACCATAAAATTCATAAGCAGAAGGCAGGTTGATTCGGAAACCTTTACCCCCGCCCTTGAATAAGCATAAGCCTGGAAGGGCTGACCGCCCGTGGCGAAGGGAGTGATACCGTTGAAAAAATGCTCGGTCATAGCTATGTTGTACGTGACGCCGAAGCTTATTTTGCAGCCTCTCGCCTTTGTAAGTACGCAGAGAGATAGGGGGTAGAGCGCCATGTGTAAAAGAATGCACAGCATACCGAGCAATATGTATGAAAAGTTTGCCGATTTGACGGTTTCAAAAATCTCGCCAATATCGTTCATGGAAAGAATAAGAACCAGAATCAGAACGGTTAGTATGCCGTACAGTATATAGGAGCCTGTTTTTAGTTTGGAGGATTTCTTATCCATGCATGTTACCGTCCTTTCCTGTAAATAATGTTCTTGACGAGGTGAAGCTTTGCGTTCGGTGCGGGCTCTTAATCCCTTTGGAGCTGTCGTTTTTATAACGATTATAACATATCCACAGGCACACAAGCCGGTAGGCTTGTGGAAAGGCAAAGCCTTTCAGTCGTGTCGCAACACGACCTGTGTTATGCCAATGTTCTCACGGCAAAATCCTTGATTTTGTAGGCGGAGCGCCTACCATTCGCTCCTGAAAGAGCGAAGCCGTGAGGTTATTATATAACAAAAGCGGTAAAGGGGCGCACAAATATTCCATTATTTACGAAAACTTAATATTTGAAATTTAAGAGTGGGAGAAATTGCGGTTTAGTCAGCCGCTAAAATGAAATCAAGCGCCTCGTCGGGATTCCCTCCAAAAACGAAACCCTTTATTCCGCAGAGCAGCGCCCCTGCGACGTTTTCCTCAAGGTCGTCGATAAAGAGAGTTTCCTCGGGGGCTGCCTTGAATTTTTCACAAGCTCTCTTAAAGAATTCGGGATAAGGCTTTCTTACCTTTATTTCGCTTGAAAAAATCATATCGTCAAAGTAATTTCTGTACACGGTATGCCACATCTGCTCTGCGTGCAGTGAATCCAAGTTTGACGTTATATACAGCTTATACCCTAACTTCCTGAGTTTCGTGAGAAGCTTATCCATACCGGGAATAAAAGGGAGCATATCTATAGGATAATCGGCGGCGGCAAGCGCCACCTCATGCAGCCTCTCTGGCAGAGAGTCGCAGAGCAGCTGCCTGTATTCGTCACGGGACAAAGAGCCCTCGTCAAGTCTGTTTGAATATTTTGCAACGGAAAAAATCTCGCCCCGTAGCATTTGTGCGTCAGCCTCTGACAGATCACTCCCGAAATGCTGTACTATCCTAAGACCTGCGCCGTCCTCCGGATGCTGTACGACAGTTCTTCCAAAATCGAAAAATATGTTCTTGATTTTCTTCATATTTATCTCCTGCTACGTCTTGATTTACACCGTAAATTTTATCATATGTGAGCGTAACATTCAAGATAAAACAGAAATAATTTTATTTTTGTTCTCCCAGAGAAAAGAAAACTCTCATTTTTTTAAAAAAGGGGTTGACAAATAAAAAAGCTTTTGTTATAATACTAAAGCAAAGAACGGAAGGTTAGCTCAGTTGGGAGAGCATCTGCCTTACAAGCAGAGGGTCATAGGTTCGAGCCCTATACTTTCCACCAAACATTTTCTCCTCACACACCGTGAGGAGAAAATTGTCTATGAAGAAAAATGGCTTGGTAGCTCAGTTGGTTAGAGCGCTAGCCTGTCACGCTAGAGGTCGTGGGTTCGAGCCCCATCCGAGTCGCCACTTCTTCAGGGGAAAAATTAATATGCGGATTTAGCTCATTTGGTAGAGCGCCACCTTGCCAAGGTGGAGGTGGCGGGTTCGAGCCCCGTAATCCGCTCCAAACGAAGCACTTGCGATTAGCGAGTGCTTTTTGTTTTTCTGGAGCGCATCAGGGGCATCGAAGCCCGCCAAAAGCCTTGCGGCTTTGGGTTCGAGTTCTGTCCGTTCGTGTGTCGAAATCCGTCGCCGCCGCAAGCTCGGCTCGAATTTCTCGCACTCTGCGGACTTCGCGTTGAGAAAACGATTATTAACCGTTTTCTCTTAGCTCACCCGTAATCCGCTCCAAAAATAAACCGTTTCGAAAGAAGCGGTTTATTTTTTATCCAAACCGCAGGTTTGGTATATCATCACGCTTTTGCGTGA
>CAJGCM010000036.1 GCA_904501765.1 uncultured Clostridia bacterium | reverse complement strand
TCAAGTAAATCCTCTCTCGTTCAGCTGATTCCCAGGCTCTACGACGTAACGGAGGGAGCGGTGAAGGTTGGCGGTGTTGACGTGAGAAATTACGATATAGACACTCTTCGCTGCGCCGTTGGAATGGTGCTTCAGAAAAACCTTTTGTTCTCGGGAACGATAAAGGAAAACCTCAGGTGGGGAAACGAGAGTGCAACCGACGAGGAAATAATAGAGGCTTGCCGCCTGGCGGAGGCCCACAGCTTCGTGTCAGCCTTCCCTGACGGGTACGATACCCATATAGAGCAGGGCGGTACTAACGTATCCGGAGGTCAGAAGCAAAGGCTTTGCATAGCGAGAGCCTTGCTTAAGAAGCCTAAAATTCTTATACTTGACGATTCAACGAGCGCCGTTGATACTAAAACCGACGCCCTGATAAGACGCGGTCTTACAAGCTTCATACCCGAAACCACAAAAATAATAATAGCTCAGCGCATATCCTCTGTTGAGGATGCGGATATAATTCTCGTCCTTGACGGAGGACGGGTGGTGTCCTGTGGAACTCACGAAGAGCTACTCGCTTCAAGCCCCATATACCGTGAGGTTTATGAGCAGCAGACAGGAAACTCCGAAGGAGGTGCTGACAATGAATAATCCTTCAAATATGAACAGACCAAAGCCGAAAAACGTTCTTCCGAGAATTCTCGGCGAGCTTTTCTCAGCATACCCGGTGTTGGTTATCCTCTCTGTCGTATGCATTCTCTTCGGAGCCCTCGTGTCGGTGCTTCCGGCAATTTTTATTCAGCAGATAACCGAAATAATCACCACGTATATTGAAAGCGGAAACCTTGAAGGAGCTATGGCGGAAATTGTGCCGAGAGTCGTAATTCTCGCCTCCGTTTATATCGTATCCATTCTCATAATCACCCTTGATACTCAGCTCACGGCGTATATAACGCAGGGATTCTTGTCAAAAATGAGATGCCGTATGTTTGACGGAATGCAGAATCTGCCCATTAAGTATTTCGATACCCATAAGCACGGCGACATAATGAGCTACTATACCAACGATATAGATACTCTGCGTCAGCTTATATCCCAGTCGTTGCCCACGATAATACGTTCGGGAGTAATAGTGCTTTCGGTGTTCTTCATAATGCTCTATTACAGCGTATGGCTGACCCTTGTCCTTATGGTAGGCGTCGTTGCTATGCTCTTCGTTTCCAAAAAAGCGGGAAGCGGCTCGGCTAAATATTTTATAAAGCTTCAGAAGTCTGTCGGCGGACTTGAAGGATACGTTCAGGAGATGATGAACGGTCAGAAGGTCGTTAAGGTGTTCGGGCGTGAAGAGGAGTGTGTCGCTGAATTCGAGAAAATCAACGAGGAGCTTTACGACCAGAGCCGGAAGGCTCACGCCTACGCCAACATTCTCGGACCTGTCATAATGAATATAGGTAACGTAATGTATGTTATAATTGCCACAGTCGGCGGCATATTTATGCTTATTCCTGGCTTCTTCAACCTGAGTATATCGGGAATTGCCTTCGGAGTCAGCATTATCGTTCCCTTTATGAATATGACGAAGCAGTTTACAGGAAATATAAACCAGGTTTCCCAGCAGATAAATTCCATAGTTATGGCAATGGCGGGAGCAGGAAGAATATTTGAGCTTGTAGACCAAGCGCCTGAGTGTGACGAAGGGTACGTTACCCTTGTGAACGCAAAAGAGGACGAAGAAGGCAACCTCTCCGAATGTGAAGAGCGAACAGGCATCTGGGCGTGGAGGCACCCACACGGTGACGGCAGCGTAACCTACACCCGTATTATGGGTGACGTTCGTCTTTCTGAGGTGGATTTTGAGTATGAGGAGGGGAAACCCGTGCTTCACGACGTAACTCTTTATGCAAAGCCGGGGCAGAAGGTTGCATTCGTCGGAGCGACAGGAGCGGGAAAAACCACCATTACCAATCTGCTCAACAGATTTTACGATATAGCCGACGGAAAAATCCGTTACGATGGCATAAATATAAACAAAATCAAAAAATCCGACCTGCGCCGTTCCCTCGGTATAGTTCTTCAGGAAACCAACCTGTTCTACGGAACGGTTATGGACAATATAAGATACGGAAAGCTTGAAGCCACTGACGAGGAGTGTCGCGAGGCGGCAAGACTTGTCGGAGCAGACGATTTTATATCCAGGCTTCCCGAGGGATATGATACGGTGCTTTCGGGCAACGGTGCAAATCTTTCCCAAGGGCAGCGGCAGCTGATAGCCATAGCCAGAGCGGCAGTGGCAGACCCGCCTGTTATGATTCTTGACGAGGCGACCTCTTCTATCGACACGAGAACCGAGGCGATAGTCCAGGCGGGAATGGATAAGCTTATGGAGGGAAGAACTGTGTTCGTAATAGCTCACAGGCTTTCCACCGTAAGGAACTCAAACGTTATAATGGTGCTTGACCACGGCAGAATAATAGAACGTGGTACTCACGAGGACCTTATCGCCGAGGGCGGCGTTTATTACCAGCTTTACACAGGAGCCTTCGAGCTTGAATAAACGGATAGAGAAGGGAGGCGGGCTTTTTGAAGGTATGCTCCTTTACAGGTCACAGAACAGTAGCCGACGGTGTATATTCCTCGCTTGCGAAGCTTATTGATGCGGCGGTGGATTACGCATATAAAAACGGTTGCAGAAAATTTTACACGGGCGGCGCCCGAGGCTTTGATACTATGGCGGCAAGAGCCGTTATTCTGTACAGAATATCTCACCCTGACGTAAGGCTCTGCCTTCTTCTCCCTTGCAAAAATCAGTCGGAGAAGTGGTGTGGCTCTGAGGTTCAGAGCTACGAATATATACTCAGTGTTGCAGACGAGGTAGAGTACGTTCGTGACGACTATACTGATGGCTGTATGAGGGAGCGGAATTTCAAGCTTGCCGCAGTCTGTGATATTCTTATAGCCTATTCGGGGCGGCAAAAAAGCGGCTCTGCGCAAACGGTGCGCTTTGCCAAGGAGGCGGGAAAAACCGTATACAATCTTTACGCAAGAGCAAACGGAATAAATTCATAAGTCAACCGTCTGATGCAGCGCAAAATTTAAAGGAAAGGGAAGCTTTCGGCATCGGAAAAGAAGGCTTCCTTTTTTGTCGAATAATTGTAAATATTTTTTAATTTTTATTCCTACCCTTGATTTTTAGCTTTCGATATGATATACTGTTATGTGCCTAAGTGAGGCAAAATAAATAAAGGAGGTGCGTTATGGACGGATTTTTTGCCTTTTTCGACAATATATCCAAGGCGGCGTTTGATTTTTCGTCGATAGGCGAGTTCTTTGGTGGTATAATTACGGGAATGCAGTCAAGCCCCGGTATAGCAGGTGTGTGGAACGCTATTTTCTCCTTTGCCTTAAGCCTTGGAATGCTGACGCCACTTATCCTCTTGGCGCTTTCGGTCCTTGAGCTTCTGTTCGGTAAAAAGCTTATGGCGGTTCAGCGTTTTATCGCCCTCTTTGTGGTTGGCTACTGTATGGGAGCTTATTTCGTATCTCCCGCAATCAACAACGTATTTCCTCTCCCCGATTATATATCGGGTATAGTGATAGCCATAGTGGCGGCGGTTTTATCAAAATATCTTTATTTCGTGCTGGTGGCAGTGGCGTCGGCGTACTCCGTGTATTACATATGCTACTCAGCGGCATTTCTGCCATTCCTTCAAGGTGTTACGTCGGGTAACGGTCCCATATGCTTCGTCGTAGCTCTGTTGGTTACAATTCTTGTGTTCGTTCTTCTCAAATATATAGAAATGATAGGCACGTCTATCTTGGGAGCTTTCCTCGTATCCAAGTGTATTACCTTAGGCTTCTTTAATTATTCCGCATTTCTCGGAGAGAATTGGTGGATACTTGAGTTAGCGGTAATAGGTGTGATAGCGATAGCGGGCTCTGTATTCCAGATAAAAACCAGAACGAGATATTAAAATAAGGAGACAACAATGGATAAATCCCAGAATCTGAAGCTTCAGCGCATAGCGAACAGCGTCCGCCTCGGTATTATCGAGGGCGTTTACAGCGCAGGCTGCGGCCATCCCGGCGGTTCGCTTTCGATAGCGGACGTTATCACCTACCTTTACTTTGAAGAAATGAACGTGGACCCCGAAAATCCTAAAATGGAGAACAGGGACAGATTCGTTCTTTCCAAAGGGCATACGGCTCCCGCTCTTTATTCCGTACTTGCGGAAAGAGGATTTTTTGACAAAAGTGAGCTTAAAACTCTTCGTAAAACAGAATCCCGACTCCAGGGTCACCCTGATATGAAGGGAACGCCCGGTGTTGATATGTCAACAGGTTCATTGGGTCTTGGAATTTCAGCAGCCTGCGGAATGGCTCTTTCGGCGAAGGCATATGGCAAGGATTACCGTGTTTACACGATTCTCGGTGACGGAGAGAGCGAAGAGGGTCAGGTATGGGAGGCAGCTATGTTTGCCGCACATTATAAGCTTGACAATCTCGTTGCGGTTCTCGACCTTAACGGGCTTCAGATAGACGGTAAAATTACCGAGGTTATGAATCCCACCCCTCACGACGAGAAGTTCCTCGCCTTCGGTTGGAATGTTATAGTAATTGACGGTCATAATTTTGACGAGATAGAGAGCGCCTTTAAGGCAGCACGCACTGTCAAGGGTAAGCCCACCGTTATCATTTCAAAATCGGTTAAGGGCAAGGGCGTGTCATATATGGAGAACGCCTGCGAGTGGCACGGTCAGGCTCCTAAGGAAGACCTTTACAACGTAGCGATAGCAGACCTTACGGCTATCGGAGAAAGTCTTAAGTAAGAGGAGGCTCGGGTTATGGCAGAAAAGAAAGCAACAAGAGAGAGCTACGGTGCGGCGCTTGCCGAGCTTGGCGAAAAGTATGATTTCCTTGTTCTGGATGCTGACCTTGCGGCGGCAACCAAAACAGGTGTTTTCAAGAAAAAGTATCCCGAAAGATTCTTTGACTGCGGTATAGCAGAGGGAAATATGATGAGCGTTGCGGCTGGTATTGCGGCAACGGGTAAAGTAGTATTCGCATCTACCTTCGCAATGTTTGCAGCAGGCAGAGCCTTTGAGCAGGTAAGAAATTCAATAGGCTACCCCCACCTCAACGTAAAGATTGGCGCAACCCATGCGGGAATCACAGTTGGCGAGGATGGCGCAACTCACCAGTGTAACGAGGATATGGCTCTTATGAGAACCATACCCGGTATGACTGTAATCTGCCCCGCTGATGCAAACGAGGCTTATGCCGCTGTTGAGGCTGCTATCAATTACGTGGGACCCGTGTATATGCGATTTGGTAGATTTGCCGTTCCAAACCTTACCGCTGAGATGGAAAATTATAAGTTCACACTTGGCAAGGGCGTAGTTATGAAGGAAGGCTGTGACGTTTCCATAGTAGCAACGGGATATATGGTTCATTTAGCTCTTGAGGCAGCGGAGATTCTCAGCGCCGAGGGTATCAATGCAGAGGTCATAAACATACATACCGTGAAGCCTCTTGACAGTGAGCTTATTATTTCCTCAGCAAAAAAATGCGGCGCAGTTGTTACTGCGGAGGAGCATAGCGTAATAGGCGGTCTTGGCTCGGCAGTATGCGAGGCTCTCGCTGAGAATTGTCCCGTTCCTGCATTGAGAGTAGGCGTTGAGGACCTTTACGGCAGAAGCGGCAAGGTTCCCGAGCTTCTCGAGATTTATGGTCTTACAGCGGCAAATATTGCGGCAAAAGCGCGCGCTGCCGTTGCAATGAAGAAGTAATTTTTTGAATTTAATATAAAGCAACCGGCTCCAAGCGGAAGTCGGTTGCTTTTATTTTGTAAATATTTTTATTTTTTTTATTTATTTTCTAAAAAAGTGTTTACAAACAGAGAAGTTTGAGGTAAAATATAAATTGAATCTAAACTTTGGGAGATTTGGCTCGTATGAAAAACGAAAAAATGAAAAGAATTTTACTTAAGCTCTCCGGTGAAGCCCTCGCCGCAGGAGGCGGTGACATATACGATATGTCATTTGTTGACCGTGTTGCGTCGGTTCTGAAGGAATGCGTTGATGGAGGATACGAGATAGCCGTTGTGGTAGGCGCAGGAAATATCTGGCGCGGTAGGCAGGGCGGCGATATGGATCAGACCTCTGCTGACAGAATGGGCATGTTAGCCACCGTAATTAACGCTATTTGTCTGAAGGATGCGATTGTAAGAGCAGGAGGCAAAGCGAGAGTTATGACGTCGGTGCCTATGGCGCCCTTTGCCGAGAATTATTCCTCCGAGGCGGCGATTTCCCACCTTGAGAGCGGCGAGATAGTAGTATTTGGCGCAGGGCTCGGTATTCCGTTCCTTTCCACCGATACGACCGGTGCGGTAAGAGCGGCGGAAATTTCGGCAGACGCTATGTTTATGGCGAAGAATATTGATTACATATACACCGCAGACCCCAGAGTGGATAAGAACGCCAAGAGGCTTGACGTTGTTAAGGCGTCAGATATGCTGGCTATGAACCTTAAGGCAATTGATGCTACCGCAACAGCTTTTTGCCTGGCAAACGGTATGCCTATCAGAGTGTTTGGGCTTAAGGAGCCTGCAGATATTATCAAGGCAATAAAGGGCGAGAGCGTGGGAACTGTGGTTCTTGCCGAATAATTTTTTATAACTCACCGGGCGGCGGTTGACGTTTGCGGTGAATTGGGTAGTATTAATTTTATATTTTAAATCCTATAAAGCTGAACAACAAAAGGAGATTATGTTATGAAACTCGACGTTAAAGAATATGAATCCAAAATGATAAAGAGCCTCTCCTCTTACAGAGAGAATCTTTCTACAATCAGAGCGGGAAAGGCAAATCCCGATGTTCTTAAGAAAATTGAGGTTGAGTATTACGGCTCGCCCACAGCTATATCCGCTATTGCGGAAATCAAGGTAACCGATGCAAGAACAATCACCATCACCGCTTGGGATAAGAGCGCAATGAAGGGAATTGAGAAGGCTATTCTTACCTCCGACCTCGGAATCCATCCTCAGAACGACGGCGCATGCATCCGTCTTACGTTCCCTCCTATGACAGAGGAGCGCAGAAAAGAGCTTTCTAAGCAGGTAGCAAAGCTTGGCGAGGATGCTAAGGTTGCTATTCGTAACATTCGCCGTGATGCAAACGATAAGACGAAGGCTATGAAGAAAAATTCCGAGATGACCGAGGATGAGGCAAAGGCAAGCGATAAGAGCATTCAGGACCTTACCGATAAGTACATAAAAGAAATTGATAGCGTAACAGCAGCAAAAACAAAGGAAATTATGGAGATATAAAAACTCCTGAAAGACAAAAGGAAGGGCTTGACGTTGGGAGCTAAAGGTGGAGAAAAAATTAAGGCAGACGGAAGTCTTCGTTCTGTTGCTATAATAATGGACGGAAACGGCAGATGGGCGAAAAAGCGTCTTTTGCCCCGTACGGCAGGTCATAAGAAGGGTGCCGGTATTATAGAGAACGTCCTTAACATATTCAAGGAAAAGGGAATAAATTGCGTCACTCTTTACGCTTTTTCAACGGAGAACTGGAAAAGACCGAAGATTGAGGTCGATACGATAATGAATCTCATCTATAAATACCTTGATGAGGTAGTTATAAAGAGGATAAAAGAGGACGAGAATTTCTGTATGAGATTCCTCGGTGATAAAAATGCGCTACCCGAGAAGCTGCGAGATAAATGTATCGAGGTTGAGGAAATGGCGAAGGACAGAGCCTTCGTTTGCAATCTGGCGCTGAATTACGGCGGCAGAGACGAGATAGTGAGAGCGGCTGCGGCAGTTGCCGAAAAAGGGCTTCCTATGACTGAGGAAAACATTTCCGCTCACCTGTATACCGCAGGCACACCCGAGCCCGACCTTATAATAAGAACAGGCGGGAACTACAGAATTTCCAATTTCCTTCTATGGCAGTCAGCGTATTCGGAATACGTTTTTATCGATACGCTTTGGCCTGATTTCGGACTGAAGGATATAGATTTCTGCATAAAAGAATTTTATTCGAGAAAACGCAGATTTGGCGGACTTGATAAGGAGGATGATTTGTAAAAAATGAGGCTGAGAACAGTAACCTCTGCGGCAATACTTGCTGCTCTTATACTTTTGATGTTCGCCTCTCATACCGTGGTATACCCGATTGCCCTCTCCTTACTTGCCGTTATTGCAGTATTCGAGATTATGAGAGTGTTTGAGCTTCATAAATGTATCCCACTGGGGATTCCTGCGTATATTCTTGCGGCAGCTCTTCCTCAGGCGGCGTATTTTCTCCGAGAGGATTTTCCCACCTTTGTGACGGTGTCCTTTATCTCGGTGTTCGTATTTATGATTTATCTGTTTTCCCTTACGGTTTTCTCAAAGGGGAAGCTTACCTTTGCCAATATATCCGGCGTATTCATTATGATTACATACGTATCGGCGGCATTCGGGACTCTTTGCGCTATGCGTCACTATGACTCAGCAGGTCTTTATTACATTATGATAGTGTTCTTAGCATCCTGGATAACCGACGTCTTTGCGTATCTCACGGGCTATCTTTTCGGAAAGCACAAGCTTATTCCCGAGGTCAGCCCTAAGAAAACGGTAGAGGGAGCTATCGGCGGTGTTGTTTTTGCCGTTCTGTTTATGATTCTCTTCGGCTTCGTGGTATCCGTTGTTACGGAAAATATACCCGAGGTGCAGAGTATGAAGCCCGATTATCTTGTTCTCGGAATTTTGGGAGCAGTGCTTTCCGTTATATCGCAGATGGGCGACCTTTTCGCCTCTGTTATAAAAAGAGAACACGGAGCTAAGGATTACGGAGTTATATTCCCGGGTCACGGCGGAGTTATGGACAGATTTGATTCCATTTTGCTCGTAGCTCTTGTAACTATGGTAATATGTATGTTTGTGAAGCCCTTCGTTGCAGTTTTGTAAGGGCGTCTTGAGAAATATGTAAGAAAAGTCATAGTATAGGGCAAATTTACTATGGCTTTTCTTCTCGGCACAGAAAGCTTGGGAGGAGATTATGGCTAAAACCGTAGCAATTCTCGGCGCAACGGGGTCTGTGGGATTACAAGCCCTGGACGTTGCGCAGAGGAGCGGATATAAGGTTGACTTTTTAAGCGCAAACAGGGATGCGTCAGCCCTTGAGGCGGCAGTGAGAAGGTTTGGAGCTAAATATGCCGCTATGGCAGACGAGGCGTCGGCGGCAGACCTTCGTTTGCGCCTTGCGGATACAGACGTTAAGGTGCTTCCCGGGAGTGATGGAATTCTTGAAGGAATATCCCTTTCCTCCTCGGAGGTCGTTGTCAATTCCATAATAGGCGAGGCAGGGCTTATGCCGACCCTTGCGGTTATAGAAAGCGGGAAAAGACTTGCCCTTGCAAACAAGGAATCCCTTGTTATAGCGGGAGATATAGTTATGGAAAAGGCACGGGCGGCAGGTGTTGAAATTCTGCCTGTTGACAGCGAGCATAGCGCCATATTCCAGTCACTTAAGGCAGGGCGCAGGGAAGAGATAAAAAGTATTATTCTGACAGCCTCGGGCGGTCCCTTCTACGGAAAAAGCAAAGGTGAGCTTCTTGCGGTGACCCTTGAAGATACTTTAGCTCACCCAACCTGGCGAATGGGCAGAAAAATCACCGTCGATTCCGCAACTCTTATGAACAAGGGCTTTGAGGTTATAGAGGCTGCGCATCTTTTCGGCGTGGGACCCGAAAAAATTAAGGTTGTGATTCACAGAGAGAGTATATTGCACTCCGCTGTGGAATATATTGATAACAGTGTAATTGGCGAATTTTCCGTACCCGATATGCGTATGTGCGTAAAATACGCCGTTGATTACCCCGACAGGCGTGAGTGCGCCATAGAAGCGCTTGACCTTGTGAAAATAGGCAAGCTTACCTTTGCGGAGCCGGACTGCGAGGCATTCCCTCTGCTTCCTCTGGCGGCTCGGGCGATTGGCGAGGGCGGCGCTATGTGTGCGGTTCTCAACGCATCGGACGAAATAGCGGTCGGAGCCTTTCTTGAAGGCAAAATCCCCTTTGTCGGTATCAGCGACACCGTTATTTCGGTTTATGAAAAAATGGGATACGCAAAATCCTATACGTCACTTGAGGATATTATATCCGCTGATAGACAGGCGCGGCGGATTGCATTGGAATACGTTAAGGAGAAATTTTCTTGAGTACAGCAGTTACGGTTATAGTGGCTATCCTGGTGTTTGGATTTCTTATATTCATACACGAGTTCGGTCATTATATTACGGCCAGAATGTTTGGCGTTAAAATAGAAGAGTTTTCGATAGGAATGGGACCGAGAATTATAAGCTGGGTTTCAAAGAAAACGGAAATAAGATACAGCATAGCCCTCTTCCCCATAGGCGGTTACGTGGCAATGCCGGGGGAGAACGGAGAGGACGAGGAGTTTGCCGACGACCCGAATACCTTCGGTAAAAAGCCTGCCTGGCAGAGGTTTATAATCACTGCGGCGGGAGCGTTCGTAAATATCGTTTTCGGATTTTTGGCAATGATTCTCCTCACAGCCCTGATTAACGTGGGGGATACCACCGTTAAGCAGTTCTACACCGAGGAGGAAACGGGCTATATCGTGTCCTCCCAGGATTCGGGCCTTAAGCTTGAGGATAAAATACTCTCCGTAAACGGGGTTAAGGTAAGTATACTTGACGAGCTTTCCTACGAAATTATGCGGCAGGGGCACGAGCCCGTTGACCTTGAGGTAGAGCGAGATGGTAAGGTCATAACCCTTAAGGACGTAAGATTTCCAAGGCAGGGCGAGGGCGGTCAGACCTTCGGCTTTATGGATTTTAAGGTGGCAAGAGTCGATAAGGACTTTGGCACGGTTATGAGATATTCCTTCTCAAAATCCTGTCTTATCGTCAGAATGTGCTACGAATCCATATACGACCTCTTTACCGGAAGATATACCTTCGCCGCCGTATCTGGACCTGTGGGAATATCCTCGGCGATAGGAGATGCAGTCAGCCAGGGCTTCACCTCGCTTTTGTATATAGTGGTGCTGATAAGCATAAATCTCGGATTTATGAACCTTTTACCTATCCCCGCCCTTGACGGTGGAAGGCTGCTCACGATTCTTATAGAAATGGTAAGCGGAAAAAAGCTGCCCCCGAAGGTAGAAGGAATAATTAACGCAGTGGGACTTTTCCTGCTCCTCGGACTTTCCGTGGTGATAATGATAAAGGATATAGTTCAGCTTGCAATGTAAAATGAGAGGACTTTGAAATGAATTATAACAGTGTGCGAAGAAAGAGCAAAAAAATAAAGGTAGGCGGCTTGTATATCGGAGGCGATGCGCCAATCAGTATTCAGTCTATGACCAATACCGATACCCACGACGTAGCTGCAACATATGCCCAGATATCAGCTCTTGAAGCCGCAGGCTGTGATATAGTCCGCCTTGCCGTACCGGATATTGAGGCGGCGAGGACCTTCGGTGAGCTTAAGCGAATGGGCGTAAAAATCCCCTTGGTTGCAGATATACATTTCGATTATAAGATAGCCATAGCCGCTGCTCGCTCAGGAGCCGATAAAATCAGAATTAATCCAGGCAATATAGGGGAAAAGAGTAAGGTTCGGGCGGTCGTTGACGTATGCTCGGAATATGGACTTCCCATAAGAATAGGCGTAAATTCAGGGTCCCTTGAGAAGCATCTTTTAGAAAAATACGGTGCCCCCACGGCAGAAGCGTTAGCCGAGAGCGCCCTTTATCACGCAAATATACTTTCGGAGCTTGATTTTCACGATATTGCTCTGTCCGTAAAGGCGTCTGATGTGAGAATTATGATAGAGGCTAACAGAATACTTGCCGAGAGAACGGAGTATCCATTGCATCTCGGCGTTACCGAGGCCGGGGCAAGACTTTCGGCGGCGGTAAAAAGCAGCGTAGGAATAGGCTCGCTACTTGCCCTCGGCATAGGAGATACGGTCAGAGTTTCCCTGACAGACGACCCCGTCGAGGAGATGAGGGTAGCAAGAGAAATTCTGAAATCCCTTGACTTAACCGATGGGGGAGGAATGAACATAGTATCCTGTCCCACCTGTGGCAGAACGAGAATTTCCCTAATATCCCTTCTTCGAGATTTCGAGATGCGTGCGGAGAGGGAAGGGCTTCTCTCCAAAAACATAAAGGTAGCGCTTATGGGCTGCGCCGTGAACGGACCCGGTGAAGCGAGAGAGGCTGATATAGGAATTGCAGGGGGCGCAGGCGAGGGGCTTCTCTTTAAAAAGGGTGAAATAGTAAGAAAAATCCCCGAGGGCTCGCTTATTGATGAGCTTATTGAAGAAATTAAGAAGATGTAGGAGTGCGAAAATTCGCACAAGGGTAAAAAAACTCCCCAAGCAACAGCGGAGTAGCCGCTGAGCAAAGGGATAAGGAGATTATAAGTGGAAAAAGGTTTTTTTGACGTTTTTAGCAGATATACTCCGGCTGAAGATAAAAGAGCGCTGCTTGAAAGAGGACGCAGCGCTAAATTCCGTTATACCAAAGCTCCTATGAGGGTAGAGGTCGAGCTTGATTTTGATAAGCACGAGGATCCGGAGCTTATATACGAGATAGAAGACGAATGCAGAGAGCTCTACGGTGCGGAAAGCTTTAAAATTTTACCCCATTTCCCCGAGAGCGAGTTCAATATAGGAAGATTTGGCGAAATAGCGTCTGAGGCGGCGCTTTGCGGAGCTGTTACAAACGGCTTCTTCTCCGGAGCTGAATTTTCGGATAACGGAGATGTTATAACCGTCGCTATCCCCTATGCGGAGGGGGGCATTGATTTTGTCAAGGGAGCGGGTACGGAAAATATCCTATCCAATATTTTAAAGAGCAGATATGGCGTCAGCCGTAAAATAAATATAATCAAAAGCGCTGCGGCGGAGGCGAGAGCACGTGAAATTGAAGTGCGTCGTGCAGAAAAAATAGAAATGGCAGAGAGAGAAAACCGTATGCGTATCCGTGAGGAAATGCAGGCGGCGGCAGATGCCAGAGAAGCCGAGGCTAAAGCGAATGACCCTCATTTCGGCTTTGAGAAAAGGGCGGGAATATCCTTTGATACAGGTGATAATTCTGCCTTGGGCGAAACCAGGTTTAAAAGAGGACCGAGCATCTATGAAACGAAGGATGCGGAAGCCTTCTTCGGCGAGGAGTTTCCCATCGAAGCCCCCATACCCTTATCGGATATGGACAAATCTCACGGAAACGGAGTCTTTCTCGGAACGGTATTCGAGGTTGCAACAAAGGAGTCGAGAAACGGTGATAGAGTAACCGTAACCATCGGTATATCCGACGGCTCTGCAGGTGTTTACGTAAAGAAAAGCATGTCCCCCGAGGATTCAAAATTTTCGAAAAATCTGAAACCTGGCGCTCATGTTGCGGTTTTGGGTAAGCCCCTTCGCGATAAATTTGATAACGAGCTTTTCCTCTCCTTGATTTCAATTATGAAAATTAAGAAGGTTGAGCGGTGTGACGAGGCTGAAAGAAAGCGTGTTGAGCTTCATTTACATACGAATATGTCGCAAATGGACGCCCTCATCACCCCATCAGAGCTTGTAAAAACTGCTATCAGCTGGGGTCATTCCGCTATTGCGGTAACAGACCACGGCAACGTGCAGAGCTATCCCGAGATAATGCTGGCTCTTGAAAAGGCGGGAAATCCCGACCTTAAGATTATTTACGGAATGGAAGCTTATTTCGTAAACGATACCGCCAGATGTATGTTCGGCAGCCGCTATCCGTCATTCGACGATGAGATGGTAGTTTTCGACCTTGAAACCACAGGTCTTTCCAACCGAACCTGTAAAATTATAGAAATAGGAGCGGTAAAAATAAAGGGCGGCGAAATTGTTGACAAAATGGATATTTTCGTTGACCCCGAATGCCCAATTCCCGAGGAAATAACCAAGCTTACCTCAATTGATGACA
Source organism: uncultured Clostridia bacterium (assembly GCA_904501765.1). GTDB lineage: Bacteria > Bacillota > Clostridia > Oscillospirales > CAG-272 > UBA1740. The sequence continues at coordinate 1,237 of CAJGCM010000036.1, read as the reverse complement.
GTATGGTAGAGGGAGCGCCCAAGGAGGCAGAGGCTCTCCGCCGGTTCCTTGATTTTGCCGGGGACTGTATGCTCGTGGCGCATAACGCCGCCTTCGATATAGGCTTTGTTAGAGTTGCGGCAGAAAGATGCGGATATGAGTTTAACAATACCTATCTTGATACGGTGGGACTTTCAAAATACGTAAATTCCGAGCTTAAAAATCATAAGCTTGACACCATAGTAAAGCACTATAAGTTAGGTGACTTCCACCACCACAGAGCCTCGGACGATGCCGAGATTCTGGCGAGGGTATTTATAGAAATGCTCAGCCGCCTTCGCAGCGAAGGTATTGCAACCTTTGAGCATATGATGAGCGTTATGAGTGAGAAGTCCGACCCGCTTAAGCTTCCCAGCTATCATATGATAATTCTGGCGAAAAATAAGGAAGGGCTTAAAAACCTCTATAAGCTGGTTTCCTTCAGCTATCTTAACTATTACAGAAGAAACCCGAGAATACCAAAATCAGTGCTTGAAGAGTATAGAGAAGGGCTTATAATAGGCTCTGCTTGCGAGGCTGGTGAATTGTTCAAAGCAATTCTTGACGGTAAGAGTGAGCAGGAAATCGAGGATATAGCAGCCTTCTATGACTACCTCGAAATTCAGCCGATATGCAACAACCGCTTCCTTATCGAGGCGGGGAGGGTTGCAAACGAGGAGGGACTCAGGGATTTAAACCGCAAGATTTATCAGCTTGGCAAAAAGCTCGGTAAGCCCGTGTGCGCAACCTGTGACGCTCACTTTCTTAATAAAGAGGACGAGATATACAGAAGAATACTCCTTAAGGGTATGAAATTCTCCGATGCGGACAAGCCGCTTCCCATATATCTTCGCACAACCGACGAGATGCTCGCAGAGTTCGATTATCTCGGAGAAGATGTGGCGGAGGAGGTCGTTATTGACAACCCTCAGAAAATTGCAGAAATGTGCGAAAAATTCCGCCCAATCCCAGAGGGCAGATACGAGCCGAATATCCCGGGCGCTGCCGAGGAGCTTACGGAATCCTGCTGGAAGAGAGCCCACGAGTGGTACGGCGAGGAGCTTCCCCCCGTTGTTGAAAAAAGACTTAAAAGAGAGCTTGATTCTATTATAGGAAACGGCTTTGCGGTTCTTTATATGATAGCGGTAAAGCTTGTTGCTTATTCCGAGAGCCTTGGATATCAGGTAGGCTCAAGAGGCTCCGTCGGCTCTTCCTTCGT
>CAJGCM010000035.1 GCA_904501765.1 uncultured Clostridia bacterium | reverse complement strand
GACACGCTGAGATATTTCATATGGCAGGAGCAAAGGGAGCATATCCTGTATTTTCCGCCTCCCGCAAGATTAAGGTAAAGCGCGAAGGTTCTTATCGACACGCCACCCTTATCGTAAAGCCATTTGTCGAACAATTCGCACATAGACTCCGCAAAGGAAACCGACTTTAAAGAGGGCATATTTTTAGCGCCCCCCTCGTAAAGAATACGGCTGAAATCAAAGGAAATATTCCTCGATGCGAAATACTCGTAATTTGCCACCAGGTCGTAGTCGTCGGCGGCAACCACAGCATTACATCCGAATTTTATCCCTGCCCCCTCAAGCTTCTTCATAGCGGCAAGGGTCTTTTCCGTACCCTGGCGGTATTTTGCGTTATCAACGCCGTCAAAGGAAAGTCCTACCCTGAAGTCGTGCTCCTTAAAGAATTTTATCCAAGCGCCGTTAATCAGGGTTCCGTTGGTCTGAATACTGTTCTCTATCACAACGCCGCTCTGTATATGTACGCGCCTCTCAATATCCATAGCCCGCTTGAAATAATCAAGCCCTGCCATCAGAGGCTCGCCTCCGTGCCAGATTATATGGATAAGATTGTATCCCGTCAGCAAAACGTTAAGCAGCTTTTCGAAACGCTCGGGCGACAGGCAGTTATCGGTATATTTTTTCTCGCTGTTATAGCAATACTTGCAGCGGAGATTACAGGCATCGGTTACCTTTAAAATTATCTCAACCTTTTTCATTTCTATCTATCCTCAAGCGCTTTATCTCCTTGTTAAACCTGCGGTTTTCGTTTATTCTTTCAAAGAGGTCGCTGAAATAATGGAATTCCACGTCCTTCCCCTCAATAGCCGCGGGAATAACCGTATCTATTGCATAAATTATTATTTTGTAAAGGGTATTCCACACCCTTGAATCGTCTCTTACCGCCATAAGAGCATCAACGAGCCTCTGCCCTACCTTATCGGCAATACTCAAGAACTCCTTATAATGGACGTTAAAATATTCGGAGAAGGTTGCAAATCCCTCCTTTTTAAATCCGTTATAGGTGCCTCTTTCGTAGTCCTCACCGTAGTCCACAACCATATCCACGAGAAATATCCATTCGGATACGCTGCGCACAAGCTCCTCGGTTTCCTTCGTCATATCAAGGAAATGAGAAAAGGACTCAGCCGCCATATCTCCATAAGCAGAAAAAACAGACTCAAGCGGCGCTCCCCCGTCCTGAAGAACGTTGATGCGGTCTGTTCCCTCAAAGGAGCCCTTGGCAATATCCGGCTCCGCCGCCTTCGCTTTCTTTATCGCTGAAGAAAATACAGCCGATATTACCTTGGTTTTAAAATCGTTTTTATCAAGGCGGTCGTCCCTTATCTTCTCCCCGACGCTGATAAGGCTGAGATTGGCAAATTTAATTCCAACCTCGTCCTCCGAGAAAAGCTTAAGATTTTTTCTGCCTATCCTCTCACAGGGCAGAACGGGAGGCGCTTCCTCCTTGCTCTGAAGAGCTAAAATAAGCGCATATACAGCCGCATCGTAGGTTGTGCAAAACCTCGCCATCTGACCCCCGACTATGCGAAGGCAGTAGCAGATGCGGCAGTAATATGAGTTAAAAAGCTGACGCTCCCTATGAGTAAGATTTGAATGGTATGGCCTGAAATATCCGTACATGCCGCCTCTTAATTAGCAGCAGCAGCTGGAATCGTTGTAGGTCCAATCGTAATGCTCGAAATGAATCTCTCCGTCACCCTCGCTCTGAGCCTTGTACTGCTCAAGCACGTTCTCCTTGACAGACTCCTCGTTATTCATTCTCTTCATCTGTTCCTTTTTCAAGATAGTGTCCTCCAAAAAATAGTTGACTTGCAGTCTTTATTTTAATTTTTTTATTTTGCTTACTAAAAATGTAATTTTTTCCCTCTCACTGTCAATCAGCAGCCGAAGCTTATCTTTGTGCTTTCCCTCTACCAAGGACTGCGCAATATTATCCATAATATCCACTGAAAGCGCCATAGCGTAAAGCTCTATGGGGGACATAAGCTCACAGCCGCTCTCCGAAGAAAACCTTTCAAGAAACTCCCCTTGAAGCTCCTTTAATTCAGGGTAAAAGCTCCTTTGGCTCAAATACATATGGGAAAGCTCGTGGCAGAAAACCGATAGTGTTACAGCCGAGGAGCGAAAAAGCAACGCGCCCGTCGTGAAGCACACCTCGCCGCCGTCCCTCATATAAGCCACAGGCTTAAATCCGAAGCGTAGCCTCAATGGGAAATCCCGAAGAAACCCATCGCTAACAAGCGCCTCTTTCGCCATCTTCATTCGTCCCCACAGAATATGCGGGAATGCCTTTGGCGAAGAAAGCAGCTTAACGAGAGCGCCCCTGGCCACGTCGGATAAGCGAGGCAAGGAAATTCCCGCCCCGAGCGGGTCGCCGATATAACTCTCCACCGACACCTTTGGGCTCTCTTTTTCAACAAAATCCTTCATAATCACTCCCCGCCTCCGAGGGTCTTATGAAAAATCTCGCTTTTGTATTCGTAAATTTTATCTATATCCATTTTACTGAAATATTTCCAGAAATATCCTGCTCTTCCCCAATAAGCGTAATTCCTCTTGTCACGCAGAACGTATTCTCTGACACGCCCCGTTATGTAGCTATCCATAGCGCCTCTTATAAATTTAAGATTGCTGCTTCTGTTGGAAATCTTGAAGCACCCAATATTCGTCGTGTCAATTATTCCGAGAGAAAGCTCCTCGGGAAATATGCTCTGAAGGGCATACAGATATTCTACCGAATGACCTTCAAGATTTTTTATAAACGCCCTCTCGCATATCGACTGGGTATTGTTGCAGGTGTCGCAGTTAAAGGAGCAGGCATTGTTAAGAAGCAAATAAGGCTCGCAGCTGCGAGAGGCAAGATGCTCAAAGAATTTATTGTTTCTTATAAACAAGGAGCCGAGAACGAAGGCATCAGCCTTAAATCCGTCAATAACTTCGTCAATCTCCCTCTGGGACCTGAAGCCGTTGTTGAAGCTCCATATATATTTTTTGTCGGGGAAATATTCTCTTACCCCCTCGTAATAATCACGTAAGAAGCAGACGGAATTTACCTCAATTCCCCTCTCGTCAAGACATTTTTTTGCGTTATGTATAAGCTCCTCGTTAAGCCTGAGAGTATTGAAGAGCAATTCAAGCTCTATTCCTGCAGAGGAAATTATCTCAAGCATCTGCCAGAAAAGCTTTTTCTTCCCCGGAATTAAAAATTCCAAAGCAACCTTTGACCTGGTGTGATATAAGCTTCCCAAGGGCGGTGAAAAATAAAAGGAATGAATGTACTCACCGTATTCTTCTATAAACGCCCTGAACTCGGAAAGATTTGTTTCCAAGGTCAAGCCTATATTAAATTTTTTCTTAAAATCCATTTTCATTCCTTAAAGAAAGTTTATGAAAAACCACTCTGACTATTCCCCTCAGCCTTTTTTAAGAAGACCGTAGCGCCTCGACCTTCCCGAAAACCACCGTAGCGCCTCGTCAAGCTCCGCCTCACCGAAATCGGGAAAATATTTATCCGAGAAATACAGCTCCGCATAGGACGCCTGGTAGAGGAAGAAATTGGAAAGGCGACTCTCGCCACCCGTTCTTATCACAAGGTCAAGGTTAAGGGGTAGCCCCAGCAAATCAAGGAAGCCCTCCTCGGTTACCTCCTCACCCCGCCTTACAGCCTCATTAACCGCCCTGACTATCTCTGCCCTGCTTCCGTAGGCAATGGCAACGTAAATTGTACGCCCAAGCCCCTCAAACTCGCTGAGAATACTCTCCGTTCGCTTAAGAGATGCCCGTATTTCCTCCGGCAAAAGCTCAAGGCTGCCAACAAATTTTGCCGCTATGCGCTTCTCCCCGAACACCTTCAGGAAAGGCTCGAAATACTCAAGCACAAGACTTAATATATGTCCAACCTCCTCGGGGGAGCGGCGGAGATTTTCCTTGGACATACTGTAACAGGTAACGCTTTTTGCGCCCCTGTCAAAGGCAGCCGCAGCCAAGGAAATCATATTTATCATTCCCCTCGTGTGGCCGTCCTTCCTCGGCAAGCCGCGCTCTTCAGCCCACCTGCCGTTGCCGTCCATAATTATTCCTATATGCTCGGGAACCGTTATTTTATCACTCATATTCACTTTCCCTTATACGAAAATCAGAAGAACTCCGATAGCGGAGGTAAGGAAGCCTGCTATATAGTTAACTGCGGTATTGTCCACCGCTCTGAAGCCCTTTATAAGCTCTGCCTCGATGCCACAGTGAGTATTTTTCTCCACCTTCACGCCGCACTCCCGACACCTGTAAAGAGCCTGGAAGATTGCTCCGACTACCGAATCAATAACGGTGCCGAGGAAGGAAAGAAGAGAAATAACAATATACGCAGTAAGGCTTACCGCTCCGAGAAAATAAGGAATACTCATAAGCAACAGGCTGCCAAGGAGAGCAGACACCGTTCCGAGGGCGGAAATACCGCCGCTTATTCCCTTTTCGATGGGCTTTAAGGTTATTATATTTACGTTGCTCCTATTTGTGTGCCGCCCGATGTCAGAGGCCATAGAATCGGCGAACTGCTCGGTCAGAGCAAGAAAGAACAGATAGTAAAACAGCTCGTAGTCGGTATACCTGTATATACCGAGGAAAATTATCGCAAAAAGCCCAACGGCGGCAATCTGAGATGCGCGGCGAGCCGAATGCCCCTCGGCGCCTCCACCAAGCCTCTTTCCTAACACGGAAACCGCCGTGCTTATAGCGAACAGGAGCGCAATAAAGAGAACGGGCAGAAAATCCTCGCTGAAAAATCCAACCAAGGCAAAAAGCAGAAAGGCTGCTATGCCACCGTCAACCGTCATAGCCTTCGCCCCTATGGCAAGCCAGGCAAGGAAGGGTGACGCTATCAGAACCACCTGCAAGGGAAGCCCCACAAGACCGAAATGATAAAGGAGCAGATAACCGAAAACGGAAAACTCAATAAGTATATTGTCAAGCCCGAGGAAGCCGTAAAACTCGGTGATGCAGGTAAGAGCTGCCACCGACAGCATAAAAATCGGGTCTAAATTCATTCCAAAAACAGAAGAAAAAACGAAAACGGATAAAAAAGCCACAAGATATACGCTAACCGTTCCGAGGAGCGTTTTCGAAGGAAGAAGCTTAACGTTCTTCTCTCCTGCAACCACCGCCACAATGGGAGCAAAGCCGTCACCCAAGGCAAGGCAGTAATAGGCAATACCCGTGTACAGATAAAACCGGGGACCAAGTATGTAACAAATCAGGGCAACCACAAAGGTTGATGCGCCGAAATAAAACAGCCCGGGAGTTGCGCCATCGTCACCCTTGCCAAAGGCGCGGAGCTTATCGGAGAAGGTAACGACTCCCAAAAGGAGCGCCCCAATGCCGTTCAAGACCACCCAATGAATCGAGCAGCCAAAGAAAAATGCGCATATAACCCATACGAAGGCTGAAATAATATGAGTTATTTTTCTGCATACCGTCTTGTTTATTCCGCTTTTCCGCTCAAGCAATACCCCTGCGCCCATAATAGCCACGGTATAGAGGATGAAAGCTATATATCCTATGACAATAAACAAATTTTCGTCCATAAAAGCAATCCTCGGCAAGACAGCGCAAAAAACGCAAGCGTGTCCTTCGGCTCTCGCCGCACTAAATATATAAAATGTTATTTTTAATATAATTATGAACAATTATAGCATAATATGTAACTTTTGTCAACCGATTAAAAACAAAATCCTTCGCTTTTAGCTATGTAATTATTTCCATCGTTTAAACGCCGATGAATCTGACAAAAACAAAAGGCGCCTTTTGCTTTACAATAGGCAAAAAAGAGAGAGCTCCGACAGACCGTGAGTTTCCGCAAAAGCCATAGAGCTTTCCCAAATCTCGCATCACAGTCCGTATGCTCTCTCTCTTATGTTGTAAAAATTACTTCGATTAAATGGTGACAATGCGCATCGAGGGCTTCTTATCTGGACATATAATACGCTTCCGCATATCCGCTGTTCGATCCGTCGTTTGTAAATACGGCTGTAGTGTTTGCAATATTGGAGAGGAAGGTGCTGCTTACCGCCTGACCGTACACGTTTCTCCAGCCCTCTGTCACCTCAAATTCGAGAGTGAATCCAAGGCTCGACGAACCTACGTTATGGAAGGAACCCAAACCGAAACTACGTACGTTTTCATGAATCACAACCCTATTCGAAACCTCGTAGCAATTTCTGAATGCATAAGAGCCAATCGTCACCAAGGACTCCGGAAGGCTAATGGAACCAAGCTTCACACAGCCGTCGAAGGCGTTATTTCCTATTTTCAGAATACTGTCGGCAAAATTCACGCTTACAAGCGCCGAGCATCCCGCAAATGCGGAGGCTCCGATTTCAAGGGTACCCTCGGGAATCGTTATGCTCTGAAGCGCCTCGCAGCCCTCAAAGGCTCCGGCAAGTATATATTTCGAGCTTTCAAGGGTGTAGGTGGTGAGTGTTTTATCCGACGCTCCCACAAGAAGCATAAACATATTTTTTGAGTTTCCGAGATAGTTTACGCCACCCGATACGTTATACACAAGCTCGTAGCAGTAAAGAAATGCGTCGGGTGCCACGCTCTCAAGGGTGTCGGGCAGACTGAGATACTTTATATTTCCGCACGCCCTTAAGGCATCGCTGCTGATAGAGGTTATTTTTGTGAACGTAACAGTTTCAAGGCCCGAAGGGATGTACGTACTTGCGTTCGGGTCGGTGGCGCCGAAAATAAATCCGAGCCAAAGTGTTTCACTGTAAACATCAGTCGCTTCGTCGTAAAGCTTGGGAATGGTTATGCTGCGAAGCTCCGAGCAGCCCTGGAAGGCTCCAAGGCATACCATAGAAACCGAGTCGGGAATCACTATTTCAGTAAATCCGCAACTATAGAATGCTTTTTTGTCTATCTGCGCTAACCCCTCGGGCAGATTGATGTGAGAAAGCTCGTAGCAATAAGCAAACGCCTCTACGTCAATATGCCAAAGATCACTGCCCTCGGCTATATCAACAGTGGTAAGCGAAGAGCATCCGGAAAATGCGTTTCTGTATATGTTTACAACGGATGCGGGAATCTTAACAATCGAAATATTACCGTTACCGGCAAATGCATTCTGGGCTATATACTTAACGGGTAAGCCGCCATATTCCTCGGGTATTGAGATAATCGGACTGTCAGACTCGTGACCTGTCGCTATACCCGTCACGGTAACCGAATTGCCTGACACGGTATAGGTAAGAAAATCTGAATATCCCAGCTTCGGAATTTCGGTTTGATTCTCGGTAAAATCACAATTCTGACGTAAACAATGGTGGGAACGCAGACCCGTTGAGTTATCGGTTGGCTGAAGGTCAACAGTCCACCCTTCGTCCATATCGTGGTTGAGTGGAGCTATCAACGCATTGCTCTTTTCGCTCCAATCGCATCTCTTGCAATACTCGTACGTTTCCCAGCCTTCCTCCGTACAGGTAGGAGCCTGAGCCTCCGCCGTACCAAGCACGTGCTCATATGGAGGGGGCAGATATTCATATACGGAACCTTCGCACCTTGCACAGGTTTTATTGATATATCCGCTTTCCGTGCAGGTAGGCGCAACGTAGGTATCAACCTTATAGTTGTGAACCAAACGGTCTGTTTCCTCTTCGTACCATGCGTCGCAAAGTGTGCACTCGTAACGATTGTATCCCTTATCCTCGCAAGTGGGGTTGCGGGATTCCGACTTGTCAATCACGAAATCGTGGTTCTTCTGAGGAATCTGCTCCTGCGAAACATCACCGCATTTTCTGCATTCAAGCGATATTGAACCGGCATAATCGCAGCTGGCGCTCGAGCGCCCGGTCTCCACCCAGTCGTGTTCCGTGGGATGACAAGCGTGATCAAGGCCTCCTTCGGCACCACCGCAGGCGCTGAGCGAAAGTGCGATGGTAAGCATCAACAAAATCAAAAAGAGTAATTTTTTCATATTTTAACTCCCGTACAAAGATAACTCATTTTAGCACAATATTCAAAAAATGTCAACATTTCAGCAAAAAAGGGACTGCCACATTCAGAAATAAAAAACGGCAGAAGAAAAGAGAGCTCTCCGCTTCTGCCGTAAATTTTTCCACAAAGGAAATCAAGGTTACAATCTATGGTTTATCCGTCCTTTATTAAATTTTTCACCAAAGTTCCGCCGGGGCTTCTTTTTTTACTTTTTCAATAGACCCCTAAATATCAGCAAACGAATGTTCAAAGCCAAAATTCACCGAAAATCTCCGCACAAACCGATAGAACCAATACACGGGGTGCCTTTATTCAACCGTAAGGCTCACAAAAGAGTCCTCATGCAGCACGAAGGGTACGCTGCCTTCCGCTCCCTCTTCAAATTCTACCCATACGTTTTTCATAAGGATATTTAAGGGAACCGATGCCGACGCGCGAGGCGAGCAGGAGTGCTTCAGGTCTATGAAATGCACGTCCTCAAGAGTAAGGCTCTTAAGGTATGCGCCCTTATGCAGGTTTTCCAAGCAATCCGCCGCATATCTGAGAATTGCGCTGGCACCCTCAATCACGCACCGTCTGAAGGTTATATCCGCAGGGTCAGCGGGGTACGTATGACTTGCGAAATACTCAACCAGGTGGAAGGTGTTATGCCGCCCCTCTGTCCTCGGAAGCTCGACGCCCCGCCCCTTGACTACGGTCACTCTGTGAGGATAATAGCCGGGGCCGTGTACGTACGTGTCCTCAATTACGATATTTTTGCCGCCCATTCTGAAAACGTTGCAGGAGGTATTAAGCACGCATCTCCTCACTAAAAGATTTTTTATGTTAATACCTGCAATACAGTCGTCGCCCGTCTTGAAAAGGCAGTCCTCAATAAGGGCGTCCTCGGTGCAGTGAAGATGTATTCCGTCAGAGCCGCCAAGGCAGGTGACCCTACGCATTGTAAGATTCTTGCAGTTGTTCGCCTCGTGAAGGAAGTTTCCGCTGTGGCGGGCGGTATATCCCTCAAGATGTACGTTCTCGCAGCAGGTGAGGAACACTGCGTGAGGTCCTCTGTAATGCTCCTCTCCGTCGGGGTCATAGCAGTTAGAGCCGTCAATTACCGACTCGCACTCACCGATTATTGAAATGTTTTTCTCGCCGTAGGAGGAAATTATAGCTCTGCGGTAGCTCTCCCAGGGCTGATAATTATATTGCTGTGGTATAAGCTCCATATCCGAGCGGATGGGAAGACCCTCGGGAATTTTGAAAATCTCGTAATCGTCGCAGTTGTCGCTTCCGTAAAGCTCCGCTCCTCGTTCAAGATAAAGAGTTGTGTCCGAATGCATATAGAGGGCTGCTGTATAGAAGCGTCCCTTGGGTATAACAACGACGCCGCCACCCTCTTTGCACATATCAAAAACAGCCTGGATTCTTTCTGTCTGTAGCTCGGCGCAATTATTAAGAACGCCATATTCAGTAATCAAGTATCTGTTCATAGAAAAAGCCTTTCTTTCATAGCTCGACTCAGCCGCTTCAGCGGAGCGCCGTCGAGTCCTTAATCATTTCAATAATATCACAATAGGGGAGCTTTTGCAATACAAAAATGAAAAAACAGGACAAAGAGCTCTGAAGCCCATCGTCCTGCTTTTGGCTTTTAATCTTATGCTTTGCTAACTATTTTATAGCTGCCGCTTACAACGTCCCTTGAGCTTACCCCATTTTCAAAGGAATAATCAGACCCAAGCTTCGCCTCGGCGAGAATACCCTCGGGAATCTGCAGCTCAAGAAGAATTTCCTCTCCCACTCTGCGCCACGATACGGATATCTTCCCCGCAGGGGCTATATGATAAGCCGACACGCTGTCAAGGTTATCCACAAAGGAAGGGGAAATCTCAAGAGTGTTGACTCCCTGTCCGTGAGGATTAAGCTTTATACCCGCGAGGCATTTTATAAACCAAGCGCTCACGTCACCCCAGAACTGATGGTTCATAGAGAACACACTGTCAGGCAGGAAATTCTCCCAAAGAGTCGTAGCTCCTCTCTTTATCCAGTTTCCGTAAGAGGGATATTCTTCTTTTGTTATCATTTTAAAGGCAAGGTCACTATATCCGAAATCGGAGAGCACGTGGAATATAACTTTGCCGCCAAGAACCCCAAGGTCTATACTATCCCCTGCTGCGTGTACAAAGTCAAGCAGTATTTCAAAGGCGCATGCTTTCTCGCTATCCTCAAAAACGCCATAATACAAAGCCATAGCCTGGCAGCTCTGGCACTCACCGAATACAGTCATGGAATTAAAATCTATGAGGTTTTTCCGTATAGCATCTCTATACTTTTTCGCCTCGTCAAGGGCGTACTCCGCCTCGGCAGACATATTCACCGCACGGAACATAACCGCCGCTTTAGCGGCAATATCCATAGAGATTATAGTATCCGTGACAACGAGAGGCGCTTTTATATTCCACCCGCCAACGTGGCACCAGTCACCAAGACCGATGGCGAGCAGTCCTTTTTCGTCCTTTCTGCCCTCAAGATAACGCAGATAACGCATAAGATACGGCGCAGCCTCCCTTATCATATCCACCTCACCACGCAAGATATAAGTATAGTAAGGCAAATAAGCCAGAACACAGTCCCAGGCGGGTCCGTTACCCCATTCAAATCCCCAGCCGCCCGTGGGAACGATTCCCGGCAGAGCGCCGTCCTCGCGCTGAGCAAGACATACGTTCCTTATCCACTCACGGTAGTTACGCTCAGGGTTGAAATTGAGCAGCGCCGTTTCACAGGAGAGAGCTGCATCTGCACACCAGCCGTTTTTCTCTCTTTGCGGGCAGTCGGTAGGAAAGTGATGGAAATTGGAAAGAGTGCTTCTGCGTGTTATCTGTTGAATCTTATTCGCCATAGGGTCGGAGCAGGAAAAGTCCCCTACCGTGTCAAGCTTTGTATGATAAACAAGGTAGGTTAAAAGCTCCTTTGTAGCCTGGCTCTCGGTAATTCCGTAAACCTTAACGTATCTGAAGCCGTGATACGTGAAGGATGGCTCGTATACTTCTTCTCCCTCACCTCGGCAAACGTAGCTGTCGGTATGCACCTTGTCCTTAACGAAGTCCCAATTAAATCTGGTATCCCAAATCTGGCTCACGTTAGGCTCTCCGTCCACTATCGAATCGGCATGGCGAAGAATTATTTTCTGTCCGCGCTCACCGCTAACTCGCAGACGGCAAACGCCCGCATTTGATACGCCGAAATCGTAAATATATCCGTCGGAGCATTTTATTATCTCCACAGGCGCAATTTCCTCCGCCTTGATTATAGGCTCCACGTCGGCAATCCTTATCTCGCCCTTCGGGGGTGTTGCGGGAAGGGCGCTTTTCCAAAGCCCATCGTCAAAGCCCCGAAGGCTCCAGCCGTCTATTTCATAATTTGCATCGTAATGCTCTCCGAAGCGGTAGTCGTCGCACCTTATAGGTGAATCGGCTACCTTGAAGCTCTCGCCACTTACGAGCAAAACTTCTCCATCCGACTCAAGCTTAAGAGAAAACATAGGAGCGCTTCTGAAGGACGCCTTATCAAAATCCCAGATATATCCGCCCGGGTTATTGTGAAACCCGTTTCCGAGAAGAACTCCGATAACGTTCTCCCCTTCTTCGAGCTTTACTATATACCTGTCGTAATATATAAGGTCGTCGGTATTGCTGATATAAGGAGATAAAAAGCCCCTGGTTATTTTTTCCCCGTTGAAATAAAGCTCGTAAAAGCCGCAAACCGCAACAGTTATTTCAGCATTCCTCTCGCGCCCCGACAGATACGTTCCTCTGAAATAATGAGCGGGGACGTTTTTTTCAAGAGTGTTATACTCCTCGGTTGCTTTTATAAAATGTTTTTTCATTTCCATTAAGGGAAGCTCCTTTATAAAACCGCTCTTATCGAATAGGCAGCCATTCATCGGCTTTTTCCTCTGCCGAAATAAGAGTTCCTCTTATCTTCATTGCCGCAAGAGTTTCCTCACCCTCAAAGCTTCTTTCCCCTGTTTCGAAGAAATTGATAATATCGGCCATAAGGTGAAGGAAGAAGTCCGACTTTATCTCACGGTACTCTTCCATATCAGAGGAAGATGCCGTCACGGTAAAGGGAAGGGATGGCGAATAGTTCATAGTAGCCACCTTTCCCCCTTCGAACTTGACACGCACTACCCTTTGCGCACCCTGCTTTTCAAGCTTTAATGCCGTGGGATTTGTTCCGAGAAGCTTTACCGCCATCTCAATCTGATGCACCGCATATTCGGGGAGATTTGAGCCGCCGCCCGTTATAATAAGCTGCTCTGCGCCCTCAAGTCCCTGAAGCTCCTCCGCATAGCGAAGAGCCGAGGTAGAGAAGAAGGGAGCGTTATATTTTTCGGACAGCTCAAAGATTTTCTTTGCCACCTCGTAATCGGGAGCAAAGGTTTTGTCTATGTAGGTGGGTTTTCCGCAGACGAGCGCCTGTTCTGCATACCCGAGATGCTTTTCGGAATGGGAGGGAGCAAGAATAATAATACAGTCCGCCTTCTCGCAAACCTCACCTATCGTTGCGCAAAGCTCAATTCCACGCTCACGGCACCAGTCGCTGCTGCTTCTGCCGGGGTATGCAAGAGAGTCCTCCCTCTCTGCCCAGGCGTATGCCACCTTATAATCCAAGCCTATTTTTTTGCTTACCTCTTCAATCCATGCGGGATAGTTATCCGCATGCCATTCTGCAAGATAATAATCTATAAATCCTATTTTTTTCACAGCTCGTAAACCTCTTTTTTCTCCTTAGCGGAAAGATAGAGCAGGTCAAGAAGCTTTGCGCTTTCAAGAACGTTGTCGATGTTGCTCTTGGTCTTAACTCCGCTTCCGATAGATTCAAGAAATGCCTCGTCCTCGCAAAGGTACATATCGGGAATGTCGTAATCCTCCTCGAATTCTTCAAGGGTTTCTGCGCTCCAGAACTTGAATTTCTTTACGTACTCAAGCCTTGCGCCGCCCTTGTCGCCAAGGATATCCACGAACATCTCGTCACGGTCAATATTCTGCGCCCAAGCGCCGTTGAAGGAAATGCTTGCGCCGTCTGTTCTTACGTAGCCCGTTACGAAATCGTCAACGTCGTTTACACCGTTTTCGGTGTCCTTCGTATCCTCCGCCCACATATTTCTGTACTTGTAAGCCTTCATATCCTTCGCCATCTCGGAGTATGCGTCGCAGGATGCGCTCTTAATTTCTGCACCGCCGAGGATATAAAGAATAAGGTCGAGGAAATGAATACCCCAGTCAATAAGCACACCGCCACCCGACTGAGCCTTATCGGTAAATGCGCCGCCAAGACCGGGAATGCTTCTGAAGTTTCTGAAGGAGCAGTAGATGTGATAAATATTTCCGAATTTGCCGTCACTGGCATACTCTCTGAGCTTCTCCACAGAGCGGTGATAGCGGTTGCATACGCCGATATTGAGCATTTTGCCGCACTTATCCGCCTCTTCCTTCATTTCCTTGGAAAGAGCGTAGTTTATCGTGATAGGCTTCTCGCAGAATACGTGTTTTCCTGCCTTAAGAGCCTCCATGGTGATAGTATAATGAGCATAATTGGGGGTCAGCACGAACACCGCATCAACCTCGGGGTCCGCAAGCGCTATTTTATAGTCGGTTATAACCTGCTCCGCCTTGGGGCATTTAGCTCTCGCCGCCTCTGCCTTTTCGGGAATAAGGTCGCAAAGATATTTTACCCTTGCCCCCTCGATTTGTTCAAGAGCGGGAAGATGCGCATTGTTTGCAATTCTTCCGCAGCCGATTACCGCCACTGTTTTCATTTGTTTTCTCCTTTTTACGCATTTTTTTAGTTTTTTGGATTAAATTAATTGTATTTTAAAAATATTTCACTCAATTTTATTGACACGGGGACTCAAAAAACTGTATAATACCGTTGTGGAAATAAAATTTTACGGGCAAAAGCAGCGAGGGAACCCCGCTCTGCCCGGATTTGAAAGGAAACGCAAGAAATTGGCTAAATTCCTCATTGATAAATGCTACTTTGACTCACCGCCGAAATTCGGTGATTTTTATCTCGTGCAGATAGGCCGCCGTTTCTGCGAGGCAGGGGGAGGCGCCGAAGAGCATCTTCATAAAAACTGGTACGAGCTGACCGTTGTCACCGACGGGAAGGCTGATATTATCACCAACGGCAAAAAAACGGAGGTGAAGAAGGGGGATATATATCTGTCCTTCCCCTGCGACGTTCACGAAATAATTTCCTCTGCAAGGGAGCCTCTTAAATACGATTTCTTCTCCTTCTATACCGACAATGAGAAATACGGCGAGTTGCTCTCAAAGCTATCGCTTATCTGCCCTGCGGATTCCCGTGTTTTCCGTGACGGTCATATTCCCGCCCTTATATCGGACGCTATGTCTGAATTAAGCGGTGACGCTCCCTTCTCCGAGGAAATTCTCGCCTCTGTTTTCGGTCAGATTGTCATATACACCTTAAGAAATACACTATACGGCAAGACTGCAAGAACCGTTATGAGCGTCAGCGGAGCTGAAATGCTCTGCTACCAGATAATGAACTATATAGACACTAATATTTTCACGATGTCAAACCTTGAGGATATAAGCGCCGCCTTGAAATATAACTACGCCTACCTTTCGGGTCTTTTCAAGAAAACCACGGGAAATACGGTGCTGTCCTACTACCAGCGAAAGAAGCTTGAGGCGGCAAGGCTCATATTGCTTGAGGAAAACACAAAAATCGGCGAGGTTTCCGAAAGGCTCGGTTACGCCTCTCCATATTCCTTCAGCCGCGCCTTTAAGGAAGCTTACGGAATTTCCCCGAAGCAGTACAGTAAGCGCCGCAGCTCGAATTGATAAAGGCTCCGTGCATCATATTCATTATATACGCCTGTATATATAAAGTAAATGATATTATTTTCTTTAAAAAATAACATTTTTTCATATCTATGAATTAAAAAACAAAAACGAGATAGAAAATTGCAGCATAATTTGCAACCTCTACCTCGTTTTTTATATTCTATTCGTTTACGCCTGAATACCGAAGCCCGGTGCTTATAGGTGAACAAGAGCTTCCTTAGCCAGTCGCATACAGGCATTGCACCTGTGGCACCTATGGTCGCAGCCGAAAAGCTTTAAAGCATCCTCGCTGCTTATTCTTGTGTTGTC
>CAJGCM010000034.1 GCA_904501765.1 uncultured Clostridia bacterium | reverse complement strand
TTTGTCCATAACCGTCCTCCAAGCCTGAAATTACGTGAGTTTTGATGCTTTATATAAGTTTGTTCCTTTTTTCGCTTTGTATGCATCCTGAAGAGAAGATGCGTTTGTTTCGAGAAAGGGAAATTCTCATTTTTTCAAAATACGTATAACTCTTGATTTTGGCAGTCAAATGTGTTAAAATTAAAGGGTAAAAACGGAAAACGACGTCAGTGGCGTGGTGTGCGTCGTGGAGGGGAACGTATGATTGAGAAGGAGCAAATATTTGCAAAGCTTGACGAGCTTGAAGAAAAATATATTGATTTTTGGGCGGATATATGCAGAATAGAAAGTCCGACAAATAATAAAGCCGCAGTCGATAAGGCATGCGAGTACGTAGTACGAAAAGCTGCCGATATGGGCTGGAAAACAGAAGTAATGCCCGAGGGCGTGTCAGGAAATCCCGTGTGTATAACTATGAACGGTGAGGCGGGAGGCGCTCCTGTAATTCTCTCCGGGCATATGGATACCGTTCATCCCATAGGGCTTTTCGGTGAAGAGGCGGTCAAAATAGAGGACGGCAAAATTTACGGACCCGGAGTGATGGACTGTAAGGGTGGCGTTGCAGCGGCATTTTATGCAATGGAAGCTCTTGCCGCATTGGGATTTAATTCCCGCCCGGTTAAGCTTATCCTTCAGACGGACGAAGAGAATTCCAGCCGTACAAGCGAAAAGAGAACGATTGCGTTTATGTGTAAAAAATCCGAGGGCGCCCGAGCGTTTCTTAACCTCGAGGGTTCTGCGTCAGGGAAGGCGTGCGTCGAGCGTAAGGGAATTATAAGATACGACGTAGAGGTTGAGGGCGTAGCGGTTCATTCCTCTATGTGCTATGACGGTTCAAGCGCTATCCGTGAAGCGGCGCATAAAATCATAGAGCTTGAAAAGATACAAGAAGAGAGAGGACTTACCTTCAGCTGTGGGGTGATAAGCGGCGGTACAGCGGACAATACCGTTCCCGAAAAATGTAACTTTACTATTGACGTAAGGTTCAAGGACTACGAACAGATGAATTTTGCACAGGAGAGAATTGCGCAAATCGTCAGCACCTCTTACATAGGAAATACTACCGCAACCTTTAAGGTGAAAAGCAAAAGACCTCCTATGGTGCGAAAGAAAAGAAATCTCGCCTTGCTTGAAGAGCTTAACTCTATATATGAGAATGCCGGAATCGGAGCCCTTGAGCCTGCATCAAGAACAGGCGGCTCGGATGCGGCATATATAACCGAATGTGGCATACCGTGTATTGATAATCTAGGACCGGAGGGCGGTTATATACACAGTAGAAAGGAATACGCATATCTCTCGTCCCTCAAGGAATCGGCTGCAAAGCAGGCACTTGCTGTGGCGTATCTTAAGTAGGAGAAATTTTATGAGTATAAAAAGTGTTAAAAAAGAGTACAAGGAAAAGCGCCGAGCGCTGAATTCCGATTACGGAGGGCGCATAAACGAGCTTAAACGAGAGTATAAGGCGGCGCTCGACGAGGAAAAGATAAAGTATAAGGAAGCCATGACGGCGGCTTATATCGAAGAAGGACGTGAGCCGCCAAAGGACCCTCCCCGCCGAGGTGTGCTTGAGGAAATAGGCAATTCGGTAACCCACGGTGTCGGTGCTGTCTTCGCTATAGTAGCGATAGTGCTTATGATGGTATTCGCAGACGAGCCAATGGAATACCTCGGAGCGGCATTTTATTCCTTCGGTCTTTTCGTAATGTTTTCGATGAGCTGTATGTATCACGCATTTCCTCACGGAAGCGTAGTGAAAAGAATTTTTCGCAGATTTGATTATTCCTCAATTTACCTTCTTATAGGAGCAACCTTCGCGCCGATACTTTTGGCCGATATAAAATGGCCTCTCGGGATTGTTTTCTTCATTATCCAGTGGTCAATAATTGTCACGGGTATAACCTTCATAGGAGTTTTCGGCCCGACAAAATTAAGAAAGCTACATATCCCTCTGTATCTTATCCTCGGTTGGAGCGGACTTATGCTCCTGCCCGAGATGTTTTTGAATCACGGTGTCTGGTATATAACCTCAATTCTCGGTGGCGGCGCAGTTTATTCCTTAGGCATAATACCCTTCGTTTTGAAGAAAGGTCCCTCGCATTTTATCTGGCATTTCTTCGTTCTTGCGGGTGCTGTGGTTCAGTGGATTGGAATTCTCGCCTTTATATATTTGACTTAAGGAGAATTTTATGGAGCTTCTTTACTTCTTGGAAGGAATAAGAAATCCCGTTTGTGATTTCTTCTTTTCCGCAATAACTCATTTAGGTGAGGAAACCCTCTTCCTCGTTATAGCGATCCTGATGTTCTGGTGCGTCGATAAAAGGCGCGGATATTATGTTTTGATTACGGGCTTTTTCGGTACTATAATCAACCAACTAATGAAGCTTTGGCTTAAAATTCCACGTCCGTGGGTTAAAGATCCGAATTTCACTGTCGTAGGCGATGCAAAGGTTGAAGCGACGGGTTATTCCTTCCCATCAGGGCATTCGCAAACAGCGGTTGGAACCTTTGGCGGAATAGCCGTTACATCGAAGCGCAATTGGGTAAAAATTATCTGCATCGCCATCGCCATACTGGTACCCGTGTCAAGAATGTACTTGGGAGTTCATACCCCTTGGGACGTTTTGGCAGGCTCGGGGTGCGCCATTTTACTCCTTCTTTTGCTTGAGCCTTTGTTCTTTAACGAAAAGCTTCATGAAAAGGCTATGCCATTTATTGTCGGAGCAGTGTTTTTAGCATCTGTTGCCTTCTTCCTCTATGCAGTAGTGTTTACCCCGGCGAGTGAAGATGAGAACGTAATCAGCGCTGCTCATAATGCTTGCACCCTTCTCGGATGCTCCTTCGGTCTTATTCTTGTCTATATCCTCGACACTTACCTTGTGAAGTTTGAAACCGAAGCCCCTTGGTATTGTCAGATAATAAAGCTTGGCGTAGGGCTTGGAATAGTTTTGCTTATAAAAGCTGTCCTGAAATCTCCCCTTCTTGCCTTGATGGGTGATAACTATGAAAGAATAGTCAGATATTTTCTTATAGTAGCCTTTGCGGGCGGAGTATGGCCAATGATCTTCGGCTTCTTTGCCAAGCTCAGAATTCCTGTGCTTGACAGATTCGGCGAATGGGTTGCGTCACTCTTTAAGGGAAAAGCAAAAGATAAGAGCGCACAGTGACGGCATTTTCTCCTGCTTGAATTTAGAAACGCCACTGTGGTAATTCTTTTCTGCGGCAAGACCTCGAATCTTTTAGAGTTTTTTAAAAACTTGGAACTAAACAAACGCCCTGTTTGATGGGAGCCGAGCGCATTCTCCGGTTCCTGCCGCAAAGGGCGTTTGTTATTTTTTTGTAAAACCGAAAAAAGGTCTTTACTTTTTTAAATATTTGTGTTATAATCATACGCATATGAAATTCATATTGGAGGCGGCATAAAATGAAATGTCCCGCTTGTTTTGCTTCTGATTCCAGGGTTCTGGATTCGCGGCCGGTGGACGAGGGCGCAAGCATAAAGCGCAGAAGAGAGTGTCCCATTTGCGGAAAGAGGTTTACCACCTACGAGGTAATAGACAACGTGCCTATAACCGTTGTTAAGAGAAGCGGAAAGCACGAATTCTTTGATAAGCATAAGCTCATGCTCGGTATTGAAAGAGCATGTCAGAAGCGCCCGGTCAATGCGGGTGAGATAGCTGATTCGGTAGAGCAGGAGCTTCAGAACATGATAGTGTCCGAGGTCCCCTCCTCGGATATCGGCGAGATGGTTCTCTCAAGGCTCAGGGAAATTGACATAGTGTCCTATATACGCTTTGCCAGCGTGTACCGTGAGTTTGCGGATATAGACTCCTTCATGTCCGAAATAAAGAGCCTTAACCGCAGAAGCAGAAAGAAAAAAAGAGCTGAAGAGGCGGAGGTTGTTGAAAATGATTAAAAGCATGACCGCATTCGGCAGAGCGAAGGTGGAGGGCGAGGATAAGGATATCACTGTGGAGGTCCGCAGTGTCAATTCCAGATTTTTCGATTGCTCCGTGAAGCTCCCGAGAAGCTTTTCCTTTATGGAGGAAAAAATCAAGACGCATATACAGAAGAATTGGGTGTCGAGAGCAAAGGTTGACGTTTACGTTGCGGTAGAAAATCACACCTCGGAGATTGGCGCTTTATCGGTTGACAGGGTGTTTGCCGAAAAATACATAAGTGCGCTTCGTACCCTCAGGGACGAGTTTGGTCTTTCGGACGATATAAGCGTAATGAGCGTGGCGAGAAATTCCGATGTGTTTACCACCGAAACAGAGGATAGGGACCTTGAAGGCGAATGGCAGAGAGTCAAAGCGGTTTTAGATGAGGCTCTTGTGGGCTACGCTTCTATGAGAGAGGACGAGGGGCGTCGTATAGAAGATGATATAACGGCTAAAATCGAGCGTATTCGTTCTTTTGCGGCAGAGATTGAGGCAATTTCCGCATCTGACGGTATAGGGTACAGAGATAAGCTTGAAGAAAGACTCCGCAAAATTCTCGGAGATAACGGAATTACGGTTGACGAAAACCGTCTGCTTACCGAGTGCGCTATCTGGGCGGACAAAATAGCGATAGACGAGGAGCTCGTACGGCTTCGTTCGCATATGAGCGCCTTTTACGACATAATTTCCTTGAAGGAGCCCTCGGGTAGAAAGCTTGATTTCCTTATGCAGGAGCTTAACCGTGAAACTAACACCATAGGCTCTAAAGCGAATAACGCAAAAATTGCGAGAATCGTAGTTGACGTCAAGGGAGAGCTTGAAAAAATAAGAGAGCAGATTCAGAACGTTGAATAAAGGAGCTGAAATGAAATGAAATTTATAAACATCGGCTTTGGAAATATGGTCTCTGCGGGTAGAATAATAACTATCGCAAGTCCCGATTCCGCTCCCATAAAGCGCCTTGTCCAGGACGCAAAGGAGGAGAACAGGGTAATAGACGTATCCTGCGGCAGACGTACCAGATCTGTAATAATAACCGATTCGGATCACGTAATTCTTTCTGCGATACAGGCAGAAACAATCACTAACCGACTTGCGAGTGATATGGCAGACGATTCCTCCGAGGAAGAAGAGGAGTAATGCTCCTGTACCGGCTTAAAATTGATTAAAATAACAGAAACGGAGATAAAAAATGATTTATCCTACAATTGACCAACTTACAAAAGGCGAGTTCAATCGCTACGAGCTTGTTATCGGCGTGGCAAAGTGCGCCCGCATAGTTACAGACAAGTACGTTGCTATGAGAGCAAAAGCTCAGAAAATGATAGACAACAGGGAGACCGAAAAGCCCCTGTCCGCTCTTATCGACCCCGAGTATAAGGATCAGAAGGCGGTAAAAATAGCTATCGCAAAGCTTGAAGGCGGCAGATTTATAATGCGCCACCCCGTCGAAGCTGCGGTAGAGGAGCAGAACTGATTTTTATGTATTTTGCGCCGTCGGAAGGAAGCGCAAATACGGCGAGATTCTGCAAGAGCCGACTGCGGCTCTAAAGACCCAATTTTAGTTTTTGTGAGGTGATACGGAATGTTTTGCGAAGTATATCTTTTAGACCTACCGTATCATATAGACCGTCCCTTTGACTATTCCTGCGGGGACGACCTTATGGCGGGCGCTCTGGTGAAGGTACCCTTCGGCAGGGCGAATAATCTGCGCCTGGGAGTCGTTTTCAAGCTCAAGGATGTGTCGGAGGGGAACAACATCAAGCCCGTGCATTCCAAACTCGACGAGCGCTTTGCTCTCACCGAGCAGATGCTCGGGCTATGCTCGTTTTTAAAGGAATATACCCTTTGCACCATAGGGGAGGCGGTCAGATGTATTCTCCCACCGGGCGCTTTGTCCGACAAGCTGAATATTAGCTATCGGCAAACGGTGTCCTTGGCGGTTGAAAGAGAGTTCGCCGCAGCGCTTCTGACAGGCACCGGCAGAGGCGCCTTAAGAAGCGAGGGTCAGAGAAATATACTAAGATATCTGCTCTCGGTGACAGAAGCGGACAGTCAGCTTGTAAGGGAGCTGGCCGGGGTGAATTCGACTCATATCGCCGCCTTAAAGGCGAAGGGGTATATAAAAATTTCCGAGAGCGAAAATATAAGAAATCCTTATGGATTTTATGCCAAAGAGAGAGATACGTCAAAAATAGTTTTAAGCAAAGCCCAGCTTTCGGCTTTTGAAAAAATCCGTGAGCTTATGATAACCGGCAAGCCGAATTGCGCCCTGCTTCACGGAGTTACCGGAAGCGGAAAAACCAAGGTTATAATGCGAGCTATCGACGAGTGTATGGAGCTTGGAAAATGCGCTGTAATGATGGTGCCCGAAATAGCTCTGACCCCACAAACACTTAGTATTTTCTGCAGAAGATACGGCGAGCGTGTGGCTGTAATACATTCCTCGCTGTCGGCAGGAGAGCGAATGGATGCCTGGCGCAGAATAAGACGAGGTGACGTAGACCTTGTAATAGGTACCCGCTCGGCGGTTTTTGCCCCTTTGCCAAACGTGGGGCTTATAGTCATAGACGAGGAACACGAGCATACCTACAAATCCGAGAGTGACCCGAAATATCACGCTCGTGACGTGGCGTCTTATATATGCGGAAAATCCGGCGCCTTGCTTCTTTTGGCTTCGGCAACCCCCTCTCTCGAAAGCTATTATAAGGCAAAAAACGGAAGCTACACTCTCGTTGAGCTCAAGGAGAGATACGGAGGTGTCAGCCTTCCAGATGCGGTTATCGTTGATATGAGAGAGGAGCTCAGGCTGGGAAATACAACACCTATCAGCGCAAGGCTTCTTAAAAGCCTTGAGGAGGTAAAGGAGGAAGAGTGTCAGGCGATACTTTTCTTAAACCGCAGAGGGTATAACAGCCAAGTCAGCTGTAAAGGCTGCGGCGAGGTGCTGGGCTGCCCAAGATGCTCGGTGTCCTTAACCTATCACACCGATTCAAAATCGGGAAGGCTTATGTGTCATATGTGCGGATACACTCAACCCGTGCCGAGGGTGTGCCCCGAATGCGGAGAGGAAAAGCTTTCGTTCCTCGGCTTCGGAACGCAGAAGGTGGAGGCGGAGCTTACAAAATATCTACCGGATATGAAGGTTATGCGTATGGATGCCGATACCACCTCGGGCAAGCTTGCATACGATAAAATGCTTGATGATTTCCGCCGTGAGAGAGCAGATATTCTGCTCGGTACGCAGATGGTTGCCAAGGGGCACGATTTTCCGAAGGTGACTCTTTCGGGAGTGCTTCTTGCCGATACCTCGCTTTTTGTCAGCGATTTCAGAGCCTCCGAGCGAACCTTTTCTCTTTTGACGCAGGTCATAGGAAGAGCGGGAAGAGCGGCGCAGGGCGGTGTTGCGGTTATCCAGACATACGCTCCGAAAAACGAGATTATAAGACTGGCGTGCATCCAGGACTATGAAAAATTTTACGAGGGCGAGATACTCTTAAGAAAAGAGCTTACCTATCCGCCCTTCTGTGATATAGCGACACTTACCGTAACCTCGGATAGGGATATTCACGCAATGGGGGATGCGAAGCGGCTCTCCGATATACTTCTGTCCGAGCTTGAAGGGGATATAGGAAAGCTTCCCTTTGTGGTTTTCGGTCCCTTTGAGGCGGGTGTGTACAAAATAAACGAAAAGTACAGAATGAAGCTGGTTGTAAAATGTAAGCTGAACTTTGCCGTCAGAAAAATGTTTTCCCGCATATTAAGGAAATTTTCGGAGGAGTCGAAAAATTCGACCCTTTCCATAGATTTCAATCCGCTTAGCTCGGGTTGAGTGCAACAGATAAGGAGTTCTATAAAATGGCGATTTTAAAAATAGTAAAATTTGGTGATCAGACCTTGCGAAAGGTTTGCCGTCCCGTAGATGAAATTACACCCAAAATCATTACGCTTCTTGACGATATGATAGAAACAATGAGAGCGGCAAACGGCTGCGGTCTTGCAGCTCCCCAGGTGGGAATACTCAGAAGAATTGCCGTGATCGAGGTCGAGGAGGGTAAGGTTTACGAGCTAATCAATCCTAAAATTATCGCATATACGGGTACTCAGGAGGAGGTAGAGGGCTGCCTCTCAAATCCCGGCAGGTACGGCTATGTGAAAAGACCGGCGGCAGTTACCGTCAGAGCCACTAACAGACTGGGTGAGGAATATGAGCTTGTAGGACGAGGACTTTTAGCAAGAGCTATATGCCACGAATGTGATCACCTTGACGGAAAGCTTTATACCGATTTCCAAACGAGAGAGGCTAAGTGTGACTGATTTTATGAGAATTCTTTTTATGGGAACCCCCGAAATTTCAGCCTTGTGCTTGAATAAGCTTTTGGAGGACGGAAAGAACGTCGTAGCGGTTGTAACGAGAGAGGATAAGCCGAGAGGGAGAGGAAAGATAATGACTCCCACTCCCACGAAAGCTCTCGCTCTTGAGCGAGGAATACCCGTATATACCCCCGCCACCCTGAGGGACGATGGATTTTTGTCCTTGTTAGATGGGATTAACCCGGATATAATAGTAGTGGTGGCTTACGGCAAAATTCTGCCGAAGAGCGTTCTTGATTATCCGAAATACGGCTGTGTTAATCTTCACGTATCTCTTCTTCCGAAATACCGAGGCGCCGCTCCTATGCAGAGAGCTATAATTAACGGTGAGCGCAAAACCGGAGTTACGGTAATGTATATGGACGAGGGGCTTGATACGGGTGATATACTGTCCTGCGAGAGCTTTCCCATCGAGGACGAGGACGACTTTGAGGCGGTTCACGATAAATCCTGTGAAATAGGCAGCGCCCTTTTGTCAAGAACTCTTGACTCCATAAAAATGGGTGACGCCACAAGAACAAAGCAGAACTCAGCCGAGGCAACCTATGCCGAAAAAATTGAAAAGGCTGACTGTCAGATAGATTTTTCAAAATCCGCTGTGGAAATAGACCGAGGAATAAGAGGCGTGACTCCTATCCCCGGAGCCTTTGCATACCTTAACGGGAAAATGCTTAAAATATATAAAGCCTCGCCCATAGAAAAAAGCTACGGGGACTTCGGAGTGGTTAAGGAAATGGATGGTGCCGGAGTTGGAAGCTTTACCGTATCCTGCGGCGAGGGCGCTCTTAAAGTCTTTGGTGTAATTCCCGAGGGGAAGGGAAGAATGAGCGCGGGAGATTTTATAAGAGGCAGAAAAATAAACGTCGGAGATAAGTTTTTATGATCATATTTGAATGGTCCTCTTACAGCTTGTTTCTCATTTCATTGATTCTTTCGATTTATGCGCAGATTAAGATTTCGACAGCGTTCAGGAAATACTCCTCTTTTTATACGGCATCGGGCAGAATCGCATCGGAGGTAGCCCGTGAAATGCTGGATTCGGAAGGACTCTATGACGTTAAAATATCGAGAGTCAGAGGCTCTCTTTCCGACCACTATAACCCGAAGGACAGAACTCTTTATCTTTCAGATACAGTGGTAAGCTCAACCTCTGCCGCAGCCATAGGCGTAGCGGCTCACGAGGCGGGTCACGCCATTCAGCACGCAAGAGGATACATTCCACTAAAACTCCGTATGACCTTAGTTCCAATAACTAATTTTGCATCAAGGTCGTCCTGGATTATAATCCTTATAGGAGTGCTTCTCTCTGCATTTGCGGCTATGTCCGACGTAGGATATTACGTGCTTCTCGGAGGAGTAGGACTGTTCGGTGTTACCACTCTGTTTCAGCTGGTAACGCTTCCTTGCGAGTTTAATGCATCAAGAAGAGCGCTTGCATATATATCGGATAGCGGTTATTATACGAAGGACGAACTTTACGCCTCAAAAAAAGTTCTGTCGGCAGCCGCCTTTACCTACGTTGCGGCAGCTCTCGTATCCGTGCTTCAGCTTTTGAGATTTGTTATAATATTCCTTGGAGGAAGACGGAGAAGATGAAGGAAAAAACTATTAAAAAAGCAAATATCAGAAAAATAGCTTTAGAGCTGCTTATGAGCTATGAAGCGGGTGAGCGTTACGTAAATCTGCTATTAAGCTCACCGAAAACGGCTTCCTTAAGCAGAGAAGAGAGCGCCGCTCTGACGGCGCTGTTATATACGACTGTTGAACGTAAATTGACCTACGACTATTTTATCTGCGCAATCAGCGGCCGCAGTATTGATAAAATATCCCCAAGGGCGCAAAATATTCTTCGTCTGGGGCTTTGCCAGCTCCTTCATATGGACAGTGTGCCGGATTTTGCAGCGGTTAGCGAGAGCGTCAAGCTTTGCGGCAGTCCCTCGGAGAGAGGCTTTGTAAATGCGGTTTTAAGACGTGCCTCGGACCTTAAGGGCAACCTTCCTTATCCAAAAAGAGAGAAAAACGAGGCGAGATATTTGTCGGTATTTTATTCCTTCCCACAGCCCTTGGTTAAGCATTTTATAGGGCTTGTTGGTGTGGGAGATGCCGAGCTGTTACTAAAAGCAATGTCAGAAGAGCCTCCCTTAACCCTTACTGTGAATACAGAAAAAACAGATAGAGAAAAGCTCGTTTTGCGCCTCGGTAGCCTTGACCCCGTGTTAAGTACCTATACCGATTGCGGTATAAAAATTCAGAAGAAAATACCGCCAAGAAGCATTGGCGGATTTGACGAGGGCGACTTTTTCGTTCAGGACGAGGCATCTGAGCTTGCGGTCAGTCTTCTCGGAATTGATAAGGGAATGAAGATTGCAGACGTGTGCGCCGCCCCGGGAGGCAAGAGTTTTCTTGCCGCAATGAAAACGGGCAAGAGTGGGTGCGTATACTCATTTGATATACACGAAAGTAAGCTTTCCTTGATTGAGGAGGGGGCTCGTCGGCTCGGGCTTTCCAATATTAAGGTCGGTGTAAACGATGCCGAGCGCCCGTCAGACGAGCTTATAGGACAAATGGACAGAGTAATATGCGACGTGCCATGCTCTGGTCTTGGCGTTCTTGCAAAAAAGCCTGACTTGCGATATAAGGATTTATCTGCGCTTAAAACCCTGCCAAAATTGCAGTATTCAATACTTGAAGCCTCGGTGCGCTACCTTAAGACGGGCGGTATTATAGGTTATTCAACCTGCACTCTGAATCCCGATGAAAACGAAAAGGTAACCGATAGGTTTATCGAGGAGCATCCCGATTTTGAATACGTGACGAGAGAGGTTGCGGGGATAGGGTGCGTTAATGGGAAGCTGACCCTTTACCCACATATCCACGGAACAGATGGATTTTACATATCTATTATGCGAAAAAAGGACCTTTGACGAGATGGAAAAAGCAGATATAGGCTCAATGACAAAGGGGGAGCTTGAAGCGTACGTAACCGCCGAGCTTTCCGAGCCGAAATACCGAGGAGCACAGATATACGAATGGCTCTGTCGCGGCGCCCGCCCCTCGGAAATGACTAATATACCTAAAGCGCTGCGGGATAAGCTTCAGGAGCGTGCCCTCTTTACCCTTCCTGCGGTAGAGGAGAAGCTTACCTCGGCAATAGACGGGACCGTAAAATACCTATTCCGCCTTTATGACGGAGCTGTTATAGAGAGCGTTCTTATGAAATATAAGCACGGTAATACTATCTGCATATCCAGCCAGGTAGGTTGCCGTATGGGCTGTAAATTCTGCGCTTCAACCATAGGCGGAAAAGAGCGTGACCTGCTGCCCTCGGAGCTTCTCGGGCAGGTTATTGCGGCGGAGCGTGATAGCGGCGAGAAAATATCCAATATAGTAATGATGGGGATAGGCGAGCCCCTTGATAATTACGACAACGTAATAAAATTTTTGAAGCTCGTCAATTCCGACGACGGACTTAATATAGGATACAGACACATATCCCTGTCAACCTGCGGAGTTGTGCCGAAAATAAGAGAGCTTGCGGAAGAAAAATTTCCAATAACCTTGTCTATATCTCTACATAGCGCAACGGACGAGGGCAGAAGCGAAATTATGCCCGTAAACAGAAAATGGGGACTCCGTGAGCTTCTTTCGGCTTGCGTTGATTATTACAGAATTTGCGGCAGAAGAATATCCTTTGAATACACCTTGATTTCAGGTAAAAACGACAGTGTCGGCGATGCGGCCGCTCTTGGAAAGCTATTGAAGGGAGCATTTCTGGGCACAGGTGCCCCGATACACGTAAACCTTATCAGAGTGAACGAGGTTTCGGAAACAGGCTTTAAGAAGGGGAGCCCCGAATCGGTTAAGGCGTTTTCGGAGGAGCTTTCAAGATACGGCGTAATAGCTACCGTTCGCCGCAGACTTGGAGCAGACGTAAATGCGGCGTGCGGACAGCTTCGCCGTTCAAGAAAAGAAAAGAGTGAGGAAAAAGCTTGATAAACGAATATCAGGGTAAGGTGATAAAGGGCCTCGGCGGTCTTTTCAGCACCAGAGTAATAAAGGATGCGGGCGAGTGTGAAATATTTGTCAGCAGAGCTAAAGGCTCCCTGCACCGTGACGAGGAGCGGGTGCTGGTCGGTGACAATGTGATAATCACCGTGGACGACGAAACGCCGGACGGTGTCAGAATATCCGAAATTCTTGACAGAAAAAACGCCCTAATACGTCCGCCTATGGCGAATCTTGACTATCTGTTTATAGTCTTTGCGGCAAAAAAGCCGGTCCCGGTTCTTGAGGTAGTAGATAAGCTTATTGCAATTTCTATACATAACGGAATAATTCCCGTAGCAGTCGTCACAAAATCCGATTTAGAAACAGAGCTTGGCGAGGAGTATGCCGAAATATACAGAAGTGCCGGAATTGAAACCTTTGTGACCTCATCGGAGTCAGGAGAGGGTGTAGAGGCGCTTTCCGCTTACATTAAAAACAATATAATAAGTGGCGCCACCGCCGCATTTGCGGGAGCATCGGGGGTAGGAAAGTCAACTCTTATGAATGCGCTCTTCCCGGCTCTTACTTTGAAAACCTCTGACATATCGAAAAAAATTGAGCGTGGAAAGCACACCACGCGCCACGTTGAAATATTTGAAATCGAGAATAAAGACGGTGGTGAGTGCGGCTTCTTGGCGGATACTCCCGGCTTTTCGCTGGTGGACTTTGCAAGATTTGATTTCTTCGAGCTTGAAGATTTAGCGGCTACCTTCCCGGATATTCTTCCCTATGCAGGGGAATGTACCTACTCCGATTGCGCCCACGTAGGCGAGGGATGTGACGAATGCGGTGTAGCCAGAGCGGCAGCGGAGGGAAAAATCGCCCCAACCCGAATTGAGTCTTACAGAACAATATATAAAACTCTTAAGGAAAAGAAAAAATTTAACTGATAAAAGCCGGAAATAGGCAACCGTCAGCTTTAGGATGTACCAAGAAGCGGCGGTGTAAACATTTGAAACCGAGGGAAGCGCTTTGTGCGCAACCCTCGGCTGAATTTTTGAAAATAGAGCATAAAGGAAAGCTATAAAATTCCTTTGTAAAAAAATAAGAAGAAAAAATTATAAAACCCCTTGACAACCGAAAAACTTTCTGTTATAATACCAAAGGTATCCTAAGACAGCAGGTTTCGGTAAAAGTATAGAGCTTTCCTGCCGAGGTGAACAATTTGCGAATATTTTTGTGATTTGTCCTTTCTCGGCTTGTTTTATGTCTTTTTGCCGGAAGGGATTTTTTGTTTTTAATTTTAATGGAGGTAGAATATGCCAAGCAATAAGATTCTTGAAGAAAAGAAAGCAGTCGTAGAATCCCTTGCCGCTAAGTTGCAGACAGCTGCAGCAGGCGTGCTTGTGAAATACGAAGGCATTAAGGTAGCTGAAGATACAGAGCTTCGTAACGCATTGCGTAAGGCAGGCGTTGAGTACACTGTAATGAAGAACACTCTTACAGGCAGAGCTTGTGAGATGGCAGGTTACGGTGATATGAAGCAGTACCTCAGCGGAATGACAGCTATCGCAGTAAGCCAGGACGATCCTCTCGCTCCCGCAAAGATCATGAAAGAGTTTGCGGATAAGATCGAGTGCTTCGAAATCAAGGCTGGTTTCGTAGATGGCGGCGTTATAGATCTTGCAGGCGTTGAGTCCCTTGCAGCAACTCCTTCCAAGGAAGTTCTCATTGCAAAGATGATGGGCAGCCTTATGTCCTCTCTTTACGGACTTGCTTACGTTTGTCAGGCAAAGATCGACAAAGAAAACGGCGGCGATGCAGCCGAGGCTCCCGCAGAGGCTTAATTTCTGCATAACATCTTAAAAATAAATTGTAATTTATCTTGGAGGAATTTAAAATGAACGAAAAGACAACTCAGATCCTTGATCTTGTAAAAGGACTTACTATTCTTGAACTCGCAGACCTCGTTAAGGCACTTGAAGAGGAATTCGGCGTATCCGCAGCTCCCGTAGCAGCAGCTCCCGTAGCAGGCGCAGCTGCAGCAGCTCCCGTTGAGGAGAAGACAGAGTTTGACGTAGTACTTAAGGCAGCAGGCGCTAACAAGCTCGCAGTTATTAAGGTTGCTCGTGAAATCACCGGTCTTGGACTTAAGGACGCTAAGGACCTTGTTGAAGCAGCTCCTAAGACAATTAAGGAAGCAGTTTCTAAGGAAGAGGCTGATAAGATCGCTGAACAGCTTAAGGCTGCTGGCGCAGAGGTTGAGGTTAAGTAATTCTACCTTCCCAAATAATCAAGGAATGCGACAACCTGCGCGTCGCATTCCTTTTTTTGTTAATTTCTCATTTTATGTAAAATATCGGGAAATGGAGAAGGAGATAGAAAAAAGTCTTAAAATTACCGTTGACAAAAACGCAAAAAAAACATATAATATACGTAAGCATGAGGGGGTGTGAATGAATTCCCCGCAGCAGAGAGTTTTATATGGGGGTGCAAAGGTTTCGACAGGGACTTTGAGGTATGATAAGCGTGGCGGGCAGGATAATCCCGTTAAAATGTCCAAACTTAAATAATAAACGACAACAATACTGTTGCTATGGCTGCCTAAGGGCAGTGCCGCGGCATAATATTGCCGCCCGTACCGTGAGAGAGGACTACGGCTCTCACCGTGCGTCAAATCAGTAGTGCACGTGCGCCGAGAGTTGCTTTTGTATCGGCCACGCATAAAAAAGCTATCCCGAAGGTAGCCTGTCAATCGGCGCCCCGAGGGAGAGAAACAAAAGATTGACTGCCCACGGAGAAGGTTATATCAATAGGTTTTTGGACACGGGTTCGATTCCCGTCATCTCCACCAATAACAAAAGGGACACCCTTGTGGTGTCCCTTTTGTTATTGCCGAAGCTGATATGGAATCTAACCCGCCCGTGCGTAGCACGGATACGGGTGCGCATTTGTGCCGCAGAGCGATGCACGCTTGCGATGCATCGGCAAGGCGACAAAT
>CAJGCM010000033.1 GCA_904501765.1 uncultured Clostridia bacterium | reverse complement strand
TTATAACGATAGACGTATTTACCTATGAATAAAAGACCTGCCACGGCGGCAAAAGCGGTATGCCTCGTTGGTATATGCGCAGGCAGCCTTGAATGTGTGAAGTTAGCATTGGCATTTATCCCCAACGTAGAAGCAATAACTCTCCTTCACGCCCTCTTCGGCTATGCCTTTGGAGTATATGGCGTTATAGCCTCCTTGGTTTTCGTGTCCATTGAGCCGCTGATTTTCGGCTTTGGAAGCTGGGTTATCAGTTATTACCTTTATTGGCCTGCCCTCGCCGCCCTTTTTATGCTGCTTGGAAAAATGAAAATCAACGGCAGAACGGTTCCCACCATTCTTGCCGCATTATGCACCCTGTGGTTCGGAGTTCTCACATCTCTCGTTGAGGTAGGGCTGTTCTCGGGATATTTTGATAACTTCCTCTGGCGCTTCGGCGTCTATTACCTGCGAGGGTTGCCATTTTATATCACCCAGCTTATAACAAACGTCATTCTCTTCCCTCTCCTCTTCCCATATCTTTCGGGGAAGCTGGAAGGCCTTTATAAGTCGTTCTTAAAATAACTGCAGCGAAGTCTTGCGCCGATAGTGCGATACCTTCGGCAAAGCGCAAAAACGAAAGATAAGCCTTTTAAAAACGATATGCACCAAGTAACAGTGCTTTCGAGGTTATATCGAAGTGCGCCTATGGCGCCTTGCGCAAAGCAGTCCTATATCAAAACAAGAGGGCGAGAAATTTCTCGTCCTTTTTGTGTGCTATCTCTAACAAAAAGTGGGATATGTAAATTTTCTTCTTAATACTTGAAAAATATAAATATAAGTGGTATACTTTATGTTGTAATAAATAAAAGAGAAGGAGAGATTTTAATTTATGCAGAAGGTTATTTGCAAAAAAATCTACGACACCACCACCGCATCCGTGGTAAAGAAAAACGTATTTGGAGAATACGGTGACCCCTGCGGTTATGAGGAAACTCTTTATATCACCCCCGACGGAGCATACTTCCTTTATACAAACGGCGGCGAGGAATCCAAATACGCAAAAGAGGATATAACCAGAAAATCCAAGGCTGCCGCTGAAAAATGGCTTGCGGAAAACTGATTTTTTAAGCCCTCGGTGGAAAAATCAAAGCAAAGCTGTAAGAAGAGCTTTTCATTTTTATTATCAAAACAAAAAGGACAATCAATATGAAAAAGACTAAAAGAATTTATACCCCCATATCGAGCATAAAGGAGCTTGTGAGTGTTATTGGAAGCCACGGAGATAAAACCGTGTTCAAATACCTTGACGGTAAGGAGTACA
This sequence comes from uncultured Clostridia bacterium, assembly GCA_904501765.1. Lineage (GTDB taxonomy): Bacteria > Bacillota > Clostridia > Oscillospirales > CAG-272 > UBA1740. The sequence continues at coordinate 14,382 of CAJGCM010000033.1, read as the reverse complement.
AATCCGTAAGCTACAAGGAATTCCATAAAATGGTGCTCGACGAGGTATCGGGATTCAGAAAAATTGGCCTTGCGGGAGAAAGAATTGCCGTAATCGGAGAAACCTCTGTTAAATGGCTTGCAAGCTACGTCGCAATACTTGCATCGGGCGGCGTTGCAATCCCTATGGATAAGGAGCTTGACATCGAAGCAATAGAGGGCTTCCTCGAGGTTGCGGAGGCTAAAGCTATCATATACAGCCAGACCTTCAATGCAAAGCTTAAGGGCGCTATGGAGAGCCACAAGACTCTGACTCATTTCCTTCCTATGCACTCTGACGAGAGCACAGACAGTGAAAAGGTAATTCCCCTTGACAGCGTAATCAGCGAGGGTGAAGCGATTAACCTTGCGTCTCCCTGCGAGCTTACTGCCCGTGGAAACGAGGAGCTTGCAGTTATGCTCTTCACCTCGGGAACGACGGGAACGAGCAAGTGCGTTATGCTTTGCGAGAAGAACATCTGCTCTACAATCAACGCGGCTTGTGAAACCGTTGAATTCTTCCCCGACGACACCATAGTATCGGTTCTCCCTGTCCACCATACCTACGAGCTTACCTGTCTTTTGGCGGGTATGGACTACGGTATGATGATAGGCATCAACGATTCTCTTCGTCATATAATGAAAAACTTTGCAGAGTTCAAGCCTACCGGCCTTGTTCTCGTTCCCCTTATCGTTAACACTATGTATAACAAGATAATGGGCGAGGTTAAGAAGCAGGGCAAGGAAGGCCTCGTTAAGTTTATGATGAAGGTGTCAAACGGTCTGCGTAAAATCGGCATAGACCTTCGCCGTGTATTCTTCGGCAAAATCCTCGCAGCCTTCGGTGGCAGAATAAACAAGATTGTCAGCGGCGCCGCTCCTCTCAACCCCGAGATGATGAAGCAATTCGACGCTCTTGGCATAACGATAGCAGAGGGCTACGGCATCACAGAATGCTCCCCCCTTATATCCGTTAACCCCTATTTCAAGCTTAAATCCGGATCGGTAGGTCCCGCCGTTCCCAGCTGTACCGTCAGAATTGACGTAAGAGAAAAGAACGACAAGGGCTTTGACGAGGGCGAAATCCAGGTTAAAGGCGACAACGTAATGCTCGGCTACTACGGCAACGAAGAGGAAAACAAGCGTGCCTTCACCGAGGACGGCTGGTACAGAACAGGCGACGTAGGTTATATGGACAAGGACGGCTATATCTACATCACGGGAAGACTTAAGTCGGTTATCGTTCTTGAAAACGGTAAAAACGTATTCCCCGAGGAGATAGAAGAGTACCTCTCCAAGATTCCTGAAATCGGCGAGTCGGTAGTCGTTGGCAGAAAGGCTGAAGACGGAGAAACAATACTGCTCACCGTTATCGCCTACCCCAACGTAGAGCTTTACGGAGAGGGCTACGATAAGGAAAAGGTTCACGCAGAAATTTATCAAAAGCTCCTTGACCTTAACCGAAAGCTTCCCACCTTCAAGCACATAAAGGCTCTTGAGCTTCGTGACGAGCCCTTCGAGAAAACCACTACGAGAAAGATTAAAAGACATCTGGTTAAATAACACCTGTCTTCTCTCTTAAATAAACAGAGGCGCTATCCAAAAAGGGCAGCGTCTCTGCTTTTTATTTGCCGAGGCAGCAGGTGCACAAAAACCGTATCAGGCAGACTTTTATTTTCACGTTGCAAAATCCGCCTTGATTTTTAATAATTTATATGGTAAACTATCTTATAGTGGGCGAAAGTGCTGATAATGCAGAAAAAGCACCTGGCCGCCTACCCAAAAACACAAGAAAAGGAATTGAAATGCGGTTTTTTCAAAAAACTAATTTAGCCGAGAAGATTTCCGAGGCGCTCTCGTCGGTTTTGCCGGTTACGGGAATCGTGCTTCTGCTTCTCGTTACCTTCGTTCCCGTCAGCTCCGCTATGTTTATGTCATTTATCATAGGCGCTGTCATGCTGATATTGGGAATGGGGCTTTTCTCCCTCGGTGCGGATATGGCAATGAGCCCTATGGGAGAATACGTAGGCTCAAAAATGACTGCGTCAAAGAAAATTTGGGTAGTAGTTCTGGTATCCTTCTTCGTTGGCGTTATGATAACGGTTTCCGAGCCTGATTTGCAGGTTCTTGCGAACCAGATATCCTCTATTGAAAATATAGTCTTGATTCTTGCGGTAGGTATAGGAGTAGGGCTGTTGCTTGTTATGTCAATGCTCAGAATACTCTTCAGAATCAAGCTTAAATATCTTCTTCTCGTTTTGTATGCGGCAGTATTCGTACTTGCCTTCATAGTTCCCGAGAACTTTATCGCCGTGTCCTTTGACTCAGGCGGAGTTACCACAGGACCTATGACAGTTCCCTTTATTATGGCTCTCGGAGTCGGTGTTTCGGCAATTTCCTCTGACGACGGCGAGGATTCAAGCTTCGGTATGGTTGCTCTCTGCTCAGTAGGACCTATACTTGCGGTTATGCTCTTAGGTATAATATACCCCTCTGAGGCATCTGCGGATACGGTTTACCCGATGCCCCCAATCACGTCAACCTCAAGGGACATTGTATCTCTGTTTTTAGAGGCTGTTCCTCATTATATGTGGGAAATATCCCTTGCCCTCGGGCCTATTCTCGCCTTCTTTCTTATCTTCCGCCTTATTTTCAGGGGCGGTGACTCCCTCGGTAAAATCCTTGTAGGTATTCTATACACATATGTAGGACTCGTTCTGTTCCTTACAGGCGTTAACGTAGGCTTTATGCCGGTAGGTAATTATCTCGGCTCTGCCATAGCAGGCTCCGATTACAAATGGCTCATAATTCCCTTAGGTATGATAATAGGCTACTTTATAGTTGCCGCAGAGCCGGCAGTCCACGTTCTTACAAAGCAGGTTGAAGAGGTTACGGCGGGAGCTATCCCGAAAAAAATGCTCTCCCTCTCCCTTTCCCTCGGTGTTGCGGTATCCGTTGGAATCGCTATGCTCAGGGCGCTTACGGGAATCTCTATTTTCTATATACTTATCCCTGGCTATGCAATAGCTCTTGCGCTCACCTTCTTCGTGCCCGACATATTCACGTCGATAGCCTTTGACTCCGGAGGAGTTGCATCAGGACCTATGACTGCGACCTTTCTCTTACCCTTTGCGGTAGGTGCTTGTACGGCAGTCGGCGGTAACGTTGTTACAGACGCCTTCGGCGTTGTGGCTATGGTTGCAATGACACCCCTTATCGCAATACAGATTCTGGGGCTTGTATATAAGCTTCGCCTTAGCAAAAAGGAAAAGGAAGCACACAAAGAAGAGTCGGTATCAACAGAGGACGATATTATCGACCTTTAACCCCTTGCCAACCTATACTTAATTATGCATTCTGCATTCTTATGCATTATCTTACGAAAGGACATTTCTTTATGAAAGGCTTATACTGGCTGATAACGATTATTCAGCGTCAGGATTCAGAAGAATACGAAAGCTTCTTCCTGAAAGAAGGAGTTAACTCTATATACAGCATTCCCTGCAGCGGTACAGCCCACGAGAAAACTCTTGATATGCTGGGCATTGAGCGTACCGAAAAGACTATGCTGATGCTCCCGGCTACCGAAGAGAGTATGCGAAGCATTATGCGAGGACTTACCATTGATTTGAAGATTGACTTACCAAACAGAGGAGTTTCCGTTGCGATTCCCTTTTCGGGAATCGGCGGCAGATGCGCTCTTGAATATTTTTCGGGAAGAGAAGAGCTTCCCACAGAAGAAACAACGGAGGACGATATGCAATCTAATTACGAGCTTATAGTAGCAATATACGAAAAGGGCTACACCAACCTGGTTATGAACGCCGCAAGAGAGGCAGGCGCCGGCGGCGGCACCACCATAAAGGCAAAGGGCACCGCAAAGGAAGCGGAGAAATTCTTCGGAATTTCCATCGCAGAGGAAAAGGAAATCCTCTTCATAGTCGCCACAAAGGACAAGAAGCGCGACATAATGAAGGCTATTATGACCGGCGCCGGCACAGACACCAAAGCCCACGCCTTGACCTTCTCCCTCCCCGTATCGGAAACCGCCGGCTTCCGCTTTGCGGACACCGTAGCGAAGGAAGATTGATTTTCTCCTTAAAACAACCGCAAATGAGAACGGCAATAGATAATAAATAACAACCACTACAATTTCAGAAATTGTATTTTAAAATATTGCCGTCTACGCTCTCTTTTTAATAGATAAATCCTCCAATACGTTTATTATTTTGACTGGCAGGTCATTTTATATAACGTATTGGAGGATTTCTTTTTACAGTTTAACCTTTATTAAACTGCGCAACTATGAAGTGAACCCCATTTAGTTCACTATCGCGTGGTTTTTGTTACACAAAAAGCTGACTAAAAAAGCTGCCGCAAGGCAAAACTTGCGGCAGCTTCATAATTCTGAATTTATTATTGGAAAACGCTCTATTGTTTCAGCATAAATTGTTACCAACAACTAAAATTGATAGAAGATTACTCAAATCTGAATGTTTGATTTATCTTCCAGTTCATCCAGTAATTATCTGAAATGCCTAAGAAACCGGGTGCCCACATCTCCAGTTCATAGCACAAAGCAATACTGATAGTACAGGGCTTTGAAATATTGCAGATAAATAATTTTTCCTCAGCTTCTGCATCCTTAAGAAAATCTTTTTTGCATATTGTCTCTTGCGTTCCATCGTCATAAGAAATCTTCACAACAAGAATTCCGTATCCAACGCTCTGACTTCCAACATCGTACGGCATATTATATAATTCACCGGAATAAGAATCATTACATATATATCTCGATGTCATATTGCTTTGAAGAGGAAGGCTTGATGCATCATAATTCATTTTGAAATACAGGCTTGCTTCTGATTGAGTTATTAAATAATCATCACCGTACTTATAACAACTTGATACATAAAATTTCCCTAACTCAAACTCATGTGAAAAATGAGTATTATTGGCATTTGCATCAGGAGTGGCATGGTTATATCCGTTGTCCAACTTGCAAGAAACGGAAGATGTAGACACCAGATAATTGTTCGTTATTCCCTTCCATTGAGCATATAGAGTCAAAGAGCCATTATTCGTGGAAACAAGATTCCTTACTTGAGCTGTATTCTGATAATGTGTGCCTTTACCATCTGCTCGAGTATTCCATCCGGCAAACGTGTATCCTATTTTAGTAAAACCATTTGTTGTCAAATAACCGTTTACATCATAAGTATGAGAAGAATTCTTTGTCGATCCTCCACTTCCACCGTTTGAGTTATACTTAACAGTATAGGTGTTTGCTTTCCAATTGGCCGTAAATATAACAGTTCCGGAATTAGAATGAAGATTAATAAATTGAGTAGCTTTTATACCAGACAAGGAGGTATCCGCATTTAATACAAATCCCTCATTGATATTATTTCGATAACCATGTAATGTATTGTCCAGCCCCGTTATTATCCATCCATCAAATGTATATCCGGTTCGTGTGGGATTATCCACATTAATTTGGCTATCGTAAATTGCCGAAGTAGGATGGTTCACACCAAACGAACCCCCATTTAATGCATATGTAATTGAGTATATATTTACCACCCAATTAGCGGTAAATGTAACAGTTCCGGAATTGGAATGAAGATTCAAGAATTGAGTTTCTTTCATATCTGTCCAAGAACTCTTTGTGCTGGATTCCCATACTTCTTCATTGCTATTCAAATACTCATGCTTGGAGTTATCCATTCCGGTTATCGTCCATCCTGCAAATGTATATCCTATGCGTGTGGGATTATTTACTGTAAAGGTCTCGTCATACTCTGTGGTATCAGGGTGTGAAGCTCCAAATGAGCCCCCTTGCAGCTCATAGGAAATAAAAAATTCTAAAGGAATCCATTTACCGTATAGCTTTGCCGGTATCCCGTCTGCAAAGCTATACGAATCCAATGACGAGCTTTCCACAACAACATTTCCGTTTTTCTCTGTATACCATTGAACACTGTTCTTGTCGTAACCCGTTTTTTCCACAGCAGGTGCATCCAATCTCCATTCCATCCAAACAGCCTTAAGAACGACTTTACCAAGTCCTGCTTGAGTCATATCCAAAAAGTCGCCCGGTTTGTATTTTTTGCTGCTATCATTTGAATCCACCCAATAATCCAATTCTTTTATCCAATATTTTCCGCTAGCAAGAGAATTTGCATTGCTTGGGTCGAAAAGTTCAACGCTTGCTTTCTCGATACTAGGTGCAGAAAAAATACCTTCGGCGCTCAAATAATCTTTTTCATAGCCTTGGAATACAACTTGATTCCTTTCCCAATGAGCATATAATGTTTGTATTTTTTGATCGGGATCGTATTGAATATTTTTGCCTGAAACCAATTCTCCGCCTTCAAGGCGAGTATGCCAGCCAAGGAATTTGTACCCCTCTCTTTTTTGCATTTCAGATTCAAGGGAATCTAAAATAGACGCGTACGAGTTATCCTTTCCATAAATATCAACTAATTGAGAATCCAACACAACGCCACTATATCCGTTTGTATTCAATACAATTTGATATTTAGAATACAAGGGATTACCATCTTCACCGTAGCCTCCTGTCAAGGAACGCAAAAGAATTAACGCATCTGTCAAATTGGGAAGACCGCCACTCAAATTTACGTCGCCATACGCCTTAATACTTTCAAGACGATCGGTTCTATTATTTACAAAATTATTCGCTAAATAAAGAACATCCAAAATATCAACGCAATTATCACTGTTTACATCTCCGGGCAGATGATCGACTAATTGTATCACTCCGTCCTTTGTTATAAACTTTTGCGGTGAAATAGTTGAAATATTTTGCTCGTTGCAAACCTTGGTATCTACAGTAAATCCCGCTTCTCGGTCTTGATTATACACGACGGAAACAATAAATTTATCCGTATCCTTTGCATCACTAGGGAGCTTAAAGACGAGTTTTAACAAATTACCATCCGGGCATATTAAATCGCCTTTAGAATCTCTTGCTGTTTCTATACCCCATACGAAATTATATCCACAGCTTCCCGGTTGAGCCGAATCATCGAATTTACCCGTTCCGTCTGTTTGATTGAAAATCTTTTCAAAGAGCATTCCATCCGACCACGAAACAAGTGTAAGGCGTTCATCATATCTAATTCCAAAATCAGCGCCATATACACCGGGATTGTTGATAAGCTGAACGTAGATAGTAACCAAATCATCACTTGTCAGTGCATAACCGTCACTAACAACAATTACAGGCTGTTTGCGCTCGGAATTAGTAATAATGTTCGTATCCTTTTTCTCGTTCTTATAGTCACAATCTTTACAGATGTAAGTGTAAACTATTCCGTCATTCTCATAACTTTCGGTAACATAATAGTTATGAGGAAGCCAATGATCGCCATTTTCACAATAATGGGCAGTTTCATTGGGCCTATTGCTTGACGTTGTATCGATTGCTTTAACGATGCTATGAGGTTTCATAGGTATTGTAACTGACTCCCCAAAGGTTTCATTACAAAATTCACAAAAAACTCTACCTACAACACCTTCAGAATGGCAAGTGGCGTCAACGGAAACTTCTTCTATCAGCTTGTGGCCAGCAATGCGATTATAGTTTGTTTTTATTGTGTCGCCACACTCTAAGCATTTATACTCATCATAACCGATACTCTTGCAAGTGGATTCTACAGTTTCAAGATGCTCATAAAGCGCCTCATTACTAAAGTTATAGTTTGAAATATGAGGACAAACAACATCAATCGTGATAGTACATTCGATGCCCTCATACGCAAATACAATATCTTGAGTGCCGTATTGAGCAGTTATGTTTGCTTTGTTTGCAATGTCAAAATCAACATTTTCAATAGGAATAGCCGATCCACTTGCATAATGTTGTACAACTGTAACCTTATCTGGCAAGGCTTCATTTTTGCTATACTCCGATTTTACGCCACTAACTGTAATATCTGTAACATAATCGACTACAACTATTGGAAGTTCGGCAACTAAAAGTTGTTTACTTCCTCCAATATAAGCAACGAACAACATCGTTACAAGTCTATTTTCAGATGCGTTTGTGGTGTCAAAACCATATAATGCTAAAACTTCATACTCAACAAGGCTATCATTTACTTTCAACGTTATGTTTTTAAAGTTTAATGATTCAGCTCCTACATTATAAGATAAAGTCTTATCCTCGCAAGTGACACTGAGATTTCCAATCTGTGGAAAGGCAGCGCTTATGCTATGAGCGGTAGAAGAAATCTTATCAATTTGTTCTTGTGAAGCTTTTGGAACATAAGGATGGCCATCTTGAACTCTATTTCTATAGTGTTCGCCCCAGTTTGATTGGCAATCAAGTAATGCGTTTCCATCAGCTTCGGCGGCAGAGAACACACCCTGAATATTATCCAAATCGGCATTCTGATTCTTTCCTGTTATCCCACCTGCCAATGCGGTTACATAGGGATTTACCGTTGTTTTAGGATTATATATTGATTTTGCTTTAGCTGTGACATCGGTGCTTTCGTCAACAATTGCACATTTGATATTTCCATAGTTATATCCGCAAACGCCTCCGGCATAAACCATATTTTTGTTTGTTGAGGTTGATGCACCGCCAAAATCGTGAGTAGAATCAACGGAGATACTCGCTTGCGATACAGACACAAACTGAATTAAACCGTTATTTCTACCTGCAATTCCACCGACATAGAAATAAACGCTTCTTTCCGCTCCTTCGTTTGTGGTATTAGATATAATTTCCACATTGCTCTCTTTTGCGTTTTCAAATTTTGAAGAATAAATATAGCAGTTTCTAACAACTCCATGATTATCACCAGCTATAATTCCTGCATAAAAAGAGTATGTGGATTCTTTTGCGGAAGAATACCCCGACGCCTGTATTCTAACATAATCAAATGAAAGGTTTTTTACAACGCCATCTTCTCCAATTCTACCAAAGACACCTGTATAATCATCGCCAACAACCATAAGATTGGATATAGTATGACCGTTGCCATCAACAACTCCATTAAACTGCTCATATTCTACAGAACCATTGCTTAATTCTATTCTGCCGATGGGATAAACTCTCTCATTTTCAAAGTCAATATCCTTTATCAAACGATAATACTTATCCATACCTTCGTTAATTTGATTAAACTGGTATGCAGAACTAATCAAGTATGGATCATCCACCGTACCGCTACCACCGCTAAACGTAGAGGATGTAGCATCTACAAAACAAATAGTACTTACAGGCTGTCCTTTGTATATAAGGAAAACTTCCGACTGTGAAGATCGCATCTTGAAAATGCCATCTTTATGTAAAATGTTATCGCCAACATAAGCGTAATCATTGGAGTCAATATTAAACAGTTGACAAATTGTCTCGGGAATTGCGTTTAAGTATACTGTGCTGCCAAGCTGCACTTCCCCACATATAACTCCGTTTTCTTCTGTTGATGTTAAATTATAGATTGAACCATCAATAGACATCATAAACGCGTTGTTCGAAGCGAATATATATGCAATATCTTTGGCGAATTGTTGCTCAAGCTCTTCCTCTCTAAGCAAAACTTGAGTATATATTGAATCAACTGTGTCTTCACCTTCAATTTGAGATCTGAAAATCTTGCCGGTTCCATAATCATACGAACATTTACAAGGTTCGCCCTCTTCGCATTTGCAATTTATCACTATTTGTGCATACTGATAATTGCTGCAAACCAACATAATTTCATCCGTTAATACTTGGGTTTGATATAAATCATAAGCAAATTGTATAGCCGCTAATTCCGGGGATAGATTTTTGTCTGCAATGAATTCTGGGTGTGCTACCAAGATATCATAGTAATACTGCACGATAGACTTTCCGGTGCTGCTTCCGATAACAAGGCCTTTGAAAATGTCTCTATTATCACTTAAAGAGCTATACAACATATCATAATAGTATTTTATCTCTTCATCTGAAGCGCCGTTAAACTGTGCATGTAAAAGAAGATTATAATATGCGGTTGTTGCGCTACTGTTATTTGTAATTGTTCCGTAAATATAATTTCTATATTGGTCATATCCGAAATCATACTTTCCTGTCGATAAATAGAAATCGTTAAGCGCATCTTTAGCTTCTTCAACATCAAACGCTTTCGCCATTTCCTGTATGATTTTTGCGGTATTTTCGTTAACCTGATTAGACAGCTCACCTATTTGTTCTTCAAGACCTGCAATTTGATTTGAAATTTCATCAAATTTTTGATTCATATTATCTTCCAACAATGCTGTTGCACTCGGAGGTCCTTCACCGCCCATAATTGCAGTAAACACCGAGCTAAAAAGATCTATTCCGACACCAACAATTGGACCCCATGGCGGAATGAAACTTGCAACACCGCTTGCAGTTGAAAATATGTTTGTCAATAATGCCGCGGTATCAAAATCCCCCCCATTTTCAATGTCTTTAATAAATGCAGCAATTTCAGGAACCTTTTTATTTAGCAACTTAATTTCTGCAATACGTCGATCCATTTTGCCCTTGGGGGTTTTTGCTTTCGCAATTTCTCCCTGAGACCACAAATACCAGTCTTCTTTGTTTTTATAGTATTTTGTTAACTTGTCATACTCGGCTTGCTCCATCTTATCTCTTTCGTAGCTTCCCATAATATTACTGCCCGCAGCGTGTACGGTTGTGAACATTGTAGGGATTAAGAATACAACGACAAGGAAAACAACCACAAAAGAAGTGATTAGTTTTCTAAACCTTTGTTTTTTCATATATCCTCCTTATTTAATCACGATAATCGGTGAAACTTTCACCAATTCGTCTACGTCAGCATTTGCTTTGGGTGCGTATATTACGGAGCAGTTAGTCAAAATATTAACGTCGCTAATATCTAATACAAATCCGTGCAAGTTGGAGTATGTGATCGTGGCAACATCAAAATAATTGCTCTGTGATGTACAACCCGCTCCTTCAAACATAATATATTTAAACATTTTGTCATTGTTATTGTACTCGGCATCTTTGTTTGTTCCTAATTCTTCTACACAATTACTGATGCTTCCGCTGCTATCCCAATTAAAGCCAAATTCAAGACCGTAAATATAACAGTCATTAGGGCAATACATACAAACTTTCAAAACATTTCCTAATTGCTCCACAAAAATAACAGGCTTGTCATAGGCACTTTCGTATTTTGCATAAATTTCTCTGTTTTCTTTAACATCTTCTAACGAATCACTCCAACCAGAAAAATAAGATGCTGTTTTTGTATCGCTAAAATACAATCTCGGGAATTCTGCCAAGTCATCTAAATATACAACCTTACCTTCCAAAAAGTCATCGGAATACATAGGTGCTACAGCATTTTCGCCATACTTAACATTTTGCTCTTCAATTATTGTTCCATCAGGCATTCTGAAAGTTACTGTATAAGTATTAGCTTTATAAGTAGCTGTTACAATGAGATCTGAGGAAACATTTGTAAATGCTTTATCCCATCCGTCGAAAGTATATCCTTCTTTAGAAGGATTGTTCGGTGCTACAGCAGTTGAATCTGCATCCACCGTTACTTCTTTCAGTACAGTTTTATCGTAATCAAGGAAAGTTACCTTATACTGTCTGATATACTCTGCCTTGACAGTCAAATCGTGAACAACATTGCTAAAGCCTGTATTCCATCCCGTAAACCTATAATTATTTCTTGTGGGATTTTCGGGTGCAGTTGCATTTCCGCCGTAATCAACGCGCTGAATATCTATTACTGAATTGTCGTAATCCAAGAATTCTACCGTAAATTGCTGAACGTATGTTGCTTTTACAGTAAGTTCTCCTGTAATAATAGAGAATGTTTTATCCCAACCGTCAAAACGATAACCCTCTCTCTCGGGATCTCCGGGCACGGTAGCAGAATTACCATACGCTACATTAATTTGCGACAAGGTTGCTCCATCCCAATCACAGAATTTCACTGTATAAGTGCGAATAGTAGCGTTATATTTCGCATACACGGATTTATCTTCCGTAATATTTGTAAACACCGCTGCCTCTTCGCCGCCGTTTACGGTTACCCATTTATCGAAAGCATAAGTATGTTGCGCCGTTGACTCTTTCGTGGGAAGCGCATTGGGATAACTTGCGGTTTCCCCATGCCCCACGACAGCTCTTCCAAGCTCGGTCACTCCGTCGTCGTCGTAGAAAACAACGATATGCTTATTGGCCGTAGTAGTAAACTGTGCAAAATATGTAATATCACCTGTAACACTTGAAATGGCAGGCGACCATCCGCTGAAGGTATAGATGTTTTCGTTGTCGGATTCTTTGGTAGGTAGAGTTCCGTTGTACACAGGCGTTGTGCCATACGTAACGTTCTCGTCTGTTTCAAGCGTATCATCGCCATTTTTCCAGGTCACCGTGTAAGAATTTACAGAACGGGAGAAGTTTGCTGTAATAATAGTATCGTTTCCGACCGTTGCATCAGCAGTCCAATTTGTAAAGGTGTACGTATATTGCGCCGTTGCGGTATTCGCGTTTGCAGTAACGGTTTGTCCGTTAACTGTAACCGTATTTCCGTTAACCGTTATTGCTGCTCCGTATGGAACGTTATTTAAGGTAGATACAGAAACAGTACCGTAATCGGTGTTGTTCGGTACAATATAGACAGTAACCGTACGTACGAATGCCTTAAAGGATGCATATACCACTCTGTTACCGATTACGTTTGTAAGGTCGTCCGTAACACTTCCGCCTTGCGTGTTTACCCATTTTTCAAACACGTAAGTGTATCCTGCGGTAGCATTCTTAATAGGAGTTGATTTTGAATATACCGCGTTAGAGCCATATTCAACAGTAACAGTATCCAAAACGGTTAATCCGTCCTCAGAATAGAAGGTAACTGTGTATGTTCTGACCGTTTCGCTAAACTGAGCCTGATACGTAACCGATTCTGTCACCGAGCTGATTTGAGGCGCCCAACCGCTGAAGGTATAGGTGTACTGTGCGGTAGCCGCTTTGGTAGGAGTAGCGCCATCGTAAGAAGGAGTGGAGCCATACGCTACGTTTTCGTCCGTCTCAAGGGTGGCATCGCCATTCTTCCAAACGATCGTATAGCTGTTTGGAACAGCGGTGAATTGCGCTACGTAGGTTTCGTTTCCGACAACCTCACTTACAGCAGGCGACCAACCGCTGAAAACGTAAACGTATTGCGCATCGGCAGCCTTTTGAGGCTCTGCGCCGTTATACACAGGAACCGTTCCGTATTCAACATTTTCGTCGGTTTCAAGCGTGGTATCACCGTTCTTCCACGTTACTGTATATTTATTCAAAACGGAAGCGAAAACAGCGGTATATGTAACATCTCCATTCGCTGCTACAACCGCAGGCGTCCATCCGGTAAACACATAAGAATACTGTGCATCGGCGGCTTTTGAGGGGGTAACTCCATCGTATGTAGGAACAGTACCTTCGCTCACCTCTGTATCCGTTTCAAGTACAGTATCACCGTTCTTCCAAGTAATAGTATATTTAGCAATCGACTTTACGTAAGTAACAGAGTTGCTCCAATCGCTGGTGGAATGCTTTATCCCGTCGCCAACGGCTCTTACCTTGAAGCTCTCCCCATCACCCAGCTTCTTGCTCGTGACGGTGTTCTCCATATAAGACAAGCTGCCATCAACGCTTATTTCAAATTTCTCTGCGTCAGCATCTGCCTCCCAGGTGGCTACGTTGCCCTCCAGAACAACAACCGGCGCCTTAAGCTGCGCAGGCGGCTCCGGTTCCGAGCATCCCGCAAATGACAAAGCCGCAAGCACGGCGCATACTGCGAGAAGCACTGTTAAAAGTCTGCCAAAAGTCTTCCCTTTTACCATAACATCCTCCAAAGCTGAAAATCAGTCTTAACAAAACAAAAAGGCGCCAACCGAAGTCAGCGCCTCAAAACACAAACTCCAATTGTCGCCAACAAAATTGCATAGAATAAGCACAGTTATGTACATTCCATCTGCAGAGCTTATGTTTTAAACTAAAGTCAACGATGGAATGTAACAGCGAAAAAGTATAATTCACCCTTTGTAAAAAGCGACTTATACTTAATTTTATGCGATTTTGTTTGGCACTTCCATTATAGTACAGATATTACAAAATTTCAAGTATTTTATTATTTTAAATTTTTAAGGAAATCGAGCGGTATTATTGCCTGTTGTTTTGTGGTCTAAAGCGACTTTTGAGAAAATATAAAAATCGTTTTTTTACCCATATAAATCGCATTTGTACATTGTCATTTCGGGGCGGGGTTGATAAAATTATATTGAAAGGCGACCTTGCCGTGAGCCAAGTGCGGCGAGGGCTTATTTTAATAACCCCCACTGGAGGCTC
>CAJGCM010000032.1 GCA_904501765.1 uncultured Clostridia bacterium | reverse complement strand
TCGGGGTTATCGTTCCATATCTGCTGGACCTGCTCAGGCGTTACGCCGTGCATCTGAGCAGTCTTTTCTTTTGATTCACCGTAAGCTGCGGACTTACAGATGCTCAGTTTCGTTTCTTCACTAATTATTTGATTACTCATTGTTTTTTCCTCCTAACTATTCAACGCAGCTTCAAGTGCGGCGACCCTTGCTTCAAGGGCTATAATGCGCTCATCTGTCGGCTGCACATACGGCTCAAAGGTATCATCGGAGATACTTCCGTCACGGAGCATAGGTTTAATAACGACATTGCTGAAATCTTGTCCTGCGGCAAATAGAAGTCTTATGACATTGGTATGTCCTTGCACAAGTGTTACCTCTTCACTATCACTCTCGCCTTTCGAACCTACTGTATTTGAGCCGTCCCATTTCTTGCAGTATGCCCCTGCTGTGTTATCCCTAACACGAATGTAGCAATTATCGTTATATCCGCCGGAAAGATATAAATTACCGTATAGTGTATCTGGTATAGGAATGGGAATATATCCAGAGCCCGATCCTGATGGTTTTGTCGTTCCGGTCAAAGTAATTGTTCCTGCGGCTCTATCAACTGTATATGACAGATCTGCACCGTCCGTCGTATAGTGTTCGCTTTCAATCGTTATTGGCAATAAGTTCTTTGAACTATGTCCTACTGTTGCTTCAAGCCGTGCTTCGATCTCGTCTGACGGTCTGTATGTTCCTGTTGCGATTGCACCTGAACGCAAATGGAAAGTCTGACCCTCCAGTACATCTTCTGCTTCCGCTGTGTCATTTGTGAGGTCGATAAGAGTCTCATCATTGGCTATTACTTTATTAATTGCCATATTATCACCTACCCGATAGTTACTGTTACACCGCCTGCTGCGTTCGGTGTTTCGGTGTATGGTATAGCTGCGATGTCTACCTCAGCAAGATAATCATAGCCGCTGTCAGGCAGTATCTGCTGTGCTGACCAGCTCGGTGTTGCGCTCTTTGTCTGTGCGGTCACGCCCTCACCTGTGTATGTTCCCTCAACTCCGAGTATCTGAACGCCTGCCTTGATATTGCCTGCGATGATTTTAGCCTGCTCTGTGCTTGCTATCTGCACGCTTCCGCTGCCGTCGTGATAACCGTTCTGTATGCCGACCTGCTGTGCTACGGTGGATATTTCGCCTGTCTGCGCTCCCCTGTTCGGCATTGTACCTTCAAGCATTGAACCACGTGCACCGAAAGTCTTACCTGTCAGCACCTCGCCAACAAGAGCCGTTGCTCCGCTTGTGTCAACGTCCTTTGTGTTCGTGCCTGTTATCAGCTCACCGTCAGCACCGTGCGCCGTTTTACCGCTTGCAAGGTCAGCGGCTGTAATAGTATCACCTGTCAGGTCAATAAGTGTTACCGGCACTTCTGTCCCGTTTACGTATGTCTTTTTTATTACCTTTGAAACTCCCATATTTCCTCCTTATCCGATCGTTACAGTCAAACCGCCTGCGGGGTTTGTGACCTCGTGAGCTGGTATGATCTCGACCGTCACATCATCGGTCATTAGCTTGCTTTTGGTCTGCAATTGCTGCTCATAAAAATGTGGTGTGACCTCGTAAGGTCCGCCGTAGGTCGGGTGAACGGGCGGCGTGAGGTTCGGCAGCGTCAGCGTTCCCGTCAGCTGTCCTCTGGCTTCAAGCGTTCCGTGAAGCACACAAGCACCGTCGAGCCTGCCCGTGATAGTTCCATAGGTGGTCATTAGCCCACCTCCTGCTCCGGCACGAACACTCCAAGTATCGGCGTTGCGACGTCTTCGTTATCACGCAGCGCCCTGATATTGTATGGGTAGTTGTACCCGACTGTCAGGTTAGCGGTGTCCTCTGATTCGATCTTGATCGTCATCGTTGACAGGTCAAACTCCTTGTAGATCACCGATTCGGTGTCCGAAGCGTGCTTCTTCATTCTGAACCACACCTTGTCGCCCTGCGCAGGCTCGTAGTCCGTACCGTCTGCGTTTTTAAGATGCGCTGTCAGATACAGCGTGTCGCCTCTCGTAAGCTCGATCTTAGTTCCGTCTATTTTCAGCATTTTTATCACCTTCCCCGGTAGTGTTTTCCTCCCTGCTTCTCAGCAGCTCGATTGCCTTTGTTATCACTTTGGGTATCGGCACGCCCATAAGTCCTGCGTTCTCGATGATGCTGATAGTCTCGTTCGCTATGAATGCGATGCAGACCGCATCTCGTATGTAGGTCGTGTGCAGCTCAATGTCAAGACGGCAGGCTACCAGCACGATGAGCAGCATCACGCCTTTGCGGCAAAGCCCCTTGAAGCCTGCCCTGCTTTCGAGAGCGCCGTTCTTGGTCTTTTTCGAGCGCTTGAAGATGCCTGCGACCATGATGCCCGTGAAATAGTCTATCGCCATGAAAATGATAAGGGTCGTCATCGCAGATGTCCAGCCTCCGAAAGCGGTCGAGATGCCTGCTCCGACAGCTCCCACCGCCGATGTTATCCAGATCTTGATATTATCCATTGTTATCACCACCTAAGTGCTACCATTCAGAAGGCTTATAGTATAAGTGAACGTTGCGGTCTCTCCCTGTTCGATAGTCCTTGGCGGGATCAGCTTACGGGCGATGAGGAACTTTCCTCTGCTGTCGAGATATGAAAGTCCGATCTCCTTTATCGTCACTGCGGACTGTCCGACATTCTTGAAGATGAAGGAATACATAGGATTGCCGTATACATCGTTCTCAAACGTTCCCTTTGTGCCTTGTATCCGAACTACTGTGTTCACGTCCACGCCGTTGAGGTCGGTATCATCAAGCCAATAATCTTCGCTCGTAGGTTCTGTATCGCCCAAGCCAAGATTCATCGTTATGCCCATATACTGAGAATTGTCCTGAATCTTGCTCAGATTGTCGGTAGACGCATATTTAAGATACGTCAGCGGATTGAAAGCAGCTCCGTCATAGTTTACACCGTCAACATTCACGACGCTCGATGTCAGCCAGATCAAGCCGCTTTTGGTGTTTACATTCTTGCCCGAAAGTGAATATCCGAGTATTTTTGAACCGTTTGTTGTGATCATGTCGGTATTACCTCCTCTACATAGTCTGTTGCTGTATCTGTCTGTGTTTCGTTGTAGCCTCCGCCGCCCTCGATCATAGCCCTCAGCTCATTGATCTGAGTTTGAAGATCGGGCTTGTAAGGCTCGATCGGCTCGTCAGCTGCTATGCTTCTGCACAGCATAGGATAGATATAGATTCTGATGTCATAGTCTCTGTAATGACCGTGCTTTACTTTCACCCAGAATTGGATTTCGATATCAGATTCTTCGGTCACTTCGATCTCTGAACCTACACGAACGCCGTCTTTATATATGATTGTTGTGATCGTTGCTTGATCTTGGAACGTGCTTCTGTTGCTCGTTACTGATTTTTTGAAATGATACATTCCGGGACCGAGAGTGAAATTGAAATTAAGAAAATCTTCGTCATCAGGGTCATCACCGTATTTTTCATCGTAATCAGTGTAGTTACTGATGTCATCGTCAGTTGGATATATAAGTATGACGCCTTCTTTAGCGTCCTGCTCAAAACTGGATGTGCCGCCTTCGGTCTTTGCGCCATCTTCAAGCACAAAGAAATTGATCTTGCGCATCCCTATACTGTCAGTATTGATCGTGATATTCTTAATCATTTCGTTCGCTGCACGAGCAATGTCTTCTACACCTTTCAAAGCACGTTCAGCCCTTTGAGCGTAAAGCTCAGCATCACGAGCCTTCTTGAGCAGCGCATCTATCTGCTCTCCCGAGAATTCTGAATTATAATCATCTTGCATATTTATTTACCTCCATTCAAAACGATCTGTTTTTCATCTGATGTTAAGAACCTTGCGCCGCTGTGTGTGCGAAGGATCACGGGGATTTTTTCCCATTCATCAAAGGTCGGTATACAGCGATACCCGCCATAGTCAAAAACCTCTGTGATCTTGGTACATCTAACCTTGCCGTAGTTTCCGAATTCGTCTCTTACTATCAACCTGTCGCCAAGGTCATAGTCAATCTTGCACTTATATCGGCAATTATCAGACTCTACGATTGTCATCTTCTCATGCGGCTTCGCTAAGAAGGTCGATGCCTGCTCCGTAATGATTACAGTAACAGGGTCAACCAAGGCGTCAATTTTCACCCCTTTCAGATCCTCATAGTCTTCTTTCCTGAAAAAGCCGACCTGCCCGGTATCGCTTTGTACGTGAAATTCTGTTTCAATTTCAACCGGCTTGTCGTCGATGACCTCGCCGTGTTTTTCGACTCCGAGTGCAATAACGGCGTTGATCTCGTTCGTTTTATCAATATTATAATCAGTAGAATCAACATCGCCGTTTCCGGCAGACAGCACCTTACGACTGGTACCTGTGAAGTTTTTTGGTTTATAAATAGTAAATTCAATAAACCATTCATCTGGATCTTCAGGCTCGGATTCATAGAGCTTAGCTCTGATCATATCAGCTTTGATGCCGAACTTATATTTCTCTCTATATTCATTAACTACCTCGAGAAAATTTTCACCCTGGAAATCAACTGAGATCCTCGGGTAAGTTCTTTCGGGTACGAGCGAAGCGATTCTTACCCAAGGTATTTTCCGGGGTATGTAATCGGCGGCATACACTTGAAAAACTTCGTTAAATGCGTCCAATATGATATCGGTTGCTTGCTGATTATTGATCCCGAACGGATCAAATCTTATTTCACCATCATCTTCCCAGAGATAACCGAGCACACGATAACCAAGTACCGCATCAGCTGTTCTCCCTGAAAGCGTCACGTTTTTTCCTTTGTCTTCGTCTTCGTTCATATAGACTTTTTCGACGATGAACGGGTTTTGATATACATCTTCCTCCCTACTTCTCGGCGAGAGCGGCACTATCATGCACTGTTCTTTCAAGATCGCTATGAGATCATCGTCAGCCGGCATTCTCAGCGTGAAATTTCCAGGTGCATAAAAGCTTGATTCAAATGTCGCTTCGGCATCTTCGATCAGCTTCTTTGCGACCCATTTCTGGCGGTATTGCGGCAGATAGAAAAGAATACAATCCATTTCACACACCTCCGAAAAAAAGCGGTTCGATTACAACGACCTGCGATTCTGCGTACTCTTCCGCTGTGAATTCGACCCAAGGGTCTTCGTTTTCTTCACCTTCACGGAAAAGTTCTATGCTGATGTCGTTTTTTCCTGGTTCAAGCGTAATCCAATCAGAGTACGGCAATACAACATCTATGGAGTGTCCGACTACCGCCTTTTCTCCCTCAAATGATCTTATAAACAACGCCTGCACCGCATTCCCTGAAAGTTCGCACTCAAATCGGCTCGTTTGTGCAGTGCTATAAGACCTTTGATAGATCACAGCACGCTTGAAGAAATACTGTGATACAATTTCAAACTCTGTGCCCGATGTGAATGCCTGACCCTGAACGGAAAATGTTCTTCCAAGAGTGAACCGTTCGCTGCGGCTGTTATCCATATCACTGAAATATGGAAATGGACAGATTATTGAGATCTGCATCATCTGCCGCTGCTCGTACAGATCACTTTTGACAGATTCAACATCTCCGCTGATCTTCATTCTTTTTTCTCCGCTGATAAAGACTAATGTTACTGTTTTACCGGCAGCGAAATAGTAGTACAGCTTCTGCCTTCCCTGTTCAATATCGTTCGTAGGACAGGCTGTTATCACGATATTTCTCGGGCGGACAAAGCGATTCGTGACCTTACCTCCGATGCCTCTGATCCTTTGTTCTGTGTTAATTGAAGCGTCGGACAACGTGATTCCCTGAACATCTCTGATCTCGATGTCCTTATCGCCTGAAATCTTAATTAACTTGCCCTGAAATTCGACCATAAGACTAAGCATTCTTTCACCTCCTATTTGTTCCGTAGAGATTAAGAAACTTTTCAGCTTCTCGGCTCGCTTCATACGGTGATACTTCCTTCGGACTGTTGATCGTCTGATAAAAATTGTTGTTGATACTCGAATTGATGCCTGAATTAAACGTAGAAGGCGTAGACAGTGAATTCTCATAGTTCTGACTTGTGAATTTAAATGTACCCGCTCCCAAAAGTCCTAAAACGGACGGAAGAACTTCTGTACTTGCCTTTTGAAGTTTTCTTTTCAAACCTTCGACAACGGCTATTCCGTACTTCTCACCTGCATCATATCCGTACTTATTATTGTTGAACTCATTGGCAAAATCCTCAGCAAGCTTATCTATGCTTGGAAGTCCGACAAGTCTGCCGAATGCCGCCATTCCGCCCGTAAAAGCGGTTACAAACTTTTCGCCTTCTTCTTTTGCTTTATTTCCTTTTTTTATCAACTCGTTCAGTGCTTCATCAGTCAACTTGGAAACATTATAGCGCATCCTTTCCTTTATTTCTTCTTCTGTGAATGCGCCTGCATACGCTCCGGCATTGAGAGAACCAGCATCTTTATACTTGCTGTCCCATCGCTCCAGCTCGTCAACGGCTCTGTCACACATCGTCTTAGCCTGATCGACCATAGTTTGTGTGACTCCGGGTGTGTTGCTTTCAAGCTGTTTTTTAAGCAGGTTATAATGATCTTCAAACTCTTTTCGCTGCTTTTCAAGCGTTTCTCTTGTTGTCGTTTCAGCTCTCTTGAAGTTGTTCTTTATGTCGTCAACGGCTTGCTCTATCTGCTTGCTGTCGCCTGTCATGATCTCAGCTGAAAGCCTTTCATAGTTGGTCATTATAGATACAGACTTTTCATATGTATTCTTTGCCTGAACATACGCTGACCAGCTTTTTGATTTCTGCTTTTCTTCAGCTTCAAGAAGTTGCTGGATCTTTTTGTACTCCTCTCGGTATTCGCCTTCTTTTTTGTAGTCCTGAATTGAATTCGCTGACTTAATAAGGCGGTCGAGTTCGTGAAGTCTATAGTTATACTCGTTGACCTTGCCAGCTGATTGTTCATACGCTTGCTGGGCTTGAGCGAACTGATTATAGTTCTTATCATTATCAACGACTGCTTTCTTATAAGCTTCATCGTTAGCTTCAAGAATTGCATTCGCTCTTTTCTTTTTAAGTACGTTATCTATTTCCGCAGAAACCTTTTTGTAAGAATCAATGACCTTGCCGTTATTCTGGATCTCAATACCAGTCGCTTCACTGAGCTTGTCGGTTATAAAATTTGCCCTTTTCTCATACCCTGTCTTGACCTTTCCGTTTTCATCGACAAGAGTATCAAGCTCGGTTTTCAGCCTGTCAAGATAGTCGAATTCGGCTTCTGCCTTTTTTACATTATCATCACGGGATTTGGTGACATCTCTCCAGTCATCAGCATTCTTTTTGATCTCGTCGTGCAGCTCCTGATACCTGTCTACCTCTTCACCGACTACGTCGATATTATCGGCTGCGAGATCTATGATTGTTTTTAAGCCACCGGCGAGAAGTGCAGTACCTTTTATCAAAAGATTAATCGGTGAAGCGTTCTGAGCTGCGTTCAATCCTTCCTGTGATGTCTTAGCACTGTCGGCAGCGGAGCCGAGCGATGTAAGTGCTCTTGCACCATCCGCAATTCCCTGAGCGAAAGAAGTTGTCTTTTTCAGTACCCATATCGTGCCTATTGTTGTTGCAACGCCCTTGGCTACTGTTGTGATCGTTCCGAAATTGTCAATAATCCAAGTGATAGCAGATTTTGCTTTCGGAATGACCGTTGTTTTGACGTATCTGATAGCATCGTCGATGTTTTCTTTATTCTCATCGAGAAGCTCACCGAATGCCTTAGCAACATCGACTTTTACACCCTGCATAGCAAGATTGATTTTATCGAGTCCGTCCTGAGTGCCTTCATAGGTATTCTCAACGGTCTTGCTTGATTTTTTCAGGCTGTTAGCGAAATCGTCATAGCTGAACTTACCTGTTCTCATTGCCTCTGCAAGCTCTACGCCTGACTTAGCACCAAACGCTTCGACTGCGATCCTTGCCGCTTCGGTGTCGCTCGGTGCTTTCTGGATCATATCCATAGTCTTTTTGAACTCGATGTTAGCGTTCTTGCCTTCCTTAGCCCAGTTGCCGACAGCCTTCTTCATGCCGCCGAGTGCAGAGGATACATTTACGCCGCCTCGTTCAAATGAGGCAAGCAAACCGATCTGTGCATCAACATCAAGACCGAGCTGCTTGAATGCTGAGCCGTTATCTGCAAGGTTCTGAGCAAGCTTGCTGACATCTACGCCTGTAACTTGAGATGCATATGCAAGCTTATCAAGCACTTCCTCGTACCTGTCGCTTTCGATGCCTGCTTTCTCCATCGCCCTTGAAACAAGCTGAACGGCGGTCTTAGCATCAATTCCCGTGATGTCAGCGAACTTTTTAAAAGTTACAGATGCTTTTTCAAGTTTTTCATCAACGAATCCGAAACGAGTAGATACTTCTCCGACTACTGCTCCGAGATCAGACATCTCGCCTTTCACGCTCTTAGCGACATTTTCATAGCTCTTTTTCAGGCTGTCTGCTGCTGAACCTGTCGCACCTGTTGCTTTAATAACGTTGTCAGCGCCTTGGTCGAATTCTTCATAAGCCTGCTTAGCTGCATCTGCAAGCTCACCAAGTTTACCGATACCCTTTTCGAGTCCATCAGCGATAAAGTTTCCAAGTGCGACCTTTGCGGTCGAAAATTCACCGCTAAGGTTTTCTGTCTGCTTTTCAGCTTTTTCTTCACTTGCAGTCAGGTTCTTCGTACCGTCATCAGCGCCTTTGAGCTTTTCCTTGTAGTCTTTCAGCTCCTTGTCAACCTTACCGATCGCCGCTTCCTGGTTGTTCATACGGATCTTGAGGTTTTCGGCTTCGGCTGAATTCTCACCCTGTGCAGCTACTACCTTCTTGTACTGCTCCTGAAGAACAGATAGCTTCTGTTTTTCAGCATCCATCACAGCATTGAGCTGTTTTAGCTTAGCTTGCTGTCCCTCTGTCGAATTCGACCAGTCGTCCATACTGCTTGTAGCAGCCTTGAACTCCGAGTTCGCAAGCTTGATAGCACGGTTCGCATCGCTGATACCCCGCTTGAATTCGGTGGTAT
Organism: uncultured Clostridia bacterium; assembly: GCA_904501765.1. Taxonomy (GTDB): domain Bacteria; phylum Bacillota; class Clostridia; order Oscillospirales; family CAG-272; genus UBA1740. The sequence continues at coordinate 8,134 of CAJGCM010000032.1, read as the reverse complement.
CAATTTTCAGCCGGGTCGTGCTTTCCTTATCCTTTGCCATTTTCTCACCTCTCACTAATACCAGGTCGTAGCTTTACGGTAGATGATCCTTTCGCCTGTGGTAGGATCATAGTTTTTCTTTTCTCTTATCTGTCTGCGCCGCAGATCAGAAAAGAGCTTTATGACCGTGTGAAAACTCTCGCTGTCGAGCTGAATCGGCGACAGCGCCGGGAACTCTTTGCACACGTTGTATTTCATCTGAAAAAATGATTCGCTCCACGGGAGCAGTTCCGACTCCCCGTCAGTTTTTTTCACTCGGGATAGTGTCTATCTCAGTGAAAGTGTACTGCAAGATGTCAAGAAGTACCTTTGCAAGTTCCTTGAGCTTGACACGCTTCCATTCTTCCTTAGTGATATCCGGGAAGAACTTATGGAGAACCTCGGTGATCTGCTTGTAGCATTTTAGCAGCTTCAGGTTGATATCCCAGATCGATATGATCTTACCGTTGTCGTCCATGTTCAGAAAATCAAAAATATCTATAATAACGCCTACGGTCAGATCATAGTAATCACCTTGTGCGACCCGGGCAACCTTTTTTCCTTGTTCATCGTAAATATTCAGTCTTATATCCATAGTCAGCATTCACCTTTCTTTAAAATATAAATGGCGGCGGCTTTCACCACCGCCATTGTGCGTGTACATAAAAACTATTGTTATGCTGTTTTCTTTGCTGCGGCGATCTTATCGGGATCCTGAACGCCTGCAAAGAAGCTCTGCTCTGTAAGCGTTGTGAGTTCCTTGGCAGTTTCAAGAATAACGCCCTTTGCAGTCTTAACATTCTCATTGGCAAGAGCACCGAACTCATGTGTAGTGTTGATGCCTGTGTAAATGAGCTGCTGACCATTTGCAGTAGTACCGTTGTCTTTTGTGCTGTGCTCTTCGGTCGGGAGAGAGAACTTGCCTTTGAGTCTCCATACGTAAACTTCGTTTCCGTCTGTGTCCTCTGTAATGTAGCCAATTGCAACATACGGTCTGACACCGGTTCCCTCGACAAGCATTCCAGTCGTATCATCATAGAACTGTCCCGTGATCTTTGCCTGAACGTCATACGGGATCGCAGAAGCATCTATCGTGATCGTGTCGGGTCCTACTCCGTCAATGACGATCGCAGGCATATTGTCGTAATACTTCGACTCACTGCTGCTTTCGACCGCCTTGCTCAGCTTCGACGTTCCAGCGATAGGAAATACTGCGCCGTAGGTCAGGTGTTCATCAGTATCAGCCGTAAGCAAAGCACCAACGAGCTTCCTTACGCCTCTATACTCATAGATTTTACTCATTCTGATTTCCTCCTTGTTTGTATTCTTCATAGTAGGCTGTAAGAAAGCAGCCTGTATGTGTTTTTACATCGACGGATATGTCTTCGGGATTTCCGTCGATGATAAATCCGTTTTTTTCAAGGGCATCTTTGATTCTGATACCCGTTGTGTCAACGTCTTCCGGGTCTGTGGAATAGAAATAGATCCACCATCCCGAAATGTTCTTGATCTTCCGGTTGTCATATGCGACAGGCTCGGTATTGTCAAAATTCCAGTAGGTAATAAACCTGTTCGGATACTTCTCGACAGTGATAGTGCCTTGTTTTTTGACGACTGGACATATTTCTTTGAGTATGTCATATAAAAACTGTCTTATCACTTCATAGCCTCCTCTATCGCATTCTGAAACGCTCTTTCCTGGACTTCCTCGATCTCTTTTTGCGTTCTTTTCCCGAAAATAGCCTCGTAAAGCTCTTTGTCAGGCTCGATGTGCGGCTGTCCGTGCAGAGTAGTTCCGTACATCAGGAAAATTGACGGAAGACCTCCGCTTTTTATATCGAAACCTACCCCGATACTTTTTGACATACCTGAATTATTAACAGCTTTATCTCTGATGATCGAAGCCTTTGTATTGCCGGTTCTGTCGTGCTTTTCCATAGCCTTCTCTGCTTTATCTGCGACAAGCTTCTGACTGTCTATCAGCGCTCTGTCGATAGCTTCATCGGTATTCGCTTCAAGATTTTTAAGCATATCCTGAAGATCATCGAGAGCACCAAATTCAAATGATAAACTCTTAGCCACTTCTATCACCTTCAAGCGCCGGCGTTAAGCTTTCAACGTTCTGGACTTTGAAACGCATAAAGATATGCCGTCCGTTTACGTCTTCGGGCTTGCCGATGATCTCATAAAGCTCACCGCTATCAAGACGCAGACGACAGGCTTTCTTGATACGGGGATCATACCAGGTAGTCACCTGCGCTGTGTCGATGATAACGATCTGCTTATCTATTACAGCTTCTGTACCGCCATAAGTTTTCCAGTTGACGAAGAGCAGGTCGCCATCCTCTGGATATGTTAGCTTTGGAGTTCCACAATAGTCACTTACAGTAGGAATGAGAAGCGTAACAGCTGTGTCAAGTTCGTCCATTTCCTTAGGTCTGTACATTTCCGACCTCGCTTTCTCGTTTCAGCTGCCCTAATGCTTTATAGAAAGCCGCAGAATAGTCAGGGCGATGGTAGAAGATATCGGAAGCACCACGGGAAACGACACCGACGGCGCCGTTGATCTTGTCATCGCTCACACCTGACGATCTCATAAACCTTATCACCTCGTTTATACAAGATGTAAGTTTTCGGTCATGATATGTGCCTGTTAAGCCCATATCATCCTTGATCTGTTCAAGCATTTCACCAGCGTCCGTCATTGTCATTCACCCCTCTCAGATCAGGAAGATTTCTTGATAAGCTTTACGATACTGTCACGTCTGGTCATCTTTCCGTCTACAGACATTACAGCCTTTGTCAGATGATCTTCTGTATCCCAGTCCACCTTAGACTGAACGCCGAGATCATAGCTTGTGTTCTCGATATAGTCCGAAAGATCTGCAACAAATGCAAAGGTCAGATCTGCATCTATAGCACTCTCGGTATATGTAGACATATATTCATCGGTATAGACAACATCTCTGCCGAACAGTACAGGTCTCATCTTACCATCTAAGCCTGCATTCATGCGGGCAACCGGCTGTCCGTTATTATCTGTGATGCTCATGAACGTTCCGTTGAACGTCTTCTTTGGCATGAACCACTTAGCAGTTCCGTCATAAGCAGCTGGAATCAAAGCTTCAACGTCCATGATCGTCTTATATGTTACGTGACCGGTTGCAAGTTTTGGAATCTCGACCTTCTTATCCGGAGCAGTAGCTTCATTGGCATTATAAAGAACGCCTGTCGAACGGTCACTGCCGTTGTTATCGGAAATAATCGCAGCCTCACGAGCTTTCACCATAGCCTCAGAAACCTGCTTTACGAATGTAGCCTCAAATGCTGGCAGTGTTCTGACTGTGACTTCCTGTGACATCGAGATCTCGCAGCGAAGCTTGAAGCCCACGAAGGAAATAGTTCCTGACATCGATTTTTTCTGTCTGTCCGAAGACGCTCCCTCAGCTACCCACGAAGCAACAGGCTTAGCACCGTCAACGGGGATAACCGCACCTCTTGGGTAATTGGTATGAGTAACAAGCGGCAGAATGTGTCCGATCTCTTCCATCTTGGTGATGATGCGATCCATCAGGTTTTCAGGAATTGCTACTGTGACATCTGATGTTTTGGTGTTTGCGTCCTGTCTTGCTTCTCTTACTGACTGCGGGAGAACGCCTCTTGTAACGTAGTTAGCGAACTCAAGGCGTGATCTTGTCTCATTGTTAAGTTCCTCACTTGCTGCGGGTGTTCCGCTTCTCTGAACGCCGTATGCTGCCATCGGGTTCAGACCGCCGACAGGTGCAGCGCCTCGCTTGCTGTCATCGTCAAGCTGTGTAAGCTGATTTTCGATACTTCTCAGCTCGTTTTCTGCCTCAGTGAGCTGCTTATCAAGGCTTCTTACCTCATCGGCAGTTGTTGCAGCATCAATCTTGCTTCTGATAGATGCGATGTTCTCTTTTGCCCTCTTCTGGAGGGAAATCAAAAATTCTCTCATAGTTCTTTTCCTTTCTGTTATTGATGATTGTGTTTAACAAGCGTTTTGAGCTTCAAAAGCTCAAGCTGCCTTTGCTCGTTACCGTCCGGTAAGAGCTTTGCACGCTTACGGGCATTCTCCAATGTCACCTTTGCGCTCTCCAGCTCCAAGGCTGAGCGTGCAACATCTATCGTAGTGTCCGAATATGCCGCCCATGTCACGGCGGACACTTCATAGATCTTTCCTATTTTCGTGATATGTCTTGTAGGCATATCGGTGTCGAGACCTTCCCACCATTCATCACGGACAGTGAAGCAGAACGACATACTGTCAATATCTCTTCGATCGACAGCTGAGTATAGCGCTTTAGCTTCAACGTTACGCTCTGTATCAAGCTTGATCCAATCGAGATCCAAGCCATCATCTGTACAAGTAAAGTGCATCGTACTGTTAGCGTTGTTATTTCTGCTTCTGGCATATGGCAGGCGAACCATATCATGATTCAGAATGAAGGGAATATCACGAAGATCTGTTTCATCAAGTGCTCCCCTTTCGATCACCTCTTTGAAAAGCCTTCCGACACAGATCATCTGTCCATAGACGACAGGTCTTCCCGTGATGATATTCTCGCCCTGATCGTTCTGCGCTGTGCGGACTTCAAAGGTCAGGGAGCGACGTTCGAGATCTTTTTTATTGACGCTCATTCTCTTTTTCCCCCTTTGGCGCTGTTTTTACAGGTCTTGCAACGATAGAAAAATCTTTATCATTGATGAACTTTATATCTTCACACCTGAATAGTTCTCCATCAACTGTGAATTCCTGTCCGATGAGTTCCTTGATATCTTCCATTTCTGCTTATTCCTCCTTTGATGTGCCAAGCTTTTTAAGCTGGTATTCTTCAGCATTCTTAACGTTGATATAGTTCAGCGACATCATTCTGATGCCGTTAAGTTCCGGATCAGGTCTCAGACCGAAGATACGGCGTACTTCATTCTCGTAGACATCTCCACGGTCACCCAAGATACGAACAGCTGCGATCTTCTGCGACATAGTCATGAATTCAAGATACTGCGGTATGAAAATGATTTCGTTTCCGAATCCTATCTGTGCCTTACGGCTGAACAGCGCACGGGTGAAAGCCTGTCCGAGTCCGATAACGATGTGTTCAAGCGATGACTGATAGAAGCTTTCGTATTGCTCGGGAGTGAAATCTGATGACAAAATTGCTGTGTTCATTCCGAAATGTCGAAGAATCTTATCATCAATGAACTTAATTGTGTCCTTATCAGCCACCTTGATATTCTTATCTATTGGCGTATAGTCAGTATCAAGACCAAGGTGCAGGAAACCGTGTTCGGATTTCTTCAGGTCATCTTCAAACTGCTTTATAAGCGGTTCATTCAGCTCCTTGTTTATGATCGTTTTGCTTTTGATGATTCCGTTCACGGCGTAGCTCGCCTTAATTCCCTTGGAGATCGACTGCATCATTGTATGATTCAGTTTAAGCGTTTCAAGTAAAGCTCTTTGGTCGGGATTACCCGTCATATCACCGCCCATCAGATCATTGACGGAATATTGATATCGATAATGAATGATGTCATCATAGGGTATAGGCGGAGATTGATATCCCGAAAGAAAATCTAAGATCACATAAAGCCTGCCTGTTGCGTCCTGCTTAAAAGTGACTTGTGACGGTGTAATCGGGTACAATCCTGTAAGCCTGCCCTCGCTGTCCCTTGTTGGATAAACCCAGGCATTATAGTAAAGAAAAATAGACCAGCCTATCTTTGATAGCAAATCCGATGTTGTCATGATCTCGTTCGGACGGTCAAGCACACCCTGTATGGAACTATCCTGCGGTGTAGAAGCGTCATATTTTTTGAAATCTCGGGTGTGTGCGATCTGAAGCTTCATAAGCTCTGTGACTATCTTGTTTACCGCCTGCCTCACAACGTCCGAGGCATAGATGTTTTCGCCGAAACTCGAAAAGATCGGAAGGCTGCCATTAAGCATCTTGGCATAGTGCAGCTCCTGCCGTTTTCGTTTTACAAATGAAAAAATACCCGTTGTTATCACCTACTCAAACTGTTCATAAACTCGTCTTTATACCTGCGGTGCATTTCTTCGAGCATTACGCCCGTGACCGCACCGTCAACCTTTTTGCCTTTCATATTCGGAATCTTGACAACCTGGCAAAGGTCGCCGTGTCTGTCAAATTCCAGAGCGGCATTACCAAAGCACCAAGTGTCAATTTCGTTGTTGTTGTAATTTATAAGCCTGCTTTGCAGGTCACTTTCAAGCAGCAGGGTCGGCGCATTGAGCACCGCCTTGGACTGCACTATCATTTCCGGCTTGAAGCCGTAATCCTCCATTCTGGACTTGAACACTGAAGCGTATCGCTGGTCGTATCCGCAAGCAAGAGTAATGATGCCGTAGTTCTGATATAGCTGATAGAACCATTCGGCAACGATAGCCGGATCGACCTCATTTCCGGGAACGATTGTCAGCAGTCCACGCTTCGCCCATTCCTCATACTTAGCTCCTTCATCGATGTCAGGCGACTTAGTCAGCTTGTTTTCACAGATCCAATAATGCGATAACCAGTATTTCGTTGAATCGCCGAGCTTCATGAACTGAGCCTTTGCATTTACAAGGTCCGTTGTAAGTGCAAGGTCAACAGCTCCGAGGCATACCGACTTTTCAAAGTCCTGAATCTTGAATGTCGCCGGGTTCTCGTAGTCCTCACGGCTAAGCCATGTTCGGGCTGCATTCTGCTTGACGTTGAAATCTTTCGTGAGAATCTTTGAACGCTTGATCGGCGACTTTTTAGCTTCGTCTACATTCTCTCTGAGATACTGCCATTGCTTGATAGGACCGAGAGAGGGATTAGACTTGTACCAGCTCGATTCATCGATATAGATCTCTTCTTCGCTGTCCTGTGTATAAAGCCAAGGAAGCTTTCTTTCAGCTGATATGCTATCATCTTCACCGTTGAGGATCTTGCGGTATTCTTTGAGCAGTTCATCAAGAGCACCGCCGTTCACCGTGCCCTCGGTCGTTATCATTATCAGCTTGGGATTGATTTTCAAAGACATCGACTGCCTGATCGCCATAATGACATCCAGCTCTTTCATCTCGTGGATCTCGTCTATAATGGCAAAATCGATATTTCTGCCGTCTTTGTTTCGGGTGCGGTCGGATATCTTGAACATCTTGCTGTTTGTGATCTTGTTCAAGAGATGATTGATCTTTCGCTGCGTATCTTTTGACTTCGGATCGATCATCGACCGCATTATGTCACAGGCAGCATAGAGAATATCTGCCTGGCTATCGTCATTTGACGATAAAACGATATCTGATCCCTCATTACCTACGACGAATTCAGTATCTGCAAGCCCGCTGCAAGTCTCTGTTTTCGCATTTTTCCGGGCTTCAAGAAGCAACGATTCTTGAAATCTGTCAACAAGCTTTTTTATGCCTGCTGGGTTGATGTATTCCATATCTCGCATCTTGAAGCTGTAAAGCGTTTCGATATATGCCTTTTGCCACGGCAGAAGAATCATAGGCTTGCCGTAGAAAGGAGACTTTGTGAGCTTTATGCAGTTTTGCATAAAGTCAATTCTGATGTCAGCGTCCCGTGTGTCATAGACGTACCGGCGATCGTTGAGATCATCCATCAGCCTGTCAAGCTCACGGTGCAGCTCCTGCCCGACTATGATATTGCCTTTGTGGATCTCACTGTGATAGAATTCAAGGTGCGTCATACTGTTCTTTCATTTTGTTGAGATAAGCCCGAAGAGGACTTTCTTCGCCGTCGGAAACGTTTGCAGTCAACTTCAAAAGCACTTTCAGCGCTGCGCCGTACTGTTGGAGCAGTGTAACGTACTGCTTGCTTGCCGGGGTCGATATTTGCTGCGCTTTATTCTTAGGATTGACCCGTATGAACGGTAGTTTTTCAAGATTTATAAGCTGCTCTTCAAGGAAAACGATCCTGTCGAGCAGCTCCGACACTGATTTTTGAATTGGAACGTCCAGTTCCTTCACTACCTGCAATAGCTCTGCTTTTCTTTCGGCTGCCGTCATGCAGGATCGCCTTCCTTTCGATTTTTTCGGCTCAGATTTTTTCAAAAACTTGAAAAATCCTTTGCACGCAGAATTCAG
>CAJGCM010000031.1 GCA_904501765.1 uncultured Clostridia bacterium | reverse complement strand
TTTATAGCCTAAATTCGCTATGTTGAAGTCGCTCTCCCGCCAATTTTCCTTTACCCTTACGTAAAGGTCAAGGAACACCCTTGTGTCAAGTAGCTTTTCTATATCTTCTCTTGCGTAGGTTCCTATTTTCTTTATAGTAGCGGCGCCTTTTCCGATAATTATACCCTTGTGCGACGCCTTCTCACAATATATTTCCGCTCTTATGGAAACGTTGTCCTTTTTTTCCTTCCATTCCTCTATTACAACGGCTGTACCGTGAGGAATTTCCTCGTCAAGGGTACGCAAGAGCTTCTCACGGATTATTTCCGCCGCCATTTGCCTCTCGGGCTGGTCGGTTGCTATATCCTCGGGGAAGAACCAACAGCTCTCGTTCAGAAATCTTTCACATTCCCGAACAACTATATCCGTGCCGCGACCGTGCTTTGCGCTTATTGGAATTACACTGTCAAAATCGTATGCTTCGGAATAGGATTTTATTGTTTTTGCAATATTCTCGGGGCGGACTGTATCAATCTTGTTAATCACCAGAACGGCGCCCATTTTTTTGGACTTAAGATTCTCTATGATACCAGCTTCGATGTCTCCTACATCTTCTCTTGCTTCGACTACAAGTATTACTCCGTCAACTCCGCCTATGGTGTCGTTTACGGTCTTTACCATAAAGTCGCCAAGCTTCGTTCTCGGCTTATGAAGCCCGGGGGTGTCTAAAAATACGTACTGATTATCTCCCTCGGTAAGTATTCCCGTAATTCTGTTTCTCGTAGTCTGCGGCTTTTTCGACACTATCGCAATTTTTTCTCCCACCAGGGCGTTAAGAAGAGTTGATTTTCCTACGTTAGGTCTGCCTACTATACCGATAAACGCTGTCTTTGTCATTTTTCGACCTCTTTATTTTAGAATTCTATTGCTTCGATTATTTCTCTTTGCGCCAAGCACTGCGCCTCTTCCTCCTCGGGGCTTATCTCGTGGTCATATCCGAGAAGATGGAGCGCAGAATGTATCGCAAGGAAGGTAACCTCTCTGACGAAGCTATTACCTATTTCCTCCGCCTGCTCGTGAGCTCTCGGAACGGATATTACGATATCTCCAAGTGCGGCTCCCATAGCGCATTCCTCGTAGGAAAACTCATTTTTCCCATAGAGGGGAAATGATAGAACGTCGGTCGCCTTATCCACGCCTCTGTGCTTTGCGTTAAGCTCCCTTATATACTCCGCCGAGCAGAATGTGACACTTACCTCTGCAGGATATGGGAAATTCTCATATTCCAGCGCTCCGATAATGCCTTCTCTCACCTTAAGCTTAAGGTTATAGTCAAGCTCGGGAAAGTCCGATGTTTTTATGAAATTTATATAAAGCTCTCTTTTAGTCATTTTTATCTTCCGTTTTTCTTTTTTCTGTTCTGTATTTTTTTGCAAGCTGGTTTTTCTCGTACTTCTCATAGGCGCTGATAATTCTGCGCACGAGCCTGTGACGCACCACGTCACGCTCGGAAAACTCAAAGATTGAAACGTCCTCTATTCCCGAAAGTACCTTTACCGCCACAGCAAGTCCGCTTTTCTTCCCAAATGGAAGGTCTGTCTGGGAAAGGTCGCCCGTTACCACTGCTTTGGAATTATATCCAAGTCTTGTAAGGAACATTTTCATCTGCTCCGGGGTCGTGTTCTGCGCCTCGTCAAGTATTATAAAGGAGTCGTCAAGAGTTCTGCCTCGCATATAGGCGAGAGGAGCTATTTCTATCGTGCCTCTTTCCATGTGTTTCTGATAATTTTCAGCTCCAAGCATCTCAAAAAGAGCATCATACAGGGGGCGCAGATATGGGTCAATTTTGCTCTGAAGGTCCCCGGGTAAAAATCCAAGCCTCTCTCCTGCCTCAACCGCAGGTCTTGTAAGAATAATTCTGCTGACAGTCTTCGCACGTAAGGCTTCCACCGCCATAGCAACCGCAAGGAAGGTTTTACCGGTTCCCGCAGGTCCGACTCCAAGAATTACAGTATTGTTTTTTATCGCATCTATATACCGCTTTTGTCCTATGGTTTTCGCCTTTATGGGCTTTCCTCGGTTTGTTACGCATATGACGCTTGAGGTAAGGTCCTCGGCGCCTCCGTCAAGCCCGTCACGCACAAGCCCTATTACGTATTCAACGCTCTCACGGCTTACACTCTCTCCGTCGCCAATCATATGCTTTAAGTATTCGAGGACTCTTACTGCGCCCTTTACGTTCTCCTCCTCACCCTTGACGGATATAGCGTCACCCTGGGTTGGGTCAGAGCTTCTGTTTGAAATTCTTACGTCAAAGGCGCGCTCTATCATGCCTACATTTACGTCGAAGGAGCCAAACAAAGCGGCAGTCGCCTCGTTGGACTTGGTCATTACAATTTTTTCTGTCATAGCATCTCCGCATTATATTTTTCTTGCGGCTTACCCGCCGATTGATTCTCTTTTCCCCACATCTCTCTCAACCGTCATACGACAGCTGATAAGATAGCCCGTATCGGTAAAGTTTCCCTCTGTTTTGCTTGATAAAAGGTCGCAGTCCGAGAGTGCAACAACCCTCGCTGCCCTAAGCCTTGATGCGGCTATATTCACAAGCTCGCTGTCGGTGTAACTGACCTCAGTTTCACTGCACTTTTGCGTATATATACGTCGGCTTTCGAAGGGAATCTTGTATTCGCCGAATATTACGGGGCGCTCGGTGTCTTCTATTATAACACATTCTTCACCCGAATTTCCATAATTTTCATAAATATTTATTAAAAAAGAGAAAATTTTAAGCGAAAACGAGGAAAGTTCTGGCTCCTCATACTGTTTTACTCGCTCTTTTCTTGCGACCTCGGCAGAAACCTTAAGCTCCGTTCTGCCTCTGACCTCCCCTTCTGCCTCCACGAAACCGCCTCCAAGCTCGGCGGGAATAACTCCTGATATAAGTAGCTGACCCTTTTTTACCACCTCACCTGCCTTAACCTTTGCAATTCCGCGTGTGACGATGATTTCCTCAATTACGCAGTCACACTCGGCGACAATATTTGACACGCCACCCGTGGGTGCACTATCTTCCGCATCAACTTTTTTCTCAACTACCCGTACGTAAGCCACTGTTCCACGGCGGTTGATATTTATCCAAGCCAGCTCCTCGGTCTCTTCAAGGGCATCTCGCTCAACCTTGCTCAAATAAAAGCTATCCCAGGAGTCACCAACCGAAAAGCCCACCTCGGACAGCGCTTGCTCGAAAAAGGCGTCCGGCAACGCTTCGTTTCCTTCTATCCTTATATCCCATATTCTGCCCGAGGCAAATACAAGCATGGATATTACCAAAATCAGCGCTGAAAAAATACCAAATCGATATCTATTTTTATAAAGCGTACCTGCAAGTCCCAGAAGTTCACTTTTTTCATAAGAAAGACCAAGGAAGGCTTTCTCGTATTTTTTTATATTTAAGCTTGGAATGAGAATAACCCCCTCGGAGCTTATTTTCCCCGAAAGCCCTGCGCCAAGGAGCGATGATGCCGCCGAACTCGTATCCTCGCTTCGGAAAGAAAATTTATAATAACCGAATACATAATAATCAATTCTTATCACGAAAAACACCCTTTCGGTAAACGATTTCAATTTTTTCGATATTTCCTTCTATCTCTGCGACCCCACCTTCAAGCACCGTAACCTCAAGCCGCTCGCCCGCTATGAGGAAAGCGCCCATTTTTGCCTCTATCGCTATGTCTTCCTCTGACAGAGAGGATACGGCTTTTATTCCACCAAAGGTTGCCCTTACGCCACGAGCGGTGCTTATCATATCCATTCGCAACCCCGGAAATCTTTTGATTTTAGGCTTCTTTTTCCCCGTCTTTTGCATTTTTAAATTCTCCCTTACATACTTTTTAGTAAATCCGCTAAGAGAACAGATAACGACTACTCAAGACTAATATAAGTGTATGAGGTGAGAATTAAAAAATGACGAAAAGCATGGGCGCAACAGTGGAAGTGAGCAAAATATCAATAGGTGCGGCGAGAAATTTCTGGAAAGCCACTACATCTTCCGCACTCATTATTCTTGCCTTGTTAATCAATATCTTCTTTTCAGACGAAATTGCGCACTCGGTAAGAAGCGGACTTATGCTATGCGCAAACGTGATTATTCCTTCTGTTTTTCCTTTTATTATACTTTCGGATTTTCTTCTTCACTCAATAAACTTCTCCTCACTCCGCCCCCTCGGATATCTCTTCAGGAAAACTTTCAATATAAATTCAGCTGCCCTTCCCGCATTTCTGCTCGGGCTTCTTTGCGGCTTTCCGCTTGGCGTAAGATGCGCCGTTTCCCTGTACGAGGACGGAAGGATAAGCCGAGAGGAATGCGAACGGCTTATCGGCTTTTCAAATAACACAGGTCCTGCCTTTCTTATATCGGGTATCGGACTCGGGTTACGCGGCAACGTTATCGAAGGGGTTATTTTGTATGTGTCAATGACACTTTCGGCGCTGATTTGCGGCTTTGTTTTTGGCTTTGGTCGAAAATGCTCAGAGGACTCGGGCGATATCATACAGAAATATCCATTCTCGCTTACTGATTCCATAAAGAACGCAGGACTTAACACCTTGAATATTTGCTCGTATCTTACCTTTTTCGCCCTCTTTTGCGGTCTTTTGAAAAAGGCGCTCGGTGTTAGCCTACCTTATCTTTTACTCATACCGTTTCTTGAGGTCGGCAGCGCTGCAAGCATTCTTTCAAAAGCAACGCTTCTCCCTCCTGCCGTATCACTGGCACTTACCTCATTAGCTGTCGGATTCTCGGGCTTCTGCGTTCATATGCAGGCGATGTCCTTCATTCGTCCTGCAAGGCTTGGTTGCAAAAAATACTTTTGTATGAAGCTTTTTCAAGGAGCGATTTCCTTTTCACTGACTACCGCTTTTATTTATCTTTTCCTTTAATAAAAAATGCCGACAGAGGATTGCTCGAAAGAGCATCACACCGTCGGCGCTTTTTATTTTCAATTCAATCAGTTATCGGGTTCCGCAGGAAGAAGAGGAAGCCCACCGTCGTTTCCCGAAACGGGTGGCTTACCGTCGTCGCTTTCCGTATCTGCGCAGGATACTCCGCAGAACACAAGAACGAGAATAAGCAACAGTGCTAAAATACGCTTTTTCATATACATATCCTTTCTCTTTACTCTTTACCTATGCTAAAATAAGGCCCCAGTGGCAAGATTTTCTGCGTATATTATATCGCAAGTAAAAATGCTTGCTTGCGGGGGCATTTTTACGCCCCGATTCAAGGCTCGCAGGATGCGAATGCATCTGGCGCGTAGCGCCAAAAGCTTGCCTTGGCAAGATTTTCTGCGTATATTATAACACAACCTATTAGTTTTTGCAATAATATAGACGAATATTTTACGGGAATGCGCAATTATATTTGACATTCCCCACAATTACCACCTTACCTTCTGTTTTTTTCACCCATCGTGGCAATTTTGTAGTTTTTCTTGTCTAATTGTGTATTTTTTTATCAAAATTGGCAATTTTTGCCATTTTTATGTCGTTATATTAACCCATTTTTTGGCATTTTTTATATTGATTTGTTCTGTCAATTTATGGTAAAATATTTTTGCTACCAAAAAATCCCAATTTTAATCAAAAAAAGGAGAACAAAAAAATGGAAAAGAACGTAAAAATTCTTATTTGCACCGAAAATGCAGAAGAAAGGAAGAAACTTACGCAATCACTTGCCTCTCACGGTTTTTCTCTTACCGAGGAATGCGCTGACGGCGAGAGCGCTCTTGAGCTTGTCAAGAAATTCGGCTACGATATCGTTATATGCGACCTTTGGATATCAAGGCTTGACGGCATAGGGCTTATAAGAAAAGCGCGCGCTCACTCAAAAGGAACTTCCTTTATACTTATGTCCCCCATAAACAAGCATACGATACTTATGGAGGCTACCGAAGCAGGCGCCGATATCTGCCTTCTTAAGCCTTTTTCCGAGGAATCCCTAATCTCGCATATAGAATCTCTTATCAAAATCGGCAAAAAAGAAAAGCCCGAAGGAGCGGCTGAGGGCGCTCGTCCGGACGTTGAAGCACAGGTCACGAAAATTATACATCAAATCGGTGTTCCCGCTCATATAAAAGGCTATCAATATTTAAGATGCGCAATACTTATGACAATTGAGGATAATGAAATTATCAATTCGGTAACGAAGGTGTTATATCCTACGGTTGCTAAAAAATACAGGACAACCACCTCAAGAGTTGAGAGGGCTATAAGACACGCTATTGAGGTTGCCTGGGACAGGGGCGACGTTGACACCCTGAATTCCTATTTCGGCTATACTATACAAAACAGCCGCGGAAAGCCCACAAACAGCGAATTTATCGCCATGATTGCAGACAATCTGCGGCTGAAATATAAATATGCTACCGTCTAAAGACGATTACTCTCCTTTTTCAGTGGTTACCTTAAGCTCCTCACCGTCGGAGGTGATAACTACCGTTCCCACTATATCGGTTCTGTAATAGGTTATTTCCATCTGCTCGTATCTGTCTATCGTTTCTTTATGCGGGTGTCCGTAGCTGTTTCCCTCTCCACAGGAGATTACGATAAGCTCGGGGTCAACCGCTTCAAGAAATCCTTCTGAAGAGGAGGTTCTTGAGCCGTGGTGTCCCGACTTAAGAACATCTGCTTTGAGCTGGGACGCCGAATAATACTCGGTCATATCCGCTTCGCTTTCCTTCTCCGCATCTCCTGTCAGAAGAAAGCTGTTAGAGCCAAAATAAACCTTCAGCACCACGCTCGCCTCATTAGGGTCGTCGTATTTTTTCAAGGGAGCTAAAATTTCGCACTCTGCCTCGCCGACCTTGAACTCATAATCCGGCTCGGCTTCTATTACGTCAACCTCGTTTTCTTCGAGAGCGTCAATTGTTTTCTCGAAGATTTTGGTTGTCTTTGTGAAATCAGGCATAATGCAGTGATTTACCTTAAAAGTGTTTATTATATCGGGAGCGCCACCGATATGGTCGGCGTCGGGGTGTGTCAGAATGAGATATTCGATAGTTTCAATACCTCTTTCCTCAAGATAATCAATGATTTTTGCGGTATATGTATCGCTTATATCTCCCGTATCAATCAGCATATAATTGCCATCACTCTCAAGGAGCATACAGTCCCCCTGACCTATGTCTATGAAATGCAAATTCATAGTTCCGTCTACCGCTGTGGGAACTCTCGGCTCCTCCTCAGGCTCTATGCCGAGCCAGGCGCGTATAGCATCTGCTCCGCCAAATAGATATACAAGGAGAGTGGCTATAAGAATTATCGCCACGAAGATTACGGCGGCTAATATTTTTTTGACTGCTTTATTCTTTTTCTTTTTTCTTGCGGACATACTGCCTCCTTAAGGTGGGTAAAATTCAGTCGAAATATTTTCTGCCTTCCATAGCTCGAAGAAGGGTTACCTCATCTGCATACTCAAGGTCAGCTCCGACCGGTATTCCGTATGCCAGACGTGAAACCTCGATTCCGTAGGGTTCAAGTATTCTGGCTATATATGCTGCGGTGGTATCGCCCGAGGGCGTGGGGTTAGTCGCAACTATTACCTCACGTATTCCGCCCGCCTTCGCTCTTTCAAGAAGGCTGTCAATATTCAAATCCTTCGGAGTTACGTTATCTATAGGAGAGAGGACTCCGCCGAGAACGTGATATTTTCCACGATAACCGCGCACCTTCTCCATAACCATAACGTCCTTAGGGCTTTCAACAATGCACACAACTCCCCCGTCTCTGTCCTCATCACGGCAAATGTCGCAAGGTCCCTCTGAGGCGCAAAGACCGCAGCACACGGGGCAACGCTTAACGTCTCTTTTTGCTCCAATCAGAGCATCAGCGAAGCGAGCGGCCTCCTCTTCTGTAAAATTGAGCGCAGCAAAGGCGTACCTGACGGCGGTTTTTCCACCTACGCCCGGTAGCCTTCTGAATTCTTCTATGAGCCTTTGGATAGGCGCTATATACTCTGCCATAATCAGAAGAGTCCGGGGAATCCGGGCATATTCATAGCCCCTGTGATTTCCTGCATTTTAGCGCTTGCATCGGTTTCTACCTTTTTGATTGCCTCGTTGACTGCGGCAACGATTAAGTCCTCAAGAGTTTCTATATCGTCAGGGTCAACTATTTCCTCCGCAAGCTTAACGGAAAGAATTTCCTTCTTGCCGTTGATTTTTACGTTTACGACGCCGCCTCCTGCGCTTACGTCGTACTCACAGGCTTCAAGCTCCTCCTGCTTTGCAGCCATATCCTCCTGCATTTTCTGCGCCTGCTTAAGCATAGCCTGCATATTGGAGGGTCCGCCTCCCATTCCCTGAGGTAATCTTACTTTCATTTTCTATCTCACTTTCAAAATTATTTGTTATTTCAAGGCTTCCTCTATCTCGTCGATAAGGGTTGCAACTTCCCCTTGCGCCTTAGGGCATATAGTAACATTTACACCTTCCGGTGAAATTCCCTCCGCCTCGGCAATAAGTCCTTTAATTATAGCCATATTCTCGGGATTTCCCGAAATTATTCTGACGAAGAAGCTATCGATTTTTATAGTAAAATCACCCTCGCCGTTTTTAAGCGCAACCGCTTTTGCTAAAGGTGAATATATAGACGCCTTCGCCATCTCCACTCCTCTTACAACCTGACCCCATTTTGCAAAGGGTTTAGGCTCCGATGCGGGCGATTTAGCCTCTGAATCTGTTTTATTCTCTTTTTTCTCTTCGGGTGCGCCCACCTCTGACGCCTGCGGCTTCGGTGCGGGCTCAGACTTGCTCTCGGTCGCCTTCTGCCCTACTGCACCTCCTGATGCCATTGAGCTGAATTTCAGCCTTGAAACAGTAGCTTCAAGCTCCTCCACTCTCAAGGCGAGAGATTCGGGCGTTGACTGAAGCCTTGGGTCGCACATTCTCGTCAGCGCAATCTCCGCAACGCTTCTCTTAGACTCCTTCGCTCTCTGCAAGTCTTCAAGGGTTGCTTCCAGTACAGATGCGTGGTAAAGCAGCCTTGCCAGGGTAAAGTCCTTAGCCAAAGCCGAAAGCTTCTTTTCCTCAGAGTCGGTAAGGTCAAGATACTCCGCAGCTCCTGAAGTGCTTTTCATAACTATAAGATCACGGTAGGCATCTATAAGCTCCTGCCAGAAAACAGAAATATCAGAGCCTGTCATAACCACATCCGCAAAGGCGGAATATACATTGGAATAGTTTGAACGAAGCAGATTTTCCACCATATTGTAAACCTGAGTTTTGTTTCCTCTGCCAACGGTTTCAAAAACTCTTTTTTCGTCAACCACAGCGCCCGCTCCTGCGCAAAGCTCAAGCAAACTGACCGCATCTCGCATTCCGCCCTCGGAGGCTCTCGCAAGCATTGAAGCGCCATCCTCGGTAAGAGTTATCCCCTCCGCCTTTGCGATTTTCATAAGGCGCCCGACTATAACCTCGGTGGTCATACGGCGAAAATCGAAGCGCTGACATCTGGAAACGATGGTTGTCGGCAATTTATTGAACTCAGTAGTAGCAAGAATGAATACTACGTATTCAGGCGGCTCCTCAAGAGTCTTTAAAAGCGCATTAAACGCTGACCCCGACATCATATGAACCTCGTCTATTATATAGACACGGTATTTAAGCTCTGCGGGGGTGAAGGCTATCTCGTCCTTCATATCACGAACGTTTCCGACGCCGTTATTGCTCGCCGCATCCATCTCTATAACGTCGGTTGCAACTCCCGAATCAATAGAACGGCAGGCGTAACACTCGTTACAGGGATTTCCGTTTCTCGGATTTTCACAGTTAACAGCCTTTGCAAGTATTTTTGCACAGCTGGTTTTGCCCGTACCTCGTGAGCCGCAGAAGAGATAGGCGTGAGATATTTTGTTGTTGGCTACCTCGTATTTGAGTATATCGGTTGTTGATTTCTGACCGCATACGTCGTCAAAATCAAACGGACGCCATTTTCTGTATAATGCCCTGTAATCCGACATAAAGCCTTCCTCCTTCTGTAAAAAGAAAAGCGTAGGCGGTATACAATGATACTCCGCATACGCGCATGAAAATATTCCGTGTGTCAGATAGAGCCATACACTACCCCTTCGAATAAGCCTTTACATACGTTAACCGCCACTTCTGCTCCGAACAGGCGTCCTTGTGGCACACCCGCTAACCGCTTAATGCTGCTTCGTTCCCGACCTGACATGGTTCACAGCCGCAAATTGCACAAGACCCATTCTTCAACACAGAAAATAACGGCGCAGACTACACAAAAGCCACCCTCCGGGAAGAATTAACCCCTGCTATAGCGGATTTCAGGTACAAGGCACCGCTACCTCCCCGGCTAGTATGGCTCCGTCTGACACACGGAAATAAAATATCTGATTCATTATAGCAGAAACTTTTAAAAAAAGCAATAGCTTTTAAGAAAAATTTACTGCTATTTATTGTTAATCATACGACAAAGCCGCCGCTGATGTTCATTATCTCCCCCGTTATAAAGGCTGATTTATCCGACGCCAAAAACAGAGCTGCCTCCGCAATCTCTACCGGCTGCCCCATACGACATACGGGAGTCATATCGCAAAGAGAAGCAATATCCTCCTCGGTATAAGAGGAATTCATATCGGTATCTATAACTCCCGGGGCTATGGCGTTAACCGTAATTCCGCTGGGACCTACCTCTTTGGCAAGAGCCTTAGTAAAACCCTCAACAGCCGCCTTCGACGCAGAATATGCGACCTCGCAGGATGCGCCGACCGTTCCCCACATAGAGCCGATGTTTATAATTCTGCCCCATTTTTTGTTTAACATTTTAGGTAAAACCAATTTCGAATACAAGAATACCGATGTCATATTTACAGAAAACAGGCGTTCCCAATCACTGGTAGAAAGCTCGGTTATGAGCCCCGATTGACAAACGGCGGCATTGTTTATAAGCACGTCAACCCCGCCAAAGACCTCCTCAACACGCTTTACCGCAGCCTCTATCATAATCGAATTAGACGAGTCTGCTTTTATCGCCAAGGCTCCGCACTTATCGGACAGCTCCCTTGCTGCGCTATCGCTGCTTTTATAGGTGAAGGCTACGTTATAGCCCTCTGAAGAAAAAAGCTCTACCATAGCTCTGCCTATACCTCTTGAGCCGCCTGTTATTAAAACGCATTTCATAAAATTCTCCTTCTATGACGGCGCATACGAGGGCGCCGCAAAGCTCTCGGCAGACATGACGCCGAGCTTTAAGTTTTCAAGCGCACCGAGGCGCACTCGTGTTTTTTTGGGGTTTACCCTGCGTATTGTAACATTTTTTCACACTTATGTCAATAAATTACCGAAAAAGCTTGAATTTATTTTTATTTGCAGTTATAATTTTAAACATTAAGCGAAGATAACCAGGAAACGAGGACAACAATTTGATTTTATTTGTAGACAAAACAGGTAGGCGCGCAAAAACCGCAGCGCAGATTTTCAATTTTATGGGAATACTCGCCACAGGAGCAACGCCCTCTGCGGCTCAAAGTGAGATCAGCAACAGATACAATACAATTGTCATTTTCTCTCCGGAGGATATTACGGCGGCAGACGAGTTTATAAGCAATTTGAAGCGGCTGTCCTTAGGAGCGGTGATAATTGCCGTGTCAGACGTAAATCATAACGAAGGAATCTTTACAATCCCCTCCCCCTCCTTTGACCTTTTAATTCGTGGCGAAATTTCTTCAAGCGAGCTGTATGCAAAAATTGCAGAGCTACGCAAGAATTACGAAAAACCGCCCTTAGGAGAGTACAAGCTTATGGGGCTCGATGCATCCGTCAGCAATAAAAGCCTTTTATATTTCGACACACCGATAGCTCTTACCAAAACAGAGCTTATGATTACGAGGCTTCTGATAAAATCCTACCCCAATCCATTACAGGCGAAGGATATTCTTAAAGGCGCATTCAAGCCTGACAAGCTTCCACTTTTGTCAAACGTTAGAACCCACGTGTCTATTATTAACAAAAAATTCAAGGGCTCCGTTGGAAGGAATCTTATTTCTCTGTCCGACGACAGACTCGGATATGTTCTTGCCACTCCCGAGCAAATGAATGAAAAAAAGCTCCTTACCGTATGATATGGGATAAGCTAACCTTCATATATTGATTCAGTATCAATATAGGGAGGTTTTTTCTTTTGAACATTTTTTCACTTCTTTTAAAGTTTATTTCGCTGATTTTGGGGATTTCGGATATGCAAAGCTTTCCTCCGCCGCTTTCTGCCAAGGAGGAGCAGGAGCTATTCTCAAAAATGAAGGGGGGCGACAAATCGGCAAGAGGACGGCTTATAGAACACAATCTGAGGCTGGTATCGCATATCATAAGGAAGTATTATTCCTCACACCCTTCTCCTGACGAGCTTTTGTCCATAGGCAGCCTCGGTCTTATCAAGGCTGTTGACAGCTATCGACCGGAGGCGGGGGTCAGGTTTGCCACCTACGGAGCAAAATGCGTACAAAATGCTATCCTATCATAACGGACTTTTTTGAGCATACGATGTGAATCACGTACAATTCGTTGAAATTGCCGAGCTAATTTAAAATTCTCCGCCCGTTTTATATTTTAAAAATAGCGGTCAGTATAACAAAATTCAGTTGTCCATGAAAAAAACTAAACAATAAACGAGGCGAGGCTAATTCCGAGGTGCCTCGCTTTCACATTGTATGTAATCTTTTTTCTTCCGCAACATCGAGTATTACTTGCGCAACATCATCGAGCAATTTAAGCTTTTGATTTACGGGACAGTTCAGCTTTTCAATATATTGCGCAACGTATTCAGCGTGAAATTTTACCACTCGAGAATCAAACTCTGCTTGTTTTTCCGGTGTTTCCGGATAATGTACAATTATTTTTAAGCCGATCACCCCTTTCATAATATACAGTCAACTATATGCAGACAGATGAATTAAATATTATTCTTTTCCTTTGAATATAGAGAATTTACATTCTCCATCAACAGAAGTTAGTACTTTGTACCAATCGGATCTAAAAAAGTTTTCAAGAGCACGAAGCTCATAATCCAGGCTGTCAACAACTCCGCTTCTGCGAAAATGGCGTCAGTAAGCGTTTTGATAATCGTGACACGCTTGCAGTACGATTGCATTCGCAATCTCCTCGTACCACGGAGCGCCGAGAAGAACAAGACAGATGTTTTTCTACAAAGATATACCACTTTTTTGTTGCGAATTCTACCGCATATAATAAAAATCAGAATTTAAGAAGCGGTGGGCATTTCTGCTCACCGCTTCTGGTTTTGAGTCCGTGCATACATTGTGCGTCGCAGGCTCTTGTTTATTTAATTTTCGGTTTGTGTGCCGTTCTGCGTAGGTCGCGCCAAACGCCATATTGCCGGACAAGGCTGTTCCCGAACCGAGTCTAACAACGTTACCGCCCTATTGATCCGACGTAATGATAAGCGGTATGCCGTTATTTTTTGTTGCAGCATCTTGTAGAACTTGTGTCAATCTAAAGGTCTGCTCTGTTTCTTTTACGTTATTCGAAAATACGATAACAGCACCAAAATTATATTCTTCAACAATGCTGTATACCTCGTCGTTCATTTCTGTATATTCAAAAGCATTGCAAGCACTGTCAGTATACCGATAATTTTGACTTTCATTGCGTTTCTTCTTTTTATACTGTTCTGATTTATAATGCGCAGAGAATATGCTATTCCATATCTTTAATACATAAAAGCATTTATATCGAAAAAGTACTTATCGTCTCTTTTTGATCACGATTATCAGCACAATCAAGCTTGAAAGAATAACCGCTGCCAATATAATCCATACAACAATATGAGGTGTATCCTCAATTACGCCTTCCGTAAAGGTTATATTTGCTTTCACCTCGGCATATTCTTCGCCGATTGTCCCGTCAAGTGCTTCAACAATATATCGTTCAAGTGCCTCGACATCGAGCACACCTTCATTTTGAATGATTTTTGCATCCTTCAGCATCGTCATACCGCTTCCGTATTCGAGAAGAAAGTAGTTTGAAGCAGCCAATGTATACGTTTTGCTCAAGCTAAGCGGCTCATATTTTTCGGTCTCTTTATCGAAAATTTCTATATCATACACTCGGTATTCTCCCGAAACCTCGACAAATTCTTCAAGTTCATTAACCACAACGGATGACGGTATCACTGTGTTCACAGAAAATGTAATTCCCGAAAGGTGCGGGAAGCTTCCGTCCTCAGCAGGCCAAGACATCACCGCCATTTCCATCATATCTTTAAGTATCTGACCGCTGACTTCCGCCAAAACAACGGTATTGTTAAAGGGTAATATGCTCAACAGATCGTTAAAGGTTATGTTTCCATTCGGAATAGCCGCACGAAGTCCTCCGCCATTCATATATCCGATATCAGCATTCATTACATAACGTACCGCATCGGCACACAAATCGCCAAGGTTAGTTTCGGAAGTGCGCACCAAACGGTTACCCTCTGCATCGTGGGTGACCAGATCGACCTGACTAAAGGCAACCTGACGTTCTCCAAGCGTTGCATATTCCCCATTTATTTCATTAAGTTTGGCATCAACGATAGGATCGGTTCCCTGATAATCCTCAGTTTTGATGAGCTCGGTTGTGATCTCACCATCCGAAATCGTCAGCTTGCCGATATTCTCAAACTTTGTACCTGTGGAACTCAAAAGGACTTCATTTCCTTCCCTATCGATTATCTCCATTTTCTCTATTACGCTATGAGAATGTGCGTCGAGAACAACGTCAAGTCCGTCAGTATTCTTGATCAGATCTTCAACATCTTCCAAATCTCCGTATGTTTCGTCCTCCGCATATCCGATATGAGAAATTGCAATAATGTAGTCTGCTCCTTCGGCCTCTGCCGCATCAATATTTTTCTGGACAACTTCATATAAGGTTGAAGGATTGAACGAATATTGATAATTACCGTTTTCGTCCTTAAATTGAGCGGGAGAAGACGATGCGATAGTAGACGGTGTTGTGATACCAATATATGCGATATCTACGTCTCCATAGGATACGATTTTATACGGATTGAAATACGAAGCATCCTCGCCAATTTTCTGAAAATTACAGCAAACCGGTTTTGTATTCATCATACCGATCAGCTCTTCGAGTCTATCCAAGTGAAAATCAAACTCGTGATTTCCCAAAGTCACGGCATCGTACCCAACGAGGTTCATAAGCTCTATTATGTATTCGCCACGGGAAATAGCACCCAGGCTGCTTCCTTGAATGTAGTCACCGCAAGAGACTACTCCAACATAAGCATATGTCTGTTGCAATTCTTTTTTCATCGCAGAAAGCTTGGAGTATCCCTCTACTGCGCAATGCACGTCATTTTCATAAAGAATAATAATGTCATCCGAAGTTGCTTCCGCAAACGTTACAGTCGGAAACGTCCCAAGAATCAAAATCAAACTCAATACAACCAGAATTATTTTCTTCATTTCCATTCTCCTATCATATAATCAGCCGAGTTTTTCTTTCAACAACAAAATATCATCTTGTAACATACCCGCATCGAGCAAATACTCCGTCACGGCAGCTTCTAAATTCATCTGCCCCAATATTTCAATCGATTCCGCTCCTGTCACATGGAATAGCATCGCTAACAGATTCGTATCGAGAACCGCTTGATAGCGTTTCGGGTCATTGTCTTTTTCTATACCATAATAATTGTAAAAGCTGAGCATATAATCGCAAACGATCTCGTCAAGCGTTGCGCCCATCAACGCCTCCAAAAGCATAGCCGTAAACCCTGCTCTATCCTTTCCTTCAGTACAATGGATACAGTATGGTGGATTATTCCGTGCGAGAAAAGTAAGTCCTTCCGCAACGGAGGCGGCAAAATCATCCGAATAAAAATTACCCGTTAGATCAATCGCAACAACTTTCCCGCCTTCATAAAGAGCACGGTAATACTCGGAACAAAAGTCAGCATCCGACAAATATTCTTCAATATCCTCATCGGAATCCGCAAGATTCAAGATCGTTGCCACCCCAGCGTTTTCAATGAGGTTATCCGCATAGACAGCGCGACCTTTTTCGTTATTTATGGGCGAAGCGGTTCGATATAGCTTTCCATATCCGATGCGCCCCGCAGTAACAGCACGGAAGTTTGCAAAAGAAGCATCATCTGAATAATCCTCTCGCTTGTTACTGTATTGCAAAGCATAAAGCTCTTGGATGGCAAGCATACCCGCCTTTTCAGACATTGTGATTTCGACCGTATCACCAACGCTTATGCCATTTACATCGGAAAAATCTCCATAGTTTATGCATACCGCAATACACTCCTCCGCATCAGAAGCGCGTAGCAAAAGACCTCCCGGGTTGGAATAGTATCCGTCAAAAAGCGGCATAGTATATTCGCGAGTTCCGAAGCGCACGCAAACAATGTCACCAAGCTCGTACCCGACTGCCATAAAATCAGCGGTAGTCACATTCAACACCGCATGCCCGTATTTCTCTATTTCAATAACGGTCGCTTGGACGAGCATTGACTGATCCGGATCTTGCTCTATAGGATTACATGAACTTAACTGCAGACCCATTACGCCGACAATAAGAATTAACAGTATTTTTTTTATCATTTAACGTACTTCACCTTTTTGAGAAGGCAACTCCTTATATAGTTCTCAATCTAACTTTAACGCAGTTTCAAGCGCAAGAGTGATCATTTCACCGAAAGAGTTCTGTCTTTCCTCTGCGGTGGTTTCCTCGCCTGTTATAATATGGTTAGAGATTGTGCAGATAACAAGGGCATTCTTCTTGAGTCTTGAGTTTTTTAAAATCAGGCATCCTTCTCGTCCTTAATCACAATAATCTTTTTTAGCTTCCTAAATACAAATTTATTGTTTTATCACGATGTCGGCTTGGCATTATCTCGTTAACTCAAGCGTTATCATAAACGCGCTGTAATCATTAATAGTTATATACATAGAGTCTGTATCTTCTTTGTAAGAAATATCAGGGAATACTACAGGGGCTGGGTTGCCATTATTTGCATCTAACATACCGTCATACGAAATAAACCCATCATTTTCGCCAGTTTGATAGAAAAACCAAGTTGCTTCACGCTCCATAATAGCGTCGTAAGTATAGGTATACTTTTTATCAAACTTAAGATAGAAGTTCGCAAACGTTCCATCTTGAGTAAATTTAGCAAAAGCGTTAGTTA
>CAJGCM010000030.1 GCA_904501765.1 uncultured Clostridia bacterium | reverse complement strand
TTATTCCGTAAGATATTACGGTGACGATAAGGGTCGTTACAAGGAAATTACGGATATATACAAGGACGAGAAAACCGGCAAGACTATGAAGAAGGTCACCACCTATACCCTTCAGCAGGATATCAACGGTAACTCTATGTCCCCTGACATCGTTCAGAAGCCCACGTGGAATACCTATTATTGCCAGGATTCCACCGGTTACTACCACGGATATTTTAATTTCTACCTGGTAGACGGTTCTCACACCTTTACTCTTGAAGCTGAGCGTGAGCCTGTTGTTGTAAAGTCCATAGAGCTCGTTCCTATCGATAACGGAGATTCGGATATCCCCACCTACGAGGAGGTTCTTGCCGACTATAAGAAGAACGGCTTTAAGGCTCCCCAGGCGAAGGACCCCTTCATAATTGAAGCGGAATTCCCGGATTTTGTATCCGACTCTTCGGTATATGCTACCAACGATAATACCTCCGCTGTAAACTCTCCCGCAGTTTCTCACGCCCAGCTTTATAACGTAATGGGTGAGAACAGCTACAGTGCGGTAGGGCAGTGGGCTGCTTATAAGTTCAAGGTAAACGAAAGCGGTCTTTATAAATTCGCAATGAGATTTAAGCAGAACGCCCTTCAGGGTATGTATGCCTGCCGTGCGATTAAGCTTTCCAGCAGTGATGGTGAGTACGGACTTGCTGACGGAACTCCTACCGTGCCCTTCCTTGAAGCCTATAACGCTCAGTTCAACTATGACAAGAGCTGGCAGTCAACTTACATAGGCGACGGTGTTACCGATAAGGACGGAAACGCGAGAGCCTTTGAGTTCTATTTCAAGAAGGATGTTGAGTACACCGTATATCTTGAATGCTCTCTCGGTACTCTTAAATCCCTTATCCAGAGAGTTTCCACGTCTCTTGAGATACTCAATAACGCATATCTCCGTATAATTCAGCTCACAGGTACTGAGCCTGACGAGGGCAGAATCTATGACTTCATAGGTATTATGCCCGAGGTTCTTATCGCATTCTGCGAGCAGGCAATAGAGCTTGAGGCTGTTAAGGCTGAATTTGAGGAGCTTTGCGGAACTAACGGCTCTCATATCACCACTCTTCATACCGTAGCTATCCTTCTTGATAAGATGGGAGCAGACGAGGGCTTGGAAATTCCTGCGAATATGTCCACTCTCAAGTCCTATCTCGGTACCCTCGGTACTTGGGTAAACAACTCTCAGATGAGCTCGGTTATCTTTGATAGCATTTCTGTATGCCCCTCGGATGCGGACGAAAGTGCGCTTCTCCCTGCAGAGGCTAACTTCTTCCAGTCCATCGGCTTTGAAATATCCTCCTTCTTCTATTCCTTCTTTACCGACTACGACGCAATGGGTCTTACGGTAATTCCAGATGAGAATTCCAAGAAGGTTGACGTATGGCTTGCAACCGGACGTGACCAGTCCCAGATTTGGCGTTCAATGGTTGACGCGGAGGGAAGCTTTACTGACAGCACAGGCGTTGCCGCAACCCTTAAGCTGGTAACAGGCGGTACGCTTCTTCCTTCCATTCTTTCCGGTAAGGGTCCCGACGTATATATGGGACTTGGCGCAGCTGACGTTATCAACTATGCGATAAGAGATGCGGTGCTTGGTGTCAGCGGAAACGACCCTAACCTTGACCCCGACGAAAATGAAATTTTCTCTTCCAATTATTATACATATAAAACAGAAGTCAAAAACAGCGACGGAACAGTTTCTTACAAGTACGACGTTGTAAAGGACCCCAAGGATTATAAGGGTAAAGGTGAGCTTACGAATGCTACCGAAACCTTTAAGCAGAACATAGAGGGTAATTACGTTGACGCCGCTATGGATACCATAAGACTGAAGGGTGTAACCTACGGTATTCCTCAGGGTATGTCCTTCGCTATGATGTTCTACAGAATGGATATCTTGGCATCTCTTGGTCAGGAGGTTCCCGAAACCTGGTCAGAGCTTCTGGCTCTTCTTCCCGTCCTTCAGACAAACAATATGGAAATAGGTCTTACGTATGGATCCGCAATTAACTTTATGCTCTACCAGAAGGGCGGTAATATGTGGAAGTATACCGACAACGAGGATTATGCAGGCTCCAAGATAGACCTTGACTCCGATATAGCTCTTGAAGCATTTGAATACGTATGTGAGCTTTACCGCTCCTATTCCTTCCCTGTATCCTTCGATGCGTCTAACCGTTTCAGAACGGGTGAGATGCCCATCGTTATAGGAGATTACGCAGGTGTCTACAACACACTTGTTGTTTACGCAACTGAAATTTCCGGTCTTTGGGAATTCACCTCTCTTCCCGGCGTGGTTAGAGAAGACGGAACTCTTAACTACGACTCCATAGCAGGCGTTAACGCAACCGTAATGCTTAACGGATGCGACGAGATGCTTGGAGCATGGCAGTTTATGCAGTGGCAGACAAGCGCAGACGTTCAGGCTAATTACAGTAACAGAATGGTAGCGCTCATCGGTCCTTCCGCAAAATACGAAGCAGCTAATATCAACGCTATAAAGAATATGTCCTGGACAGCATCGGAAAAGAAAGCAATCGACCTTCAGATTAAGCATCTTTCTTCCATAGTTAACTATCCCGGCTCTTACATTATAGACAGATATACCAAGTTCGCATTCCTTGCGGCTGTAAACGAAGGTGCAAATCCCGTAGAATCTCTCCAGGGATACATTGATGCAATCAATACCGAAATCGAGCGTAAGCGTCTTGAATTCGACCTTCCTATAGGAGACCCGCCCGAGGCGAAGGATTCTTAAGATTTACACTACGAGAAATACAATAAGGAGATAAACAAATGTCACAGACAAATGCAGATACAAACCGTCCGGTGAAACGCACGGAAGTTTCTAAGCTGCGTTGGATCTGGGAAGAGATGAAGAACAACAAGACGGCGTACTTTATGTTAGCTCCGTTCCTGCTTCTGTTCATCATATTCACAGTCCTTCCGGTTTTGCTTTCGGTGATTCTCAGTTTGACCGACTTTAATATGTTGCAGCTGCCTAATTTCTTGGGCGTATCCAACTTTACGCGTCTGTTCCTTGAAGACGATATATTCCTTCTTGCTTGTCAGAACACGCTTATATTTGCGGCGGTAACAGGCCCCGTTTCCTACATACTTTCGCTTCTTATTGCGTGGTTCATAAACGAGCTTCCCCCGAAAATCCGCGCGGTTGTTACTCTTATATTCTATGCGCCCTCTATTTCGGGTCAGGTTTACCTTATATGGAAAACCCTCTTCTCGTCCGACTCTTACGGTTGGGCAAACGCAACTCTTATCGACCTCGGAATTATTTCCGAGCCGATACTGTGGTTTGAAAACGCAAGCTACGTAATGCCTCTTTGTATAGTGGTTGCTCTTTGGACGTCCCTTGGTACTGCGTTCCTTTCGTTCATAGCGGGCTTCCAGACAATAGACCGTTCGATGTACGAGGCTGCGGCGGTTGACGGAATTAAGAACCGTTGGCAGGAGCTTTGGTATATCACCCTTCCCACTATGCGTCCTCAGATGATGTTCGGTGCGGTTCTTGCGATAACCAACTCCTTCGGATTTGGTGCGGTAGTTGACGCTCTTTGCGGATTCCCCTCGGTTGATTATGCAGCTCATACCATAATGCATCACCTTAGTGACTATGGTGGAGCACGATATGAGATAGGATACGCATCGGCAATAGCAGTAGTGCTATTCGTTATAATGTTCGGTTGTAACATTGTAATCAAGAAAGCGCTCTCGAAGGTAGGTGAGTAATATGGCAGAGCAGAAATTAAGAACAAGAGGCCATAAGGTCGTACTCAACCGTTCTGCCGGCGGAGATACCGGTATCACCATAATGCTCGCCATTCTCGGACTGTTTATGTTCATACCTATGTACTACGTTGTAATTCAGTCCTTGAAGCCTCTGGATGAGCTGTTTATGTTCCCTCCGAGATTTTACGTTATCAGCCCCACCTTTGAGAACTTCGGAGACCTCTTTACGCTTCTCAGTGACTCCTGGGTTCCGTTCTCAAGGTACATATTCAATACAGTATTTATTACTATTTGCGGTACTCTCGGTAACCTTATATTCGCATCTATGGCTGCTTACTCTCTTGCGAAGCTCCGCTTCCCCGGAAGAAATGCAATCTTCCAGCTGATAGTAACGTCGCTTATGTTCCACTCAACGGTTAACCAGGTAACCCACTTCATTATTCTTTCCGCCTTCGGCTGGATAGATACCTATCTTTCAATAATCGTACCCTCAATGGCTACGACGATAGGTCTTTACCTTATGAAGCAGTTTATGGAAACCTCCGTTCCCGATACCGTTCTTGAGTCTGCAAGACTTGACGGCGCAAGTGAGTTCAGAACCTACCTGACGATAGCAATGCCTATGGTTAAACCCGCATGGCTTACGCTTATCATCGAGTGCTTCAAGAACCTTTGGAACACAGGCTCCTCCATATACATTCACTCTGAGGAACTTAAAACCTTCAACTATGCTATATCGCAGATTCTCTCGGGTGGTATTGCCCGTTCAGGAGCAGGAGCTGCGGCAACGGTTGTAATGATGCTTGTTCCTATTTTAGTATTCGTACTTAACCAGAGCCAGATTATCGAAACCATGGGCTCGTCGGGTATGAAGGATTAAGGAGGGGAGAAAATGAAGAAAACTTTGATAAAAGTATTACTCCTGTCGTTAGTCCTCGTTATGGTATTCGGTACGGTTTCCGCATCTGCGTTTAACTCATACGATACCTACACCTATTCTATAGACGGAGAGCCTCTTAAATCTCCCGAAGCTTATTCGGTAAATATGTCCGCAACCTCTGCTGAAATGAATCTTCTTCAGGAGAAATATGGCAATAAGACTCTCAATAAGCCTACGGATATAGTTTCCGACGTTGACGGTAGCCTTTATATCGCAGACCGCGGAAACAACAGGGTGGTAGTTCTTAACAAGTACTACTCCGCAACACACATTCTTGACTCCTACGTAGACGAGTACGGAAGAGCGCAGAGCTTCAAGGAGCCCTCAGGCGTTTTCGTAACCGACTATAACGATGAAAAAATACTCTACGTATGTGACACTAATAACTATCGTATTGTAAAGTTCAAAATGGATTCAGCAGGCGAGTTCGGTTACGTCGGAACTATTAATAAGCCCGATTCCGACCTGGTTAAAGCTGAAGCCTTTAAGCCTTATTCAATCGCAGTTGACCTTTACGGCAGAATATTCGTAGTATCTCTCTCTTGCTTCGAGGGCGTTATCGTAATGTCCGGTGAGGGCGACTTCACAGGATTTATCGGCGCTCAGAAGGTTGTAGCTAACCCCATTCAGAAAATCTGGATGAAATTCCAGTCCGTGGAGCAGAGAAAGAATCAGACAATTACCGTTTCCAAGGAGTATAACAATATTGCGGTAGACCCCGATGGCTTTATCTATGTAACGTCGGATAAAATCGACCCCGATGAGCAGCTTGCTTCCATAGAATCCAAAAAGCCTGACTACTCTCCCGTAAAGAAGCTTAACTCTGCGGGCGACGAAATTATGAACCGTAACGGATTCTTTGATCCCGGTGGAGAGGTTCAGGTAAACTCCTTCTCAAGCGGTCTTGGCGTTTCGAAAATCGTAGACGTTGCAGTAGGCTCCGAGAAATCCTGGACAATTCTTGACCAGAAGCGTTCGAGATTCTTCACCTACGACCAGGACGGTAATCTTCTGTTCGCATTCGGTGATCAGGGTATCCAGCTTGGTAACGGTGCAAACTTCGTTGGTATGACCTATCAGTATGTTGACGGAACAAACTACCTCGTAGTTCTTGATAGCCTTGAGGCTAAAATCACCGTTTATTCTCCTACGAAGTACTGCGATACTATTATGGCGGCTCTTCGTAATCAGAATGACCATAAATTCTCTGAATCTATAAACTACTGGCAGAAGGTTCTTACTCTTAACAACAACTTCGATATGGCTTATATCGGAATTGGTAAGGCTCTTTACAGCCAGGGTAAATACGACAAATCTATGGAAATGCTTACTAAGGCTTATGAAACAGCTCAGTATTCAAAGGCGTTTGCACAGATTCGTAAGGATATTATAGGTACTTGGCTTATTCCTATTATTATCGCAATAATTGCAGTTTTGGTTCTCTTCTTCAAGTTCCTCGGATGGGCGAAGAAGAAGAATAAGGCAACAGCGCTTAAGGTAGGGAAGAAGTCCTACGTTGAGGAGCTTCTTTATGTATTCCACCTTTGGTTCCACCCCTTCGACGGCTTCTGGGATTTGAAGCACGAAAAGCGCGGTTCTGTAAGAGCGGGTACGACGATTCTCGGAATTACAATAGTAGCCTTCTTCTATCAGGCGATAGGACAGGGATATACCTATAACCCCAGAGGAGATACATCTACGGTAATACTCCAGCTTCTGGCAGTTATCGTTCCCGTGCTTCTTTGGTGTGTTGCTAACTGGTGTCTTACAACACTCTTCGACGGAGAAGGAAGCTTCAAGGATATCTATATTGCAACAACATACTCCTTGGCGCCCCTGCCTCTGCTTATAATCATTTCAACGATTCTTACCAACGTAATGACTCAGTCCGAGGGCTCTATCGTATCCCTTCTCGTATCCATAGGATATATCTGGGTAGGAATACTCTTGTTCTTCGGAACAATGGTAACCCACGACTATTCAATGGGTAAGAACGTTCTTACCGTGCTTGGAACAATCGTTGCTATGGTAGTTATTATGTTCGTAGCGATACTGTTCTCCAGCTTGCTTGTCAAGATGGTAACATTCTTAATTTCAATCTTCTCGGAAATCGGAAACCGAGTATCATAACGAAAGGGAGGAAAATAAATGAAACTTAATAAAATTTTATCGTCCGCCCTTGTGCTCGTAATGATATTTACGGCTTTGGTTGCGGTAATGCCTGTTCAGGCAGATGCGGCTTACGATTCCGGAAGCGAGAGTATCAGCTATACCTCGGATGAAATCAAGGTAATCGTTGAGGAAGCTATTAAATATAATTTCGCCTCTGCGGAAGAGATGCTTGCGTATGAGCTATCAAAGGGTTATCTTGATTCGGTTACGTCTTCGGATAAACACAAGTCCTATACAATTTACGTAAACCGCTATACAGGTGCGCTTTATTACGTAAACAATCTTACAGGACAGATTCTTACAAGTAACCCCTACGATGTTGGTTATATAACCGCATCGTCGGTTCGTGAGGAGCTTTCGAGCCAGGTAGTAATTGATTTTACAATTATTGCAAGCGGCCAGAAAATTTCCTACAATTCTACACACTGGGCAGCGAATTACGGTCAGATATCCACTGACTATATTAAGAACGGAATAAGAGTAAACTACACCCTCGGTGATACAACCGCAAGATTCCTCCTTCCCGGAAGAATTTTAGCTGATAAATTCGAGGAGAAATATATCATACCCGCTCTTAATACCTTTGAGGGAAAGCTCGTAGAGCTTCTCGGTGAGCATTATAAGACAGCGGATTTCAAGTTCATTGACGACAAAGATGCTTACAATACCAATAAGGTTCCTACGCCTGACGGTGAAGAACGCGAATATAAAACTGTAAATTCTTCAGCTCTTAACAAATAT
This sequence comes from uncultured Clostridia bacterium, assembly GCA_904501765.1. GTDB lineage: Bacteria > Bacillota > Clostridia > Oscillospirales > CAG-272 > UBA1740. The sequence goes on along the minus strand of CAJGCM010000030.1, from coordinate 10,208 downwards.
TTCGAAAAGATGTTCAACCTCTATGAGGAGGCGCGCGGTAAAGGCAAAATTACTCCTCAGGAATATAACGAAATAGACGATATGAGAGCAGCAATCAAGGGTGTGCTTGCATATTATACCCTGAAGAATCCCGCAAAAGAATATAGCTACAGACTTGCCGAGGCAGGTAGACCTCAGTATTCGACCTTTACGGATATGATAAAGGAGTACTACACTGCCAAGGACGGAAAAAATCTTGAGATATACGAAACCTATGCTCCTATGTACGAGTTCGACGTTACTGCGGGAGTTACGGTTAAGAGAAAGCAGTCCCTTGCATTCCAGAAGTATTCCGACGGATACACCTTTACGGATATGTATGAGGACGAGGCTCTTTGCGGATACGTAGACAACTCCGAGCAGAAGCCTGTATTCAGATGCTCTCTTGAATATAGCTTCAACAGTGACGGTTCTCTTTCCGCAAAGCTTCCCGCAAGCTCTATCACTTATGACGAGTCGGTGTATATTCTTGAGGGTATATCGCCCCTTAAGTTCTTCGGAGCAGGCGATATGCTGAACGACGGTTACATATTCTATCCCGATGGAAGCGGAACCGTTGTTGACTTTGAAGATTTCCGTGACACAGGTAAAGCTCTTTACCTCACCTCCGAAATATTCGGAAGTGACTACTGCTACACGACTATAACGGGTCAGCACAGAGAGCAGATAACTATGCCTGTTTACGGCATATACAACAAATTACCTGCAAACGGCAAAACAGCCGCCCTGACAGGTAAGGACACAGTGAATAACGGATATTTCGCTATAATCGAAGAGGGTGCGCCTCTTACTAAGATTGGCTTCCTCTCGGGCGGTGTATCTCATAAGTACGCATGCGTGTTCAACTCATATACTCCCAATCCCTCCGACGTCTTTGATATAACAGGTACCGTAGGTGTCGGCGAGGCAACGGAATATAAGATTGTATCGGAATCCAAATACAGCGGCACTTACGTTACGAGATATGTAATGCTGACTGACGAGGTCGTTGGCGAGAAGGTTTACGGTAAGGATAAGTTCTATCCCGCAACCTACGCAGGTATGGCGGCATACTACCGTAAGTATCTTGAGGACGACGGAACTCTTAAAGCTCTTGAGGCCTTGAACGAAAATAAGCTTCCTCTTTATATAGAAGCTCTTGGCTCTATGGAGATAAACGACAGATTCCTCACCTTCCCCATAAGAACAAAAATACCTCTTACAACCTTCGAGAACGTTGCCGAGATGTATCGGGAGCTTGGAGATACAAAGGCAGTTAAAAAGTCTTATGAGGATTTGGCAAAGGAATACGAGGCTCTGGCTAATAACGAACCTGACGCAGCTAAAAAAGCAGAATATCTTGCAACTGCAGAAGGCTATCGCAAGACAGCGGAAATGATAGTTGACATTACAAACGTTAACTTCCGTCTTATGGGCTTCGGTAACGGCGGTATGTACTACACCTACCCCACAAAGGTAAGATGGGACAACGCCTGCGGTGACAGATACGGTCTTGAGCAGCTTCTTGTCGAGGCTGAAAAAGCGGCAAAGACAAAGGGAAGCAACCTCGGAGTATATCCCGATTACGATTTTATGTACCTCAAATACGACGAGTGGTTTGACGGAATAGGCGTAAGCGGTAACGTTTCCCGTATGATTGATAACCGCTATGCATCTAAGCAGATGTACAACCAGGTTCTCCGTGAGTGGGAAAGCGCCTTTGATTTGGTAATAAATCCCGCATCCCTTGAAAACCTTTACGCATCCTTTATCAGCCAGTATGACGATTACGGAATTCCTTCCGTATCCGTTTCTACCCTCGGCTCCGACCTTAACTCCAACTTTGACGAGGATGAGCCTACCAACAGAGTAGAGGCTATGGGATACGTATCAGGCGTGCTTGGCAGTATGAAAAACGACGCGAAGCTTGATATAATGACCGACGTAGGTAACATTTATTCCGTTAAGTACGTAAGCCACATACTCAATGCGTCTATTGACTCCAGCCATTTCATCTACTCCTCTTACTCCGTGCCCTTCTTCGGAATGGTGCTTCACGGATACGTAAATTACACGGGTACTCCTATTAACTACGTAGGTACTCCCGAATACGATATTCTTCGTTCTATCGAAAACGGAGCTTCTCTTTACTACATCCTTTGCTATCAGAACTCCGCTCATATGAAGGACGACGAGGAGCTTAACCAGTATTATGGTGTTGACTATAATACCTGGTACTCAGATATCGTTACAACCTATGCAAAGCTTAATGCCGCAATAGGTAACCTTCAGGAATATCACATCGTTGACCACAAGGTTATAATAGGCGAGCGTATAATCAATGAGAACGAGGTTGAGCTTAACTTTGCTAAGCTTAAAGAAGAAATTAAAGATATGCTTAAGGCTCAGCTTGATAAGGCTATCGACGAAGGATATAAGAGCCTTGAGTCAAGCGAAGCAGCATTCGGTACTCCTCTTACACTCAAAATAGATTACGAAGCTCTTATGACTCAGTTTGCGGGTATTCTCAACAAGAAGACTGTATCCGAGCTTGATTCTGACGGATTCAGCGCAGAGATTAAGACGATAGTTGACGGATATTTAGCTGAATTCGGTACGACTGAAGACACAGCGCTCGTTAATTTCAGCGGAATAGACTATTCCGGAACCAAGTATTCCTTCATAACAGACTCCTTGGCAACAGACGAGGATTATGTTTATACGGATTACACAAGTGACGTTGGAAATATCGTTCTTGTAACCTATTCCAACGGCAAGGATACAGTTAAGTTTATTCTTAACTACAACATTTACTCCGTATCCGTAAATCTCGGAGGCGGAGAAGAACATGAGCTTGGTAAATACGAGTTCGTAAAAATTGAAGGGTAAGGAGGTATATAAATATGGAAGAAAACAATAGCTTGCTCGTTGACGAAAACGGCGAAGTAAACGAAGCCGTTGAAGCTGTGGAAGAAGCAGCAGCTGCTGCGGAAGACGTTGTAATTCCCGCAGAAGTCGGAACAGCGGAAGAGCTTGACAATTCCGGTCTTCTTAAGAAGAAGCATAAGGGCGTTTCTCTTGATTCAAGAAAAGCCCGCTCGGGATACATATTTGTCCTGCCCTTTATTATCGGTGTAATACTTATATACCTTCCGATACTCCTCGACTCTATATGGTTCAGCTTAGGCGACCTTAAGAGCGTGGTTATTGACGGTATGCCCACAACCGTCCTTGATTTCAAGGGCTTTGAGAATTATGCAAAGGCTCTTACCGACTCCTCAGGATTCGTTACCAGCCTTATCGAGGGTCTTCAGCAGCTTCTGCTTCAGGTTCCCGCGGTAATCGTATTCGCCCTGTTCATAGCGGTTGTTCTTAACCAGAAGATGCTCGGTAGAGCAGTCTTCCGCGCGATATTCTTCGTCCCCGTTATTATCGCAACCGGTCTTATGGAGTCCATTAACTCAACTGACGTTATGACAGACTCTGCGCAGAACGGTATTGACGACGGTTCGGGAAGCAATGCGGCATCGGGAATTATTTCGGTTCTTGATATCGAGGCGCTGTTTGCGGGAATGAAGGTCGGAGGAGAGCTGGTAGCCTACGTCGTAGGACTTGTTAACAGTATCTATGATATTATTAACTATTCAGGCGTTCAGATGCTTATCTTCCTCGCAGGTCTTCAGTCCATATCCCCGTCTATCTACGAGGCTTGCCAGATAGAGGGTGCCACAGGCTGGGAAACCTTCTGGAAGATAACCTTCCCGATGATATCGCCAATGATTCTCGTAAATGCGGTATACACCACGATAGATGCCTTTACCAGAGATGATAACCCAACGATGAAATTCATATCTGAGGTTACGGAAACTATGCCCGAGCAGGCGACGGCGATGTACTGGATGTATTTCATAGCCGTTGTTATCGTCATAGGTATAGTAGCTGCAATCGCATCTACGTTTATATTCTACCAGAGAAGGGATTAAGGAGGTGTAGCTTATGGAAAATACTCCGGTTGTAACCAAAGAAACCAAAAATAAGATAAAAGTTGATTACGAAGGAAAGCTCACCTTTAAAGAGAGATTCCTTAATAAAATCAAAACCTTCAACACCTGGATAAAGGTAGTTGTAAACATCTTCCGTTTCGTTCTTATGCTTGGCGTATCCTACGTAATTCTCTATCCCTTCTTTGCGAGAATTGCAGGCTCGTTTATGTCAAGACTTGACGTACTTGATGCGACGGTTTCTCTTATTCCCAAGGACTTCACACTTGATATCTATAAGTACATTATAGTAGAGCAGCATTACTTTGAGGCACTGTGGCATACAGCGCTCCTCTCCCTCGTATGCGCTCTGATACAGACTCTCGTTGCCTGCCTTGTAGGCTACGGTCTTGCGAAATTCAAGTTCAAGGGTAATACGGTTGTAATGCTTGCGGTTGTGGTAACGATGATAATTCCTCACGAGGCATTGTTCTATTCGTTCAAGCAGCACTTTACAAACTTTGATATTCTGACAGTTCAGTCCTGGGGATATAAAGGACCTATTGAATTGATATTCGGAGATGCTCCGGAAGTGCTAAACAGCTTCTGGCCTCTGGTGCTTATCTCTCTCGGAGGCTTCGCCTTCAAGAACGGACTGTATATCTACCTTATGCGTCAGTTCTTTAAGGGCGTGCCCGACGAGCTTGAAGAGAGTGCGTACGTTGACGGTTCAGGCGTGTTCCGCACCTTCTTCCAGATAATTCTTCCGCTTTCCGTGCCGATGATGATAACGATATTCCTGTTCTCATTCTCCTGGCAGTGGACGGACGAATTCTATACGAGAATGTTCTGGACAGGAAGCACAGACTTCTATCTGATGCCCGACGTATATCTGCTTGAAGAGTTAGGAAGCTTCAAGATATACGAGAAGATGGCAGGTTGGACCCAGTACAAGAGCGTAATTCAGAATACAGCAGGTATTCTTATCATAGCGCCTCTGGTAATAATGTACCTCTTCTGCCAGAAATTCCTGGTACAGGGTATTGAGCGCTCCGGTCTTGTTGGATAATTTTAAATTTATCAGGTAAGACAAAAATAAATACAAAGCTGCGGCTTCATATGAGGCCGCAGCTTTTTTCCTTTTAAAATGTTCTTCGGGCGGGTAAGAGAGTGAATATTATGCGTATTTTTGCAAAAATGTGGGATTTTATTCCTTAAATTCAAAAATAATACAATATTAATACAAAAAATGGCTAATATTTTGTTGACAATTCGTTAATAATATTTTATAATGTTTGCATATTATTTTTAAGAAAAGGAGAAAAAACGAATGAAAAAAATAATAACGTTGTTTTTAGTCATAGCTATGATGGTTGCATCTGTTATCGGTATGACAAGCTGTGGCAAAACAGAATATACCAAGGATAATACCGAAATCGTAATAGGAGTTTCAGGACCTCTTACAGGCGGCGCGGCAGTTTACGGTATTGCGGTAAGAAACGCAGCTCAGATGGCGGTTGACGAGATTAACGCAAACGGCGGTCTTGACGGTATAAAGTTTAAGTTTATTGCATCTGACGATAAGCACGACCCCACCAACGTAACTACAAGCTATTCAAGCATGTATGAGGCGGGTATGCAGATTTCTCTCGGCTGCGTAACCACGAAGCCCGGACTTGAGTTCAAGGAGCTTTCAAAAGACGACAACGTGTTCGTTCTCACTCCTTCCGCAACGGGTGACCTTATCCCCGAGTATGATAACGCATTCCAGATGTGCTTTGCTGACTCTAACCAGGGTGGCGCATCTGCTGAATATTTCAACACCAACTTCACAGGCAAGAAGATAGGCGTGTTCTATAAGAGCGACGACGAGTATTCCAAGGGAATAAGAGATCAGTTCCTCTCCAAGCTTTCCGCAGACCTTAAGGCAAACCTTAAGGAAGCTTCCTTCAAGGGCAAGGAGTCCGATTTCAATACCCAGGTTAACACTCTTAAGGAGTGCGACGTAATCTTTATGCCCATATACTACGACCCTGCATCTCAGTTTATGGTAGCAGGTAAGGACACAATCAAGGCGTCTGCAGTTTACTTCGGTTGTGACGGACTTGACGGCATTGATGCTATCAAGGGCTTTGATATAAACTCTATTCCTCAGGAAGTATCCTATCTTTCTCACTTCAATTCCGGCGCTACCACAGGCGCTGCCGCTGACTTTATAAAGGCTTATAACGACAAGTATGACGAAGATAAGGAGCCTCTTAACCAGTTCGGTGCCGCAGCATACGACTGCGTATATGCGATTTTTGAAGCTCTTAAGGTTGCTAAGGCTAACGGAAAGACCGTTACTGCAACAACCTCCGCATCTGATTTCTGCGAAATCCTTAAGGAAGTATTCACCAGCGAAACCTTCGTATTCAAGGGCGTAACGGGTAAGGCAGAGTCTGACGGCTATTCAAGAATTTCTTGGACAGATGACGGCTTTGTAAACAAGGAAGCGGTTAAATATATAGTTAAAGAGTCTTCCGCAAAATAATTTTTTACGAATAAAGCCTTTTGACAGTTTGCTGACGCGGATTTTCCGTGTCGGCAAATTGTCACATTATCACGTTGAGGAAAAATTATGGATTTCATCATAACATTAGTAAACGGTCTTAGCCTGGGTGGCATTTACGCAATGATAGCCTTAGGATATACAATGGTTTACGGTATAGCAAAAATGCTTAACTTTGCTCACGGAGATATTATTATGGTGGGCGGCTACGCAATTCTTGTATTCCTCGCCATAAATCCCATAGTAGCAATTATTGCATCTGTAGTATTCTGCACCCTGCTCGGTATCGTTGTTGAGAAGGTTGCATACAAGCCGCTTCGAGGAGCGTCACCTCTTGCGGTTCTTATAACGGCTATCGGCGTTAGCTATCTTTTACAGAGCTTAGCGCAGATAATATTCGGCTCGGACAGTAAATTCGTAATCGTAGCCGACCTCGGTAAGCTTACGGTAGGCGAGCTTGTTATTGACGTGGCAACGGTAATAACTCTGCTTTGCTCTATGGTAATAATGATAGCCCTTAATATGTTTGTAAAATATACCAAGGTAGGAAGAGCTATGCTCGCTGTTTCCGAGGATAAGGACGCAGCTCGCCTTATGGGTATAAATATCAATTTCATAATAACTATGACCTTCGCTATCGGTTCAGCTCTTGCATCTCTTGCGGGTCTGTTCTACGTTCTGCGAATTCCCTCAATAAACCCAACCTTTGGAGCAATGCCGGGAATACAGGCGTTTACAGCGGCAGTTATCGGAGGAATCGGTTCTATCCCCGGGGCAATGCTTGGAGGCATACTGTTAGGAATAGTTGAGTGTCTTTGCAACGCAGTTCCCGCAATATCTCCTTATACGATAGCTATTGAATTTGCAATACTTATAGTTATCCTTCTTGTTAAACCCACGGGAATCCTTGGTAAGAAGAGGAGGGAAAAGGTATAATGAGTGCGCTTTTAGAAAAAATGAAAAAGGTAAAGTGGAGTAACTTTATAAATTATATCGCAGTGGGTATAATAGGACTTTTGTTCGCCTTACTTGCGGTGGCGGATGTTCTTCCGCAGTCAACCCTCTATCTTCTTGAAAAAATAACGATGAGTGTCATACTTGCCGTATCCTTGTCGGTTGTAGTAGGATTCCTCGGAGAGCTTTCGTTAGGACACGCAGGATTTATGTGTGTCGGCGCATATATAGGCGGTAAGCTTGCATCGCTTCTTGATGACACCTTCCTCGGTGGCGAGAGCCTTATTACCTTTATTATCTGCGCCATAGTTGGTGCAGTTGTAGCGGGAGTGTTCGGATTTATTATAGGTCTGCCCGCTCTGCGCCTCAGAGGCGACTATCTTGCTATTGTAACTCTGGCATTCGGTGAAATCGTTAAAACTATTTTTGAAAACTCCGACGAGGAGATTTTCGGCGGGGCGATGGGACTCAGAACTCCCAGATTTGATAAGAATTATCTTTTCATAATAGGCTTTGTCCTCGTTCTTATGACTCTGTTTATAGTGCAGAATTTAATCCACTCAAAGCATGGAAGAGCAATTACCGCAATAAGGGATAACGAGATAGCGGCAAGAGCGACAGGTATAAACGTAACAAAATATAAGCTGGTTGGCTTCATTATTTCTGCGGCGTTAGCAGGAATTGCAGGCGTGTTTTACAGCTTTGCAAATTCCACCGTTTCCGCCTCCGTCTTTGATTACAACTACTCAATTGAGATACTTGTTATGGTAGTTCTTGGCGGTATGGGTAACATTAGCGGAGCTATAATTTCCGCAACTCTTATAACCTTCGTAAACACCTGGCTGCAGGTTATACTCACAGGTGAGCTTGCAGTGCTTAAGGATATCATTTATGCGCTTATACTCATAGTAATCGTTATTTACAATAACTCTCTCGGACTTAAATCCTTCAGAGAGAAATACAATTTCAAAAATCTGTTCTTGAAGCTGTTGCCTCATAAGAAGAACGAGGCGTATGTAGGTGACGACGAAGCACGCTGGGACGTTGTTCCCACTAAAATCCAGATGGACGAGCTGCTTTCCACCGATGTCGTGGTTATCGAAAGCACGCTTGACCCTGACCGTGAAGGAGAGGTGACGGATAATGAGTGAATACGTACTTGAAACAGAAAACCTCGGCATCTCCTTCGGCGGACTTAAAGCAGCGCAGGATATAAATATCAAAATTCGGAAGAATGAGATATACGGTCTTATAGGACCTAACGGAGCAGGGAAAACCACAGTTTTCAATATGCTCACAGGCGTATATCAGCCAACCACAGGCACCTTTTATCTTGACGGTGAGGAGCTGAAGGGGTTTCCGCAGGACGTCATAAACAAAAAGGGAATAGCGAGAACCTTCCAGAATATAAGGCTCTTTAATAATATGAGCGTTATAAGAAACGTAATGGTAGGACTCCATAATCTTCCTGAATACAAATGCAGTCTAATAACAAGCCTTCTTCGCCTCCCCCGTCACTTTGAGGTGGAGCGAAATATGCGCGAGCGTGCAAAGGAGCTTCTTAAGATTTTCGGGCTTTACGAGCAGAGAAACCTTATGGCGTATAATTTGCCCTACGGAAAGCAGAGAAAGCTTGAAATAGCAAGAGCACTTGCCACAAATCCGAAGCTTCTTCTCCTTGACGAGCCTGCCGCAGGAATGAACCCACAGGAAACTGCCGAGCTTATGGATACCATTCGCTTTGTGCGTGATAATTTTGATATGACTATCCTCTTAATAGAGCACGATATGAGTCTCGTTAAGGGAATATGCGATAACGTAACAGTGCTTAATTTCGGAACTACTCTTGCTGACGGCAGCGTTGAGGAGGCACTTGCAATGCCCGAGGTTGTTAAAGCATATCTTGGCGATGATGACTGATAGGGAGGGATTTTTATATGGCATTACTTGAGGTAAAGGACTTAGAGGTAAACTACGGTCTTATAAAAGCTATAAAAGGCGTATCCTTTGAGGTTGAAGAGGGCGAAATTGTGGCTCTCATAGGTGCAAACGGCGCAGGAAAAACAACAATTATGCATGCGGTAAACTGCATAATTCCGAAATCAGCAGGAACTGTTACCTTTGCGGGAGAGGATATAACCTCTATTCAGGCTCATAAGCTTGTAGCAAAGGGAATGGCGCAGGTCCCCGAGGGAAGAAGAATCTTCCAAGAGCTGACTGTTTTTGAAAACCTTCAGCTTGGATATTTTACAAAGAGCGACAAAGCGGCGTTTAATGCGAAGCTCGAAGAAATGTATTCCTATTTCCCGATTTTAAAGGAAAGAGCAGCTCAGATTGCGGGAACGCTGTCTGGCGGTGAGCAGCAGATGCTTGCAATGAGCCGTGCGCTTATGTCAAGCCCAAAGCTTCTGTTACTTGACGAGCCGAGTATGGGACTTTCCCCCCTCTACGTAAATACGATATTCGATATGATAAAAAAGGTTAACAGCCTTGGAACAACGGTTCTTTTGGTTGAGCAAAATGCAAAAAAGGCATTGTCCATAGCCAATAGAGCATACGTTCTTGAAATTGGCAAAATGACCAAGAGCGGAACGGGCGAGGAGCTGCTCTCAGACGAGGCAGTGAGAAAAGCCTACCTCGGCGGCTAACCTTAACTTAAAAACTAAAAAAACACGGGCAACTCACACTTCAAATTCAGGTGTGTG